>JBDKSR010000306.1:0-2714 GCA_039680545.1 Bryobacteraceae bacterium | reverse complement strand
AATCGAGCAACGGAACCGGAGATTGTGTTCACGAAAGGCGCCGGAGCATACCTTTGGGACGCCGAAGGGAATCGATATATCGACTACCATGCTGCGTTCGCGCCGTTCATCCTCGGACACAACGACCCAGGCGTGAATGCTGCCGTTGAGAAGGTGTTCCGCGATGGCATGAGCTTGTTCGGCTCGGGGACTACGGAACTCGAAGGCCGACTGGCAGAGCTGGTGTGCAAGTACGTGCCGTGCGCGGAGTCCGTGCAGTTCCTGAATTCCGGGAGCGAAGCGACTTACCAGGCGATCCGGCTGTCCCGCGCGGTTACCGGGCGCGATGACATCATCGTCATGCAAGGTGGCTATAACGGCTGGCACAACGATGTGGCGTGCAATCTGATGACGCCGCTTAGTGTGCTCGGGCCGCGAGTCTCGCCTGGAGAGTACCCCTACCTGCCTATCTCCGCCGGCATCCCCAAATCGCACCAAGCCCTGGTTCATCCGGTGAACTTCAACGATCTGGCCTCAGTCCGTCACGTCTGCGAGACGCACGAGATTGCCTGCCTGATCACCGAGCCCATCCTGCAGAACATCGGCGTTGTGCATCCCGAACCGGGCTATCTGGCCGGTTTGAGAGCGCTGGCGAATGAGTTCGGGTTCGTCCTCATTTTCGACGAAGTGAAGACCGGGTTCCGTCATGCGATCGGCGGGTATTCGTCGCTGTCGGGTGTGACTCCGGATCTGGCATTGTTTGGGAAGGCGCTGGCCAACGGCTATCCAATTGCAGCCATCGCCGGCCGCGCCGGCCTAATGGATTACTTCGTGCACCCGGACGACTCCAAGCGGGTATTGCTTGCCGGCACGTATAATGCTCATCCGGTGCCTACAGCCGCAGCCATCGCCACGATTGAACGTCTTGCCGCCAACGACGGGGAAGTCTATCGCCATGGCGATGCGTTGGGGGCCCGATTCCAAAGCGGCGCCGGGAAGATCTTGCGCGAGTTGGGTATCACCGCGACCGTGGCGCGCCAGGGAAGCGCTGCCTGCATCTACTTCATGGACCATCAACCAAAGGACTGGCATGATCTAGCAGCCAATCACCGTTTTGATTTCGACGCTGCCATGCGCACACAGTTGATCGACCGCGGCGTCTACTTCTTCCCAACTCCCACCAAGCAGTGCTCTATTTCGGCCGCACACACAGAAGCCGACATCGATGCCACACTGGAAGCTCTCCGCGACTCACTATCCGTGTTGCTCAAAGGATGAAAGAGATGCTGATCATCGATAGCCATCTTGATCTGTCCATGAGTGCTCTCGACATGAACCGCGACCTGACACTTCCGGTGGAGGCCATCCGAAGCGCCGAGGCCGGCATGAAGGGCAAGAGTCGCGGCATGAACACCGTTTCGCTTCCCGACATGCGACGGGGGGACGTGGGGCTCTGCCTGGCAACGGTGATCGCTAGAGCAAACCCGTCCGGAACCGAGTCAATCGATTTCCGAAACCAGTCGCTGGCGTACGCCACCGCGCAAGGCCAACTAGCCTACTACCGTTCGCTCGAACGTCAGGGCCATTTGCGCATGTTGCGTGACTGGTCCGCCATCGATAAGCATGTGACGGCTTGGAACGACGGACAGCCTGGCGTTCCGATCGGCTACATCTTCGCCATGGAGGGCGGCGATCCGATCGAGTACCCCGAGCAGGTAGCCGATTGGTACGGGCAGGGCTTGCGCGTGGTTGGACCGGCGCATTATGGCCCATCCGCCTACGCCTATGGGACTGGTTCAAGTGGCGGGTTGAAACCGGCCGGGCGCGAATTGATCCAGATCATGCGGAGCCTGGGCATGATCCTGGACGTCACGCATCTCGCCGAAGAAAGCTTCTGGGAGGCGCTCGAACTGTTCGATGGACCAGTCCTTGCCAGCCACAACAACTGCCGCGCCCTTGTGCCGGGTGACCGGCAATTCTCAGACGACCAGATACGTGCTCTCATCGTGCGCGATGCGGTGATCGGTGTCGCATTCGACACATGGATGCTGATCCCGGATTGGGTGGAGGGCGCTACGCCGCACGAAGCGGTCACGTTGGAGAATGTGGTTGATCAGATCGACCACATCTGCCAAGTCGCCGGCAATACCCGGCACGCATCTATCGGCAGCGATCTGGATGGCGGCTTCGGAACCGAACAAAGCCCGCATGGCTTAGATACGATTGCTGATTTGCAGTCTATACCGGGCTTGCTCGCCGCGCGGGGTTACGTTGATGCCGATATCCAGGCCATCATGCACGGGAACTGGCTGCGACTCTTTCAAAATGCCCTAGGTTAACTCCATGTATAAGTGGCAATCGCTCGCACTGCTCTTTTTCATAGGCGCCATCAATTACGCTGACCGCACGGCGCTCTCGGCGGTCTTCCCACTGGTGCAGCGCGACCTGGGAATGAGCAACGTGGGGCTTGCTGCCATCGGGTCCCTATTCTTGTGGAGTTACGCCATCGGTTCACCAATCGCCGGAGCAGTGGCTGACCGTTTCCCGCGCAGCCGCATGATTTTCTGGAGCCTGGTGGGCTGGAGCGCAGTCACGCTGGCGACTGCGCTGGTGCGGAACCAGGAACAGTTGTTCCTGGCGCGTGTACTGCTGGGCATGGCCGAGTGCGCGTACCTGCCCGCGGCCTTCGCTTTCATCTCCGACTACCACCAGGACAAGACCAGGGCCACCGCCAT
>JBDKSR010000305.1:0-47569 GCA_039680545.1 Bryobacteraceae bacterium | reverse complement strand
GCGGAGCGCATCGCCCGCCGCCTGGCCGAACTGCTTCACGGCCTGCGCGCGGATCACGCGATGTGCATCTTCCGCGATCTCCGGCGTGGCGGTCTTACCCGTGCCGATCGCCCAAACAGGCTCATAGGCGACGACGATCTGGGCAAATTGTGCCGCGTCGAGACCGGCGACACCGCCCTGGAACTGTCCGACCAGAACCGCTTCGGTGTTGCCCGCTTCGCGGTCTTCCAGACGTTCGCCAACGCACACGATCGGTTTCAATCCCGCTTCGAGTGCGGCCACGGTCTTTTTGAGCACGCTGGCATCGGTCTCGCCGAAGTACTGGCGGCGCTCACTGTGACCGATGATGACCCACTTCGCACCAACTGCCGCAAGCATGGGTCCGGAAATCTCACCCGTATAGGCGCCTTCCTTGATGAAATACAGGTTCTGGCCGCCGATGCCGATCTGGGTGCCCTTGGTGGCCGCTACGGCCGCGGGCAGACTCACAAAGGTCGGACAAATTACGATATCGCGGGTGGTGCACTGGGCCACCAGAGGATTGAATTTCTCGAAGAACTCCGACGTTTCCGCCGCGGTCTTATACATCTTCCAGTTGCCCGCCATCAGTGGTTTTCTCATACGATTGCGCTTAAAAAGCTGACTCCTTTCTGAACTTGAACTCCGAAATTCGCGGCCACCGTCTGCCCGATGTCGGACAGGCTGGCCCGAGTACCCAAATTGACGCCTTGCCGCGCGCCGGGTCCGTACCCCAGTAGCGGCACATACTCGCGGTTGTGATCGGTGGAGGGTGTGGTGGGGTCGCAGCCGTGATCCGCGGTAAAGATCGCCAGATCGCCAGCCCGAAGCCGCCCCAGAAACTCCGGCAGCCACCGATCGACGGCTTCGAGCGCCGCCGCGTATCCTTCGACGTCGTTCCGGTGCCCGTAAAGCATGTCGAAATCGACAAGGTTAACGAAGATCAAACCTTCCGGCGCTTTGTCCAGCGCGTCCAGCGTCTTCGCCATTCCGTCCGCGTTGCTTACAGTCTTCACGTGAGGACCGATTCCCCGCCCCAGGAAGATCTCGAAGATCTTGCCGACGCTGTAAACCGGGACACCACGTGCTTCCAGTAGGTCCAACAACATTCCCTTGGGAGGTGGCACTGCGTAATCCCTTCGGTTCGTCGTCCGGACAAAAGCGCCCGGAGGACCCAAAAAGGGACGCGCAATCACGCGGCCCACTTCGTGCGGGCCGTGCAGAATCTCCCGAGCCGTCTCGCACATCCGGTACAGTTCCTGCAGCGGGATCACGTCTTCATGAGCCGCAATCTGGAACACGCTGTCGGCGGATGTGTAGATGATCGGCGAGCCGGTGCGCATGTGCTCCGCGCCGAGGTCCTTGATGATTTCAGTGCCCGAAGCAGGTATGTTCCCAAGGGTGGAGCGGCCGGTCCGGCGCTCGAACTCATCCATCACGTCCCGGGGAAAACCATTAGGATACAGCGGGAAAGGACGATCCAGATGCGCGCCGGCGATCTCCCAGTGTCCGGTGGTCGTGTCCTTGCCGGGAGAAGCCGGCAGGCAACGTCCGTACAAACCAGACGGTGTATTCGCGGCCGCAAGCCCCGCGAGTGGCCTGATATTCGCAAGGCCGAGCGAGCAGAAATTCGGCACTCGCAGCGTGCGCGCCAGGGCGAGATTCCCCAGCGTGTCACTTCCGGAGTCGCCGTACTCGGCGGCATCCGGCGCTTCGCCAATGCCCACGCTATCGAGCACGATAAGGACGATTCGGCGGAACGAATTTACGTTACTCACCAAGCGCCTCCCGGATCCTGGCACTAAGTGTCTCAGCAAATGTGCCCGGATCGAATCCGGGCATCTGCGCGGCAACCTTCCCGTTACGGCCCATGATGACCGTCGTGGGAATCGCATCCACACGAAGCACGCGCGATAACCCCTCTTCAAAGTACACCGTCTTGTCCCAGCCGTTCTTTTCGAGGAACGGCCCCACCACTTCGGGTTCCTGGTCGGTGTTCACGGAGACGAAGACGACGTCCTTGCGGCCGGCGAACTTTTGCTTGACTTCCTCGTAGATGGGGTACTGAACCCGGCAGGGAGTGCACCAAGTCGCCCAAAAATCGAGCACCACAACTTTTCCGGTAAGCGTCGAGAGGGCGAGTGGGTCCCCTTGCAACGCGCTCAGCGTGAAATTTATCGGATCGGTCACGCCGTAGTTTGGATCGACACGCCGGATCTCCTCACGGTGTTTCTCCAGTCGCGCGGCCATGAGGTCGTAAGCATGAAGCACCAGGTCGCCGAGGCCCGCGCTGGAACCCTGCGCCTTTAGGTAGGACTCGCCCATGCGCCTGCGGTCTTCGGCGCGCTCGGCAGCGGTAGAACGGGGGTCTTCGACTGCGAAGGCGTTCGCATACCACTTCGCCGCATCGAGATCCTTCCCGGCGCGGGAGTACAACAGGGCCATCTCTCTTGCGGACTCAGCCGTAGGGTAAGTATCAAAACCCGTAGCCGCCGTCTTTACCGCCTCGTCCAGCCGGCCAAGGCTGCCAAGAGCTCGTGCTTGAAACATGTAGGCACGGGAAAGCCCGCGGTCGACGTTCTCCTTCAGCGCAGCTTGCTCGCTGCGAAAGGCAGGCTTGTCACGTCCTAACGCCCGCAGCTTTTCTTCGTATATTTTGGCGTAACGAAGCGCGCGTTCGGCTCGCTCCGCGCCCGGCTGTGACAGCAGCGAGTACGTTACCCGCGAAAGGATATCCGGATCGGCGTCGCCCCGCGCAATGATCAGCTCGCCATATCGCACGACACGTTCGTCGTCACGGGTTTCGATGGCAGCCTGAACAAGCGAACGCTCCATCTCCGCGCGTCGAGGCGCGTTCGGGTACTTGGCAAGGTGAGTCTCGATCGCCTTTATAAACGCTTCCGGACCTGATGAAGCGCCCGCCAGCACAGAGCGAAGATGGCTCTCCTCGGTCTCGGCAGGTTCCTGTTGAGCCAAGCCGGCGCCTGATACCAGCAAGGCAAGGCAGAGAGCGAGCCGCATCACTCGGATTTCGGCTTTCCGGAACGGATGAAATCGGCGATATTCGCCGCCCGTTCCCTCGCACGATTCATGTAAACCGAATTCTTCGCGATCCGGTCGAGCATCGGTAGCAGTACCTCCGCACCCGCCAGGCGGTTCCGTTCGACCGTCACTTGAAGCTGGATTAACGCCCGGTCAACTCCCAAACGGTCGAATTTCGCGGTTCGCTCCAGCTCGATGGAATGCCGCACCGTCTCGGTGATCCGTTCAAACCAATCCGCGAGTGCCTGCGCGTCGAGATCCTGCGAATAATTGAAACTGACCTCGTTCGTCCGGACACCGTCTTCGTATCGGAACTTCTTCATGCCCATCTGGGCGACCTTCAAGCCCGACTCAAGCGGCCGGCCGAAGTAGTCAAGCTTACCGGCCAGAGTGAAGATGGCTTCGGTCTCAGGCTTCTCCAGACGGAAACGAATCGGCTGAGGATCGTCCGGTGCTTCCTTATACACAGCCTCGCCGGATTTCTCGACGACGATGGACACGAAGGGCAGATAGCTGCTCTTGGGGAAACTCTTCTCGTAAACAAGACGCGCGGGCGACGGCGGAACCACAACGCCCGAGATCATTAGTAGAGCGATAGCCCAATTCATCGGCAGACCCCCAGGCGAGCTTCGTGCGCCCTATGCGTTGCATGGCAAATCGCGACCGCCAACGCGTCCGAGGCGTCTTCGGGAGGCGTCTCGTTGAGACAGAGCAGCGAAGTCACCATCATTTGGACCTGTCGCTTGTCGGCATGACCATAACCGACGACGCTCATTTTGATTTCGAGAGGAGAGTACTCGCCAAGCGGCAGCCCAGCTTCTGCCGCGGCCAGCAACGCAACACCCCGCGCCTGAGCCAGCTTGAGCGCAGATTTGACGTTAGCCGCCTGGAAAACTTCCTCCACTGCCACGGAACTGGGAACGTGCTGGCGAATTACTTCGCGCAGCCCCTGGGCGATCGCAAGCAGGCGCCGATCCATGGCTTCGGCGGGACGCGTACGAATGACCCCGCTCACAACCACGTGGTGTGTGCGCCCGTCACTCTCGATGACGCCGTAGCCCGTTCGCTCGGTGCCGCAGTCGATCCCGAGAATGCGCATCCCCAACCCAGGCCCTCCGTTACCCCGCGAGGGCCTCCATCTCTTTCTCGTCGATATCGAAATTCGAGTACACGTTCTGAACGTCGTCGTGCTCTTCGAGGGCTTCGGCCAGCTTCAGCATTCCGGCAGCGTTTTTTCCCTCCAGCTTGACGATGTTCTTTGGAATCATGCCGATTTCCGCTTCGTCCGGCTTGATCCCCGCCTTGTTCAGAATTTCGAGCACCTTGTCATGCACTTCCTGGGGAGATAGCACGATCCAACTGGAGCCGTCGTTGCGGATGTCGTCAGCCCCGGCATCAAGGACCAGGTCCATGAGCTGATCCTCGGTCGTCTTCGACTGCTCGATCAGGATCTGGCTTTTGCGTTCGAACATCCAGGCCACGGCACCCTGCTCTGCCAGGTTGCCGCCCTGCTTGGAGAAGATGTGCCGGATCTCGCTGACTGTCCGGTTCCGGTTATCAGTCGCCACCGAGACAAGCACGGCAGCGCCGCCCGGACCGTACCCCTCGAACATGATCTCGTCGAGTTGGCCGCCCTCGAGCTCGCCCGTGCCGCGCATGACCGCGCGCTTGATGTTATCGGCGGGCATGCTGACTGCCTTGGCGGCCACGATAGCCGTCCGGAGCCTCGCATTCGAGTCGGGATCGCCGCCGCCGCTTCGCGCCGCGATCATGATCTCTTTGATCAATCGTGTAAAAACTTTGCCGCGCTTAGCGTCCGCGGCAGCTTTCTTGTGCTTGATGGTCGCCCACTTGGAATGACCCGACATAGAAACCTCTCGGAAGGGGAGAACAGCTCTCAGGAACCCAACAGAGAGGATAACACAATCAATCCTCGATAGTTACTGTCAGGCTGAGAAATCGGCCGATGCCGGCGTACCTACTTAAGAACCCGCCTGACCGCTTCGAGCACTTCGTCCGCCCGGAGCGGTTTCTGAATGACCGCATGGGCACCCACTGCCTGCGCCACCCGGAGGAAGCGCCCGCCGAAGGCGCCGGACATCGCTATAATCTTCATCTCCGGCCGCTCCTTACGCAGCCGGCTGATCGTCTCGATCCCTTCGCAGTCCGGCATCACAAGGTCGGTAATGACCAGGTCGGCACCGTGGCGCGTGAGCTGCGCCAACGCTTCTTCGCCGTTCCCCGCTTCGGCCACGTCAAAGCCTGCTGACTCCAGAATTCGCCGCACTAAATGGCGAATCTCCTCCTCGTCATCCACAACAAGTACGGTTGCGCGAGGCGCGGGCCCATCAAGCAATTCTCGAAGTTTGGAAGCCAACGCGTTGCGTGAAAAAGGCTTTTGCAGAAAAGCGCTCCCGGCCGGGACGGATGGGTTCGGTGTGCCTTGGACGCCCGAATAGCCGGACATTAAGAGGACCTTCATCCTTGGCCGGATTGCAGTGATGCGGCTCGCCAACTCCGAGCCGGTCAAACCGGGCATCACGAGATCCGTGATCATCACATGAATTGCGCCGCCGTATCGCTCGCTGACCTGCAACCCCTCGTCGCCGCTGGTTGCCTCTAACACGTTGTAACCACAGGACCTGAGGACAGCGCCGGCAAGCGCACGAACTCCGTCTTCGTCTTCAACAAGCAAAACCGTCTCGGAACCCTTCGGTAGTTCGACCTTGGCGGAACGGGCCTGAGATTTCTCGGCCGAACCCTCATACCTCGGCAGGTACACCTTCATCGTGGTGCCCAAACCAGGCTGGCTATAGACCCATACATAGCCGCCACTCTGCTTGACGATGCCATACACCGTCGGCAGACCGAGCCCCGTCCCCTTCCCCTGCTCTTTGGTCGTGAAGAAAGGTTCGAAAATCCGGTTCCGTGTGACCTCATCCATCCCGATCCCCGTATCGGAGACCGCAATCATCACGTAAAGACCCGGTTTCACTGCGCCATGGTCGATAACGTATTGCTCGTCAAGCTCCACGTTCCGGGTGTGTACCGTCAACAGTCCGCCATTTGGCATCGCGTCGCGGGCGTTAACGGCAAGATTCATAATGACTTGCTGGATCTGACCCGGATCGGCCCTGACAGATCCCAGATCGGGTTCGAGCACGGTCACTAAGTCGATTCGTCCGCCAATTACGCGGCGCAGCATGTCCTCCATGCCAGTCACGACGGTGTTTAAATCGATCAGCTCAGGCGCCAGCAACTGGCGCCGGCTGAAAGCCAGGAGCTGTTTCGTGAGAGAAGCAGCCCTTTCACCCGCCTTTCGGATCTCCGTGAGCTCTTTGCAAAGGGGGTCTTTAGGGTCGAGCCGGCTGAGCGCGAGATCGCTATAGCCGTTAATGATGGTGAGTAGGTTGTTGAAGTCGTGAGCAACACCACCCGCAAGCTGTCCTATGGCTTCCAGCTTCTGTGATTGCCGCAACTGTTCCTGGATATGCGCGTGCTCGTCTTCTCTGCGTTTTCGCTCGATCGCCATCGTGTAGATGGCCGCCAGACGCTTAAGAACGCCCTGTTCCCTATCGGCGTAATCGACATCGGCGTTCGCGACGGCGATCATCCCCAAAACCTCTTCGCCAAGTATGCACGGCACACCAAGAAACCGCTTGATCGCCACATGACCATGGGGAACACCACACGACCGGGGATCCGCGGCTGGGTTGTTTGTGAGCAACGGCGCCTTGTTCTTGAGAACCCAGCCCCAAATGCCACTGAACTCCTTGAAGACGGCCCGAGGAGGATCGATCTCGCACGCAGCGTAAGCATCTATGCTCAGGGTGGGCACCATGAACGCCCCCGTCTGTGCGTCAAGGTAACCAACAAAACCGTGCCGGCTTCCCGTATGGAGAAGTGCCTGCTTTAGAATCGCCTCTGAGATTTCCTCATAGGACACCAATGACACCAGGTTCCTGGACATCTCAGCCATCGACGCATTGATCCGCGATTGCCAAGCGATCTCTTCTTCCATCCGCTTGCGCCGGCTGATGTCCTCCTTAACTGCAAGAAAGTGCGTGATGACGCCGCGAGTGTCTTTGATCGGAGAAATCGTCGCGGACTCCCAGAACGCCTCACCGTTCTTCTTACGGCTCCGGATTTCACCGCGCCACACTCTTCCGGCTCCGGCCGTCTCGTGAATTGCTCGAAATGTCTCGGGAGGATCGTCGGCGGCGTGCAGAAACTGGGGGTCCTTGCCGGCGAGATCCTCGATCGTGAAACCCGTCAGCTCAGTAAACCTCGGATTCACGTACTCGACTTTGGCAGAGGCGTTCGACAACACGACAGAAACAGGACTTTGCTCCACAGCCCCAGACAACTTGCGGAACTGGTCCACGGCTTCCTTCTCGGCGGTTACGTCAGTGGCAACGGCTATCGCGTAAAGTCCCGGTTCTTTGCCAAAGCGTACAATCCTACTCGCGATCCGAACCCAGGCAGTCTGGCTATCTTTCCTGCAGTAGCGTTTCGTCCGAATGCTGGTAGGGCCATGATCCTCTTCCGCCAGTTGGAGCCGGAACAACTCTTCCTCCGCCGCTCTGTCTTCGGGGTGAGTCAGATCAAAGAGCGTCATTGCCCGAAGCTCTTCCAGACTGTAACCCACCATCTCTTCGTAAGCGGCGTTGCACTCCACGAAACGGCCGGAGCAGTCGGCGACCGCAAGGCAGATTCCTGAAGCGTCCCGGAGCAGATCCAACCATTCTTCGGGATCCCGGAATGCTTCGGCGAACTCCCGTTCCGTCTTCGCCCGAGGATGAGGATTGGCAGTGCTCATGGCTCCCGGCGCCACCCCGCCGGTGAGATCTCCCGCATCAGGACATGGTCCACCGGCTGAGAACCAGCGGTTCCGCCCCCAGTATAACCGAGCACTCCGAACGAGTCCGTCACCAGAATCATCGTTTCGCAAAGGCATATGGACCACTGAAGGTAACACCATGCTCCGCTCGCATCAAGGTATCCGCTCCAGAATTCAACTATCGGACGGCCCGATGTGTAATTTCAGGGTCAACCCAGGTAGTCACCTAACTTTTCTTCAACATTCATCCGATATGAGCTTAGGACCGTTCTCAAAGTTGTCGGTCCGGCAGGAAGGAGAGTTCATGCAGGCTAGTGCGATCGCCGCCCCTGAGACCGGCGCTGGGGCAAAGAGCGATGAACGCGCCGGGAAGTACCTGGCCTTTCACCTCGGCCGCGAAGAGTTCGCGATTCAAGTCCTGAAGGTCCGCGAGATTATGGGCCTGCAGGAAGTCACCGCCATCCCGCAGACGCCGGCGTGCGTCAAAGGTGTTATTAACCTGCGGGGCAAGGTGATTCCGGTCGTGGATCTCCGCTTGAAATTCGGGCTGCCGCCGGCTGAATATACGCAACGCACGTGCATCATTGTTGTCCAGATGCAGAGTGAGGCGGGCGCGACACTGATGGGCATCATTGTCGACGGTGTCTCGGAGGTAGCTAACATCGCCTCGGCAGACATCGAGAATACGCCCGATTTCGGTCAGGGTGTAGACACGCCGTACCTGCTCGGCATGGCGAAAAGCAAGGACAAGGTGAAGATTCTGTTAGATATCAACGAGATTCTGAGCGCTAACGAGTTAACCGGCCTCAAGCAGGTCCTTCAGTCGTAGCGGATTCTCGAAAAACACCACAATGCAATCGCAAATGACTATTGGAAAGAAGCTGATTCTCAGTTTTGCGGGCCTGCTAGCACTGTTACTGGTACAGGCCTTCACGTCGCTCCGATCTATCGGCAATCTCGGCAGCGAACTCCAAAAAGCAGCCAATGTGACCACAAAAAAGATAGAGGGCCTCGAGTTGATGGGAAGGCGCTTCGCCGAACTGCAAGCCACTGCCCGCGGCGTCCAGCTATCTCACGTCAACAATGATCTGCAGACTGCGGCCAAAGTCTCTCAGAAGTTTGACGACACCTTCGCGAAAATTCATGAACAGATCAAAGAGCAGATGGAACTCGCCGAGACCGACCAAGGACGGGAGGCCCTTCGACGAATCCAGCAGGGTGGCCAGGCATGGCTGCCGCTCCACCGGCAATATGTGAGCCTCGCCGCAAACAAGCAATTCGCCGAGGCCCACCAGCTCATGCTGACACAGATCTACCCCGTCTTAGAGTCAATACAGCAGTCGATTGACACGGCGGTCCAGTTGCAGAAAGGCATCATGGCGGCCGCCTCCGCGAATGCCGAATCTAGCATTTCGTCAAGCCGGTGGATCGCATTCAGCTTGATTGGGCTGTCTTTTGTCATTGCCGCCGCCGTCCTCCTGATCGTGACCCAGATCAACCGGTCGTTGCGGCAGATCACAGCCGAACTCGCTGAAGGTTCCGGACAAGTCGCGAGCGCGGCCGCGCAGGTATCCTCATCGGGACAGGCACTGGCTCAGGGGTCTTCCGAACAGGCCGCTTCGCTCGAAGAGACATCGGCATCGAGCGAAGAGATCACATCAATGACCCGCAAGAACGCGGAAAACTCGAAGACCGCAGCCGGGATAGTCGACGAGGCCGAACGCAACGTAGGAGAAGCCAATCGCACTCTCGATCAGATGCTGACGTCGATGAGTGAGATCAACACGTCGAGCGATAAGATCTCCAAGATCATCAAGGTGATCGACGAGATCGCATTTCAGACGAACATCCTCGCGCTAAACGCCGCCGTAGAAGCTGCCCGCGCGGGTGAGGCAGGCATGGGCTTCGCAGTCGTCGCCGACGAGGTCAGAAGTCTCGCCCAGCGATCCGCTCAGGCAGCCAAAGATACCGCTGCCCTGATCGAGGAATCCATCACGAAGAGCAACGAGGGCAGCACCAAGCTCGACCAGGTGGCAAAAGCTATCACTTCAATTACCGAGAACGCCGGCAAGATCAAGACGCTGGTAGACGAGGTCAACCTGGGAAGCCAGGAGCAGGCACGCGGGATGGAGCAAATCGCGCAGGCCATCAGCCAGATGGAGCAGGTCACGCAGAAGACTGCTGCCAACGCCGAAGAAAGCGCCTCTGCCGGTGAGGAGTTGAGCGCTCAGGCAGAGACGTTGAATGACATCGTCGGGCGGTTGGGTGCGATGGTGGGCGGAGCTGAGCATTCGCAGCACGGAACGTCGAGGCGCAATGTAACGCCTAAGACTCAGCCACAAAGCGGAGCACTCTCACAGCTTCAACGGGCGATCGGCCCGTCGAGGAAACCCGCTGCTATGCCGGCGCTACATGCCGCGAAAGCAAACAAGTCTGAGTTGCCGCTCGGAGGGGACTTCACGGAGTTCTGAGATTTGACCACACGCAAAGAGGCGGAGCCAACCACTATCCTGAGTCCTTCGCCTCTTTACTTCCCAAACTGGTCCCCCGGCCGCGTTACTGAATCGACATCGTCACTTTGTTCGATCGAACTCCGTCAACAGTGAGCACGATGTCTACGTCACCTCGCCCAACAAGGGAACGCGGAAGAGAGACGTTCACTTGATCAAGTCCCACAAAGTAGCCCTGCGAGTCCGCATAGAGAACATCCACACTTACCCCACCGATTTCGACCTGCACGGCCGAGAGCGCGGTGCGATATCGAATACCGGTTCCGAACAAGGAAAGAAATACCTGATCAGTTTCGGCCCCGAGGTTGATGGGGGCGTTGACACAACTCCCGTCTATTGATCCGCAGTCGAAGACTGCCTGGATGCTGGAAGATCCATCCGCGTGCCGAATATCGACCAGGGCGGCAGCAACACCCCTGCCATTTGCGTTCGCGGCGAACAACCCCGGGGCCACAGTCTCCACTTGGATCGGGCCCGACGCAACGGTCTGCCCCCAACTGGTAACGGTGACTGTCGCTGGTCCATTTTGGGTGTCAGAAGGCACCAGGAAGTTGATCTGGTCGGGACTCACGTAAAACAAAGGAACTCTTCGTTGTGCGCCAATGCTGTCCCTGATCCAGACTTCGGTGCCCTCCAGCAGAGTGGGCAGGTTGAACGAAAGGGCATACCCGATACTCGTGGCCATATCCTTTCCCCATACCGTGGCAATCGAATCAGCCGCTAGCGGGGGACCGGCATAGCTCGCGCCGGAGGTGGCATTCACACTGCAGCACTCGCCTGGAACAACCGCAATGGTGAAATCATCGGCAAATATGTACTTCTGGTCCATCCTCGTCCCCTCCATCTCACGGATCTCGAACCTGTGGAAACCCGCCGTGGAGATCACGCCAAAGAACTGTGGCGTTTGGTCGACAATGCCAAGCTCGTAAGAGTTCAAGTCGTTTCCATCGAGAATTATCCGGATTTTCGATCCGGGCAGCCCCCAGAACCAGCCACCTACTCCATGAACGGTGCTTGTTCCAGCTACACGGGTGCCCAGTATTCCGTCGTACATAAACCCGTTTGGATCGGTAACATCCGGATCTCCGTGCGGTTCGGAGTACACGCCCCACTGACCGGAGCGCGCTGCCCCGTATGACGTAGAGAGGCGGCCGGCGCGGCTGATCGCGTACGGATGGTTCGATGTCCAGACGACACCCTGACTGACAACGGAATCCGCTGCGGCGGGGGTTCGAGTCCCTTCCCATACAATCTCGTCCTCAAACCCCTCCGTGAAACTGATGTAGCCAAAACTCGACAGACCGGAGAGATATGCAGATTCACTGCGATAGGTTGTGACCTCAGCACGCGCTATCGCTGCAAACGCCAGCAGCAACAGCAGTAAACGCTTTGATCCGCACTCGACTATTTGCATAATTTGACTGACTTTCCACCGCACTTGCTTGAGCAGCACTCGCGGTTCGAACTGCACGCCGCACCACTCACCTTACAGGCTGCCTGGACTTGGATCGTCACTGTGTCGGTATCGATCAAACCGCCCTGGTCGGTGATTCCAGCCACAAGGTTGTGTGTCCCCACCTCCGCGCAACTGAACGTACGCGTCGCAGAGCCACCTTCCGCAAATACCGCCCCGTCGCTCGCCCACACGATGCTGCTTGTAAGATCGCCGCCTTCCACATCACTAGCCGTGCCGGCCAACGGTACGGCAGCCGGGCATTTAACACTAGTCCCTGAAGGTGGCGACGAGATCGTAACGAGCGGAGGTTCGTCCGGAGTCACGGAAGTCCCTACAGCCGACGCAGCGTCTACGCGCCCCGATCCGTATGTGTTGTTCGGGATGAGTTGCGCCGAACCTCCACAGTTCTCCGAAGTACTCATCGGCACCGCGGACAACCGAAGAACTTTCTCCGTGAGGGCGATCTTTGCATACAGTTCAGGACGTGCCGACCATAGGAGGGCTACCACGCCGGCCACATGTGGGCTCGCCATCGATGTCCCGCTGTAATACCCGTAGCTGGTGTCGCCGGAGGCAGCGCTCGATCGGATGTTGACGCCCGGCGCGGTAACGTTCGGCTTTGTCCCGAAGAAGCCGGACGGTCCGCGTGATGAGAAACTCGCGATCACGTCGTAACTGTCCGTAGCCCCGGCAGCGAACGACCCAGGGTAGTCGCCAGGCGATCCCGTCGTGGCGCAGCCCGGACCATTGTTGCCGGCAGAGAAGACTGGAAAGATGCCCGCCGATCTCCAACTGTCTACGTAAGACATAAACCAGGCATCGCCAGAGGCGCCACCCCAGGAATTGTTCACGATGTCGGGCTGCCCGGCGCCCGTTCCGTCGCCCAGTGGGTCCATCATCCACTGTGCACAAGCCAGGAGCTTCGAACCCAAACAGGTTGAATTATCAGTGCATCCTTTACATGAGATCCACTTGGCGCCTGGAGCCACGCCGGTGAAGTTGGTTCCGCCATCACTGCCCACCAGAATCCCCATCACATGCGTTCCATGGCTGGTGTTATCGCATGGCGTAGCCCCGCATCGCCCAGTCGGATCATACCAATTGCCTTTATGATCGAAGCTGCCGCCGGAGTTCCCGCGGTACTGGTTGACGAGGGCTTCGTGGGTATAGCGGACGCCAGTGTCGATGCTGCCAACTACAATGCCTGTCCCGGTGGCGACAGACCATACTTCGTCCGCATTGATTTTCGAGACATTCCATTCACCACCCGAGATCGTGGTCTGTTGGGCGCCGGCAATATCGGGAACCGAATACTCCGGCTCGGCGAAAATCCCCGTAATCTCAGGCCGCTTCGCCAGATCCAGCACCAACGGAGCGGTCGCCTCCGGTAGGAAGATCGCATTCGTGACCCAATACGGTGTAAACGGGACACCTTGAGCACTCAGTTGCGCCCTCACGGCTATCTGGCTGTTCTCGGCAAATGAGATTAGAGCTTTAATAACCGCTTTGCCTCTCGCCGCCCGCTCAGGTATCCGTGACGCAGGACCCAGCGGAGCGCGTCCGGCAAACAACACGAATGCCGGCACCTTTGAGCCGTCAGTTGAGAGCAGTGCCCACAGCTTTGGATCGATCTTCTCGCTGCTATCCTCTGCCAAAGCCGGACAGACAAACGACGTCAATACGAGCAGGCATCCGCAAACACGGTGTTTCACACGAACCCCCATTCATTCCACTCTTAGGTTTTCCGCCTTGAAGTCCCCAACCATGACGGTCACCCGGTCCCCTACGCTGACCTGGCGACGTGTGTTGCCGAAGAGCATGAAATAAATCCGGCCTGCTTGTGGCCGGTAAGTTGTGCGCAGCGGACCGGTCTTAGCAGTCGAAGCCACACGCAACTTGACGCCGCTCGCCTGGTGAATCAGGCATGGTTGCACTTGCCGTGAAAACAACAGGTCTGCCTTCTCGGGGTCAATCACGCGATATCTAAAATCCAACATCATTTCCGCCCCAGCGAGGCGAACGCTCTCGACTTCGATTCCCCATTTGGCGCCGAGTTCCGAGGCCTGGACACTCTCCCGCCCTGCTACACTCGCACTGGAAAGCGGAGCGTACTCTCCCAAGACAACAATCGCCGCAAGAAAGACACAGATACGCATTTGACTTGTCTCCCAAAAATTGGTGGGTGCCGGACGTCCGTTCACCCAGTCGATACGCCCGGCACTCCACTATGTGCGCACGCTATTTCGTGACGTTCACCCGAACCGTAGCTACGTTCGAGGTCAACCCTCCCGTATCCTTAACCGTGTACGTGAAAGTGTCTGTCCCCTGGAAGTTCTTCTTTGGCGTGTAAATCACTGTTCCGTTCGTCATATTCTGAACGGATCCGCCCCGAGTCGGCGTCGTCACGCTCACTTGTGTTGGATCGATATTGTTTTCCGCATCCATGTCGTTCGTGACTAAATCGATCGTCACTGGAACCGGATTCGGGCTCCCGCTTGTCGTGGCCGCATAGTCGTCCATCGCCATTGGCGCCGTGTTAACGGAAGCGACGACGTTGATTGACACCGTACCAACGACCGAAAGCGAAGCGTTCGAAACGGTGTATGTAAACGTATCTGTACCGGTGAACGCGGCATCAGTCCGCGTGTAGGTCACAGTTGTGCCGTCAGTCGTAACCGATCCATGAGTACCCTGCGTTACAGAAGTAACCGACAATGTGCCGCCATCGGGATCGATGTCGTTCGTCAGAACGTTGATCGTGACAGGCGTACTAAGAACGGCAGTTGCACTATCTGCCGTTGCAACAGGCGGATCAGATTGTGGCACGACAGTAATATCCACTGTCGCTATGTTGCTCAACTGTCCCGCGTCGGCTGTCCTGTAAGTAAAGGAGTCGGCTCCGCTGTAATTCGCGAACGGCGTGTAAGTAAATGAACCGTCTGCCTGGAACACGAGAGATCCATGGGCAGTGCTGGTCACGAGTGATGCCACCGCAGTCGTGGGAGTATCGTTCCCGAGCACTCCCGGTGCGACCACCGCAAGCGGCGTGTCCTCGTTCACTGAATACGCGTCACCGGCTGCCGCAGGCGCCCCTGCTCCAGCAGCAGTCACTGAGAGGTAGGAGGTAAGCCCTCCGCCAGTCACTCCTCCCGTCGTGAGATGGAGCGACCGGTCATAGAGGGAGTACACACCTTCGCGAAGCGGTTGCCAGATCGCATCAATCGTCTTCCCCGCGGCCAAATGAACTGCGTAGCGTTCTTCATGGCGCGGATAGGAGACGCCGTTCTGCTCGTACGAGTATGGTCTGCCGTCTTCTGCAATCACTTTCAGGTAGGCCCCATCAAGCGTGGGGACATGAGACTTTAAACTCGCATTAAGTAATCGCAGCCGCACGGTCTGCCCGACGGCGCCGGCAGGAATCGGCGCCTGCCCTGCAGCAAAGGGCGCACCATTGACCAGGAAGTAACGTGGATTGTAGTTCTTGGCATTGGCCGCCGCAGGAGGATCGTGGAGAGCCGCATCTACTTCGCTGTATACGAGCAGAATGTCCTGGTCGAACGCCACGCCGGGGTATTCCGCGACTTTGACGCCGCCGTAGAGGCCCATCTGCACCTGTTTAGCCGGTTCGCTGCCGCTCTGATAAAGGAATGTGCCCGGCTGCACGCCAGCCCAGGTGTAGGTTTGCTGCCCTCCACCGGGCGTGGCCTCTATCGTAAACGCGCGCACGCGTGTTCTGCCTTGAGGGTCCGTGAACGTCTGTGGCGCGAGTGCCGCTTTCTGTCCGGGAATGATGATCGACGTTGGGACAGACAGGTTGTTAGTCAGATTGATCGTGAGAGTTGTGTCACCGGCTGGCACGGTCAGCACCGGCCCAGGAACCTGGATGGGACCAGCGTCGAGGCCATATCCCCACATTGTTACCGGTGTACCGTCCGGCATCGCTACCGTCGTTGACCCAGCAGTCAAGTTGTAAACCACCGCAAAGGAAGGAGCTGCCATCGCGATCGATATTGCAGCCAGCATCCCCGCCTTAAGAATTGATTTTCTGTAGTTCATCGCGTTGTCCTCCCTCTCTAGTGGATGTGTACGCCAGGAGGTTCAATGATCAGCATCGTCATCATTCCTCCGGGGAAGATGTCGTAGTTGGTCATTTCCTTCTCCGTATGGGAGTGCCACATAAACGTGAACCCAGCATTCGGATTCATCCCGCCTTCTCCAGGAGGCAGAGAGCCAAGCGTTCCCAAGTACGGGCTCCCGCTGTAGAAACCGCCGATCGTCAGCTCCTGGGTTTCCGGCAGCGTCACCGGGAAATCTTTGCCGTGATCGGGACAGTATTCCTTCGTGACAGGATCGTAGCCGGGAGAGGTAGCGCCAGATGGATCGTCGAGAGCCTTACCGTTGCACGTGTGGGCATACTGTGGACCAGCCTTTAGGTTCCCGTATATGTCCCATCCCAGATCCTTGCCGGTCCACTCGAAGATCGCGTCGACGGTTTCTCCCGGAATAGACTGAATGGTGAACACCTGGTAGCTTAGGTCCGGTCCCGAACCTGCGGCGCTTTCGAGCAATCGCCCGTCCCGCGCAATCACGCGAGCATGGTTGCCGTGATGGTGATAGGGATGCAAGTCACGCCCTGCGCCGATCACCCGCATAAGCAGGCGCTCCCCCGGATGCATCCGCGGCATGCAGTCGTACGGTTGCGTCGGCAGCCAACTCGCATTCGCGGCTGACATCGTATCGGGCGCCGCACGCCCATTTATGAACCAGTAGGTTGGGAAATAGTCGGTGAGATAGTCAGTCGCCTCAAGAGCCGCCAGGCCCTGGAATGCAACCAACTCGTGAATCCGGGGATCCATCTCTGTGAGCACGAACAGAGTCTCGCGATCGAATGCCGTATCGGCGTGGTTGTACGCATAGCCCATTCCAAGTGAAGGCCGTACAATAAGCGCGCCGACCAGGCCCATCTCGATCTGCAATTCTGCGCTCGTACCGCTGTGATAGACATAGGTCCCGGCGCGTGAGGCGGTAAAACTGTATGTGACGCTTCCTCCCGGCGGGGCCTCGCACGTCAGGATGCCCGGATTCGCGCAGGCAGTCGTCCCCGTCGTCACTGCAGTAACGCCCTCCTGCCCTGGAAACACGATAGAGACAGGCACGGTAAGTGTGTTCGCAAGCGTGAAAGTGAGCGTATCGCCTTGGTTCACGATCGTCGTCGGGCCCGGATACTGAGCCCGTCCACCCTGATTGGCGTAACCCCAGATCAATAGCCGCCCGCCGTCCGGCGTCGTGATGTAGTCAGTTTTCGCTGTGAAATTGAATGCGGTGGCGCCCGAGATGCCGTCGATCATTGCCTGCCCATCGACACTGAACAGTCCCAGAATCGACAGCATCAGCCCCGCGGCCTTTAGCATCTTTTTGATCATGTTTGTCCCCCTAGTTGATGCGGATCTCGGTCATCATTCCGCCGAAATCCTCCGTGCCGTTGCTCAGATAATTGAGGTTGGTCGTGTACAGAAAGTACGTTCCCGGGTTGATCCCCGCCGTATCGAGGATCACATCCATGGCTTCACCCCCGCCGAGCGTGATCGAGTTGGTTTCAAAGTAGAGGCTCTTTCCGTCCGGTCCCCGGTACAGCCTCGCGTCACGACCCACAGCTCTCATCGGGATTCCCAGCGACGAAAGCGTGAAGAACTTTGTGACGCTGAGGTTCGACAGACGAAGCAGGACCTTCTGGCCAGCCGTAGCCCGAATCAGCGACGAATCCAGTTGCGAGCGAATCCCGCCGTTGGCCGCCGGCGGAGGCAGAGCGCTTGGATTCACCGTATCCGGATATCCTCGACCATTCAGCATTGGGTAGTCGTCCTTCATCAGAGCGAATGGAAGCGGTTGTACGGCCTCGTGTTGATCGTGGAAGAACGAGTCGAACGACGTCATTTGAATGGCGTATTCGACGTCATAGTAGGTTGAACCGTCGTTGTCGTTGTACGCGTACTTGTAGTTCGTCTTGTGAACGAAGCCGTTCGGGAACGTGAAGTTGTTTGGTTTCTTATTCTGCGCCGGACGGACATACAAGTTGCCGAGCATACCCATCTGCATGTGCTCGGTCGCTTCCACGTGGCAGTGGTACATATACGTACCCGGCTCGATGGCCTGGTAGTAATAGGTCAGAGTCGAGCCCATGTTGATCGAGATGGACGAATCAGGCACACCGTCGAACACCGCCGACGCTTGTGGAAACCCGTGCCAGTGAACCGTGTGAGGATCGAACAGGTCGGGCCGCATCATCATGCCCACGTTGGTGAGATTCAGATAGACGTGGTCCCCCTCATCAACGGAAATCAAGGGAGCGGGAAATCTGGCACCCAGCATTCCTGCTTCCATGACTTTGTTGGCGCGAACCCCAGTTACGTCCCCGAAACCGAACATGTACTGAGGCTTCCCGTCGGCCATCGTCACGAAGCCATCGCCTGCGCTCAAGCTCAGGCACACAATTCCCTGAGTATCGGAAACGCCGTCGCCGTTCTTGTCACCTGGGCATTGCAGCTTTACCGCCGCGGCGGCAGGCGATGCGGCCAGGGCAAGCGTGGCAGCCAACAGAGACATCAGTTGAGATGGAATTCTCTTTTTCATGGTTTGCCCCTTTCGACAGGGCATCCCTCCAGCAATGGCGAAGGGATGCTCTGTCGGATTGCTATTTGTCAGTGGACTTCGTCCGCACCAAGGTCCGGACCTGCATTGAATGGCCGCGTCTGGCCGTCAATGTCAAACAGAAGGTCCACAATCCCTGTGACTGCGGCGCCCTGGTCGATGGCCGGCGAGCTCGGCAGCAAGTGATAATTGCCGACAAGACTTAGCGGGCCGAACCGCAAACGGATGAAGTTGCCCCCCTCATCAAAGGCCGGCGGCGCCTGCAATGCCGTCGTTACTTCAGGAAGGGCAAGTGTAGTGCCTCGCGCACCGTTAAAATACGGCGTCACGAATGCAAGTGGGTTCGAGTACGCCCCTGCGGCATCGCCAGGCTGCGTGGTCCTGCACGACGTGCAGGTCAGGCTCCCGGCGGCGCCCACGACAGCAAGGTCGCTATAGGCCGGAGCTGCGGGGACCAGCGTGTATGCCGGCGGGTCGACAGTGGTATCGACCTTGAAGTAGAAACGCCGGTTCCAGAAGACGATGTCGTTCCGCATCGTGGGGTTCGAGAACGTCCCGATAGCCGGTGCCGCGTCCGCGAGAGCCGAACTGTGCGCGTAGGACACAACCCCAGCGGGCTGCGGAGTGGACTGGTTCGGGTCGAAGAAGGCCGACCCGGCAGTGGCCGTGCTGTCGTTATGCGCGATCGTGTTATGGATGATGTTGACCTTCGCCGCATCCTGAAGCGAGATGCCCGCACCAGCCATCCCGGCCACATTGTTGACGATCATATTGTTGAAGATGTCAACCTGGTACCAGAATTCAGGCTTGTTCCTGTTGCTTGCGACTTCGGCCCCATTGATGTTGCTGAGCCGGATTCCACCACCATCCCCTGCCCCGGCAGTGTTCCCCTGAATGAGGTTGGCGTTCACGCGAACGGAACCTGCGCCCGGAGTGATCGTTTGGCCTACGAGTGGAGCCTGGCCGCCGATGAAGATCCCGCCACCGTGAGCCGTCAGCCCCTGATTGAAGTTCTCGTTGAACAAGATGGTGTTCCCAACGATCGCTCCACCGTTACTGAGGCCGAGGTGCCCGATTCCACCTCCGTCCGCGGTACTGAAATTGCCGCAGACGTAATTCTGAGTCACGAGGTAGTTTTCGGCGCCGGTGCAGAGTGAGACACCGCCACCCGCGCCGCCGAGTCCGCCGTTTTGGCTGATGTGGTTGTTGTGGATGCGGATATTGTCGTTGTCAGCGTCGGTGAAAGACGTGGCGTTGGGATTTGTAAGCTCCGGATGTCCAACGCGAATGCCACCACCGAAATCACCCTGATTGTTCGTGATCCGGTTGTTGCTGATCTCAAGATACTTCGCGTATCCATTGACCACGATCCCACCGCCGGAGTCGGCGCCGCTGATTGAGAAGCCGTCGATCCTGGCATTCGGGTTCTCCGTATACCTATTCCTCTTCGCAAGCACGAAGATTCCGGAGCCTTCTTCGGAAGCAAACAGCACTGGCTCCAGCAGACCCGGCGCCGCCACTTCCTGACCCGAGAGGATATCGACTGAGCCGCTGGCGACCAGGTTTTGAACTTTCGTGCGCCACTGTTGCCGTTTTTCCGCCGGCGCGTTAACCGCGTCGATTCTAGTGGTTTCGCCCCACCCCTGGAGGCGGACTGGCTTCCACAGGATGACGTTCTCGCGGTAGAGTCCCGGAGAGACGAGAATCAGGTCCCCCTCGGCGGCCGCATCAATTGCATTTTGAATCTGGTGCGCGTTGGCGGATGCGGAAGGAGCCACGGGACGGATGCTCTGCCCTCGCCCAAGGCCGATGGTGACGGTTATCCCCGTTATCGTGGACTTGCTATTGTCACCGCGTTTTACAACCAGTTGACCCGTGGTAGTCCCGCCGGCGATTGTCCCCGTGATCTGCGTGGTGCTCCAAGAGACGCCCGTGAGCGGCACCCCGCCGATGGTTACCGTCGATTGACCCGGTGTGTACGCACCGAACCCGAAGTCGCGGTTGGTCGTCTTGTTCTCATCGAAGCCGTTCGGGCAGTTCACCGCTCCCGCGGAAGCTGGACAGTACGCAGGATTCGGTACAGCGACGGTGCCGATCGCATTGATCACGATCTGTTGTCCCGTCGAACCTGCATACGGTCCGCCTCCAACCCCGTTGGTAGGCACCGACGCGGTTGCGATCCTGGGCGTGCCCTCCGGGAATTCGCAGTCAAGCGGGCTGCGATCCGGCCCGGCGTGAGCCGCCACAGGGATTACGGGCGTGTCAAGATAGGTCGTCGCCCCAGGCATGTACTGAAACGTGTAACAGAATTCACTGTAGAGAGGATTGTGCCTCGGGTCCTCGTTTCCATCCGGCAACAACCGCGCGTTCATACAGGCGGTGATCATGTTCGCCGAAATACCGCTCGGACTCGGCACGTTGGCCGTGTAGGTCGATGGGACCAGGGCGCTATAGACGCCGTATTCGTCTGAATAGGTCCGGGAGATTTCTTTCCCGGTCCAGTCACGGATCGACACCGGCATGAACGGCGGCGCGTACTTCTCCCCGAAAACCGGCGAGTTCCGGTCAAACTCGTTCGAGGCGTCGTCGAGAATGAACCCGTAAATGTGACCCGCGATGGGCGTCTCGGTGAACAGGAAGAAATCCGCCGCGGAGTTCTGGCCATCGTTTACGAACACCTGCTTCATGTTGCATAGTGGCCGTGCTTGTCCCGCAAACTCCGCCGCCACGGGAACGCCGGGGAACAAGGTCAGTTCCGCGGGAACGGTGGCCGGGTAACCGAGTGCCGCTCTATCGCCCACGCAAACCGGTGGCAAGAGGTTCGGACTCGGAGTATAGTTGTCGCCGAAATCGACGTTCTTATCTTCTTCCTTTTCAACCTCATACAGCCTGGCGCCAGTACCATTTACAGGTGGAACTACTTCCACGATGTACTCACCCACCGGAAGTGGTTCCGGGGTAGCAGAGGCGCCCGCAGTCCCAGGTGCAACGCAACTCTTCTTGCCGGTAACCGCGTCCGTGACGGTGTAGCATTCGGTGAAGGCATACCCGCCGTCAAAGACTCCCTTGCGAACCTGGTTGAAGTTTCGCAGGCCGTCGTAGCAATCCTTCGTCGACCCACGGAACGTGAATGGCGCGCCCTGGCACCCCACAGGCGGAGCGGTATCCCAGCTATCCGTTTGTACCGTCGCTACCTGAATGAGCGTGGCGGGATCCGCGGCGCTACGCACGTGGAGTTTCAGAGTAACGCCGGGGATTCCCGGAGTGAATACTTCGCCGGCGTTGTACCGCGGGTCGTTCTCGGCGCGGGTTGTGTCATAGAAGACGATCCCGGAGATTCCGCCGTTTTCGCCCGGCAAATATTCACTCTTGCCCCAGGCAAACGCTGAGGTCTGACCGATAAAGCCCTGGAAAGCCTGTAACAGTTCCGGACCGACTTCAGTACGTACCAGGTTGTCTCCAGTGTTTGGATTGATGCGAGGCGCGCCAACAGACGCACAGCCATCAGTACCCGCCGTCACATCCGCCGCTGTGCAGGTCTGCGGCTGCGGGTTCAGGACACCATCAAATGACCACGTATTGTTCGGGTCGATCGGCCCTCCATCGTCCACGACAACGGAGACGCCGGTCGCCTTGTCGCGCGCATAATCAACCTCGGCGACCTGCCACGCAAAGAATGGAAACACCTCGTCGAACGGGACGAAGCCCTCTGGATCAGTCGGAGCCGATTGATTGATCGTGCCATCGCGCCACCGGATATTGACGGTACGTTCCGGAATGCCTGTTTCGCAAGCCTCACGGAAGCCGTTCCCAGCTTTCGTTGGGTCGAATTGCGGCGTTCCGGCGCAGCCGTCATCCGAAAAGACAAAGTGTTCGAGCCGCGTAAACCATTGAAAGACGGGAATATCCCCGAGTTCGCAGGCGGCGAGAGTATTGCACGAATACGGCGGACCTCCAGCATTCACCGTAACTGAATGAAACCCGAAGATCAGGTCAAGGTTATCGTCCCAAATCGCGAGCTGGTAGTTGCCGGGCGGCACATTCGGGATTGAGAAAGTACCGTCCGCATTCACGCGTTTTGCGAAAACCGCCTTGGAAGTTGCGGGAACCCCGGCGGCGTCATTGAGGCCGACCCACGGGGTTGTGTGCGCGAAGGGAACTCCGTTGTAAAAGGCATAGTCGGGAGGTCTGGACAAGTGAAGGTTTACGACCTGGCCTGTGATCGTCGCGCCGCCTTTCAACACCGTGGCATCCGTGAAGGGCTGAATGAAACCGATCTCGACATGCGCTCCCGGGGGGCCAAACTCAGCAAAGTAAGAGGGTTCATTCGCCTTTACCCAAGCATCGATGATCTTGGTTCCCTCGATTGTCGAGGTTTGCTGCCAGCCCTGGCCCGAAGGCGGAACAACCGAGACACCGTATTTCCCTGGCCACAGATTCTTGATCGTCAGCATTCCGCAAGTGTCACCGGGACAGGGACCCGTGACCAGCGGCTCGACAATCGGAACGCCTTTGTTATCGACAGCAGGAATGGGGTTGCCATTGGCGTCGAGAACGTAATTGCCGTTCTTATCTTTCTGATAGACCTGGCCAAGCATGTTTCCATAGGCATCCTGGGATAGCGTGCCGGCAGAGATGCCATAGCGTCCGCCCGCGTCCTCCACCACGATCTGAAAGCCCCCCAAGCCCACTTCCCTTGGAAGATCCGCAGCGTTGTTAAGTGGAGCGTTGTCGTGATACACGAATATCGTGATCTGTGCCGTCGGTAGCGGAAGTTTATTCACCTGAACGGTGACCGAGGTAGTTGTTGGAGCGATAGTCGCGGCTCCGATGGTGTAGCTACCTGCTGTCTTGGGCAGCACCGACACGTAATAGTGTTTGGTCGCATCGGGAAGCGTAAGAGTTGCGGTGCCCGTGGCTTCGCCCTTTCCCGCAACCGGCATGTGACTTGGGTGGAAGCTGACTGACAATGTGTTCGGATCGGTGATCGGGTTGCCCTGAGCGTCGAACTGAACATGATATGTTCTGTCTTCCTCCAACACCCAACGATACGCTCCGACAGATCCGCCGTCGGAACCGGCGACCGAAAGTGTGACGTCTCTCGGAGTCTGTGCCAGCGCACAGCAAACGGTCAATGTGGCCAAAAGTAGCGCTGTTGAGAGTGGTTGAGGACACAAACGGATCGGCCTACGGCCTGCATGCAACATCTCATTCCCTCCCGGAATCGGTTTTGTTCATCTGAATCGCGGGCTTACACCCACGTATGGAGGGATATTCTCCGAATCGGCTTGGGCCGGCAAGTACGTGCATGTACGTGCTTCCGGAAATCCAGCCAGTCCATCCAGAAGAAGGTCCTAAGACAAATCTTTACAATGAACTACAGGTGATGGATTGAACCGCTTGTGATGAGCTGGTAACATTCGTTAAAGGGGCTTAACATGGGGATGGTACCCTCTGGTAATCCCGCCTGGGACCGGGAGAGCGCTGGTGTTCCAACACGTGACGTACGGGCGGAACGTGTGCGCGCACAACTGGCGAAGATAACCAGCAGTGCGAAGTTCGCCTCCAGCGAGCGTCTCCGGGATTTAATCGAATACATAATCAACGAGGCTCTACAAGGCCGAAATGACCGTATCCGGGAATACGACCTTGCCATTGCGGTCTTTCACAGGCCGGCATCTTTTGATCCTCAACTCGACGCCATCGTGCGTGTGGAGATGGGGCGTCTCCGCGCCCGGCTTCGCGAGTATTACACCGAGGAAGGCCAGTCCGATCCAATTCTGATCCAAATTCGCCCACGATCATACGAGCCGGTATTCGTGTTTCGAGGAGGATCCCAGACAACGGTGGATGCGGAGCGCCGCCCTGTGCGGTGGAGGTTCCCCTGGCCCGCGGTGGCCGTGGTGATCTTCCTTACCGGGTTCGGGGGAGTTTGGCTCACTCGGCACCCAGTTGGAAAACAGAAAGCCCCGCCGATAAGTGCTGTGAACGGGACTGCCCAGAAACTCCCATCCATAGTCGTCCTTCCCTTTACCAGTTTGGGTACGAATGAGAATCAAGGCGGTTTGACTGATGGATTTGCAGAAGACCTGATCGACCTGCTGACTCACGTGGAAGGGCTCAGAGTCATCTCTCCAACATCATCCTTACGGGCGGGACTGGAGAAACGGACGACGCAGCACCTGGTGGAACGGTTCGGTGTTGACTACGCCCTCAGTGGCAGCGTCCGTACGAGCCGTGACGAACTCACGGCAATTGTACGTCTGACTGATTTACAGACGGGGTTTATCCGCTGGTCTAAACGGTATGAGATCCCACAGAGGCAACTCGGGGAACTGACTTCAGACGTATTACAGCAGGTGGCGGGGCTACTTCAGTTGCACGTCCCGGAGGCACACATGCCGAGGGGGCATTACGAAAATGAACAGAATCTGGACTCTTACTTTCGGGGACTTGCCACTGCCGGGTACATGAACGCGGAATTCTTGCGAAAGTCGGTAGGACACCTGGAACGGGCAGCACAGAGTAACCCCAACTGCGCCCGTATACACGCACTTCTCGCAAAATCGCTGACCCGGAGTGCCCTGCTCGGAGAGATACCCCCACTGGATGCTATGCAAAGGGCGAAGGCCGCAGCCGCCAGATCGCTGATGATTGACGATCAATACTCCCACGCCCACGCAGCAATGGCGCTGGTCAAAGGTTTCTATGATTGGGAGTGGAAAGAAGCGGAGCGGGAGTTCCAAACGGCAATCCGGCTCGACCCAAACGACGTCGGCATTCGCGAAGAGTATATCCTTGGATACCTCGTGCCACAGGGACGCCTGGGGGAGGCGCTCAGTCAACTGGAACGCTCACGCAGCGTCGATCCGCTATCGCCCAATGTTGCCGCGGAGACCGGGTTGGTTCACTTCTTTAGGAAAGACTACGAAAAGGCAATCATCAGCCTGGCCAAGGCAGTTGAACTCGACCAAAGATTCCAGGGAGCAAGCATCTTCCCAACAAATGGGTCCGAGGCTCGATTGGTCATGGACGCATGGAGGCGAGGCGTCGAGAAAGATAAGGTGCGGTACCATCTTGCTCACTTGAGACAACGCTCCAAGGTGCAATACGTGTCCGGAGTGCGGTTTGCAGCACTTCACGTAGTACTGGGCGAAAGATCCTCAGCCATCGAATGGCTTGAGAGAGCTGTAGAACAGCATGCGCCGGAGTTGGCTTTTCTGAAGGCAAATCCCATCTGGACAGACATTCACTACGATCCGAGGTTCAGCAGGGTATTGGACAGACTGGGCCTCGATACCAACTGAATCGAGCTTCGTGAGCCGTCATCAGTTCAGCCTTTGCTCCGGCGGAAGAAGCAGATGATGCGGCTAATTCGACTGCGGAAACCTGCAAGAAGGGCAAAAACCACCCCGAGCAGAATCTGAAACGAGAGACTACCCGCAGCGGGGTCCAAATAACAATAAAACTCAATCATTAGTTTCCTTTCATGGCGGGCCATGCGATCTCGGTCACGAGATCATGGGCGCCAAACAAAAACACTGAATCCACCCCAGGTCCGATGTCCGCTGGGTTCCGCCCATAGACGGTTTCGGTTAAAAAGTGAACGACGCTGCCCGAGCGGCCATCGACGGACGGCACGCGTTCACCGGGGAATTTGATAGCAAGAAGAGCTGAGAAACGATCGACCAAATCCTGAGGATCCGCCTCACTGATGTAATCGTAGCGATCGGGCTCGACTGGCCTGGACCCGGATGCGGGGCGCACCGAGTCCCTTCGAAGCCTGATCCTGCTTCCGTGGTCCCCGTGAACGACAATCGTCATCCGGTCGAGGAAACCACGCTTACGAAGCTCAGAGAACAGATGACCCAGTTGCTCATGTAAATACTCGATCTGCTGGGCGTATCGCACGTACCGATCGCGGTACGTGCGATCGTCCGAAACACCATAGCTGAGATCGGCCGTCCATTCATTGAGACTCCGCATTGACCCGTTCGGACGATATGCATAAGGCCCATGCGGCGTCAGCAGGTGGACGAAGAACAACGTGGGTTTCTCAGTAGACGTGATCTCACTTGCCAACCAAGTCGGCCACGAATGAGAGACTGACATCGGCCAAAGGGTCTTTGTTCCGAATCGAAAGAACGGGAAGAAGCCCTTGACTCCGGCCAGTACAACATCGGAGCCCTGGTAGGCGCCCACGAGAACTCGAAACTTCTCGTGCCAACGCATATCCGATCGCGCGATCTCGTCCATCCCACCGGTGTACTCAAGTACGCGGGCACCGCTCCCGGACGCGAAGTTCACGCCCCGGCATTGAATTGCTTCGAGGGCGTAGCCTCGGGATTTAAAGTCTGAGAAGAACTTCGTGGCATTGAGAGAGTACATACCGTACGGGTCCGGCGAGCCCGGTCGAAGGAATTCGTTGTGACTCCTCAATAGGGTCCGGTTAAGGATGCTCGGCACAGAATCCAAAGTCGTGGCATAGTTGCTAAACGCATTTGGATAGAGGCGGAACCCATCGTGTCCGAATGTGGAGACGATCATCCGGGCCGCGTTTTGACATTCGGGAATGGACTTGGGCAACCCCGCTGGACCGATGTGCTCGTCCAGGATCAGGTACAGGAAATGACTTGGCTTCTGACCGGCCACCGGACGGCTCCCTGTGTACGCAAAGGCCGCCGGACTCCGGTACACGACAATGCAGTGAGCAGTGAAGGCCGCCAGCACAAACGTCACAAGGCTCGCCCAAAAACGCTCCCGCATCCAGAACATCAGGCCACCAAAGAAGATCAGGAACCCAGCTGCGACGGCGGGGACGGGCAACTGGCCTAACGGCAGCAGTACCCTGTCGACCGGGACGACGGCAATCGCACAACCGCAGACGAGCGTTACGACATAAAACCACCGGCCACGTGCCACCGCCGAAAGAACTGCACACGTAAGAAGAAGGAGCGCCAAAGCAACCACAGTCTCGATTCGAAACCAAGGGTAATGGTTCGTGACGAGGAATCCGGCGAACGGAACAGCTATCACCAGCGCCAGAAGTAACCACCGGACATGCCATCGAGACGTCGTCATACTTTTAGCGCCCGAAAAGGAGCAGCCAGCGCTCGGTTTCTGGAATCCGGGATTCGACTAACAGCTTGAAATGCCGCGAGAAAGCGGAGATGCAGCCTTGGAGGCTGTAGTCGTCGGGGATAAAAGTCCGGCGGGCAACGACGCGCCGGACAGCCTCATCTTCGAGGGACGCGAACTCAATCAACAATCGGCTGCCAAACCGCGCAAATGTTTCCGCAAGTTGTGCAAATGGGATGCTTTCGCTCAGGCGGAGGTGATGGAGCATGCCAAGTGCAAGGACGAGGCCGGCATTGGGCCGCTCGAAGAAACTCTGTCTCTCGACCAGGCCAAACCCAAGCGCGGGGCTCGGATTTCGCAGGTCCATGACAAGGGGAAACGCCAGACCGTTCCCGGTTTTAACTCCTTCGCGGTAGGCTCTATCAACCGCGATGGGATCCGGGTCACACAGGATGCAACGGCACCCCTCCGACGCGGCCAACCGTCCGAACGCGCTGGCAGCGCCGCCTAAGTCGTAGACCAGGCACGGCCGGATGCCTCTCAGGACTGAGCGAAGGAAGTGGCTCCGGAATCTTGAGACGCCTTGATCGTAGTCCTCCATCCATGGCGGTCCGCAGGCCGGTCCGACAGGCTTGGGCGCCTTCAGCCGTTCCACGGCTCTCGTTAACGATTCGGCAATCGCAGCCTTCGTGTTCGCCGGCTGGCTGAGTTTGGATTCCGGTTCTCCGCCATCCGTGAACCGCCGGTTAGCGCGGGCATGAAGATGGATATGCACCAGCGGTCCAAACTTCAGGTAGCTCCTCCAGTTAAGCGCACGCGAAGCCCATTCAAGGGGAAAACCGCTCAGATCGACGCGTAAGTATTGGGTGGCAAAGGGCAGTTCAGAACCCAGGAGAAGCGGCGCCAGAAAATGGCGGCAAAACTGCTCGTACGCAACCCAGGGTCCTCCCCGATCCCGCTCAAACGACAGAGTGTCGAGGAAGACCGGCCTCGTCCCCCGAAATTGCACATTGAAGGCCGATGCATCCTTTAAAGACAGTCCTCGGCGTAGGGCCCGCTTTTGAACATCGAGTGTCAGCAGCGCAGCATCTTTCAGCTGCGAGAACGACCATTCGTAAGGGTACGAGATGAACTCCAACTGTTCCGGACGTAAGAGTTTGTAAAGGCCAGGGGATTCGGAGCCATACTCATCCTCTTCGACGTGCGGAATCAGGAGACTCGCGTTCACCAACTCGCCGTAGAGGCCTGTTTCCATCAGCAGGCTATAGTCTTCCCGGCCATATTGGGTGACAATCCGCTTGTACACCCCGCCGGCATTTACTACGAAGCCGGCCGGGTCGCGGAACGAGGAGGGAGTTGGCTGTAGCTCCAGTTTCATCGACACGATGTCATTGCCGTCTGTCGAGTCATCAAAATCGCTGGTGGAAGTGCCTCAATGTTGGATAACGCAGGCGGTAGGGGAAAGATTACCGGGAAAGCCCCTCAAATCGTGTTAATGTTCTTCACAACTTTTTTTGAATCAATCGAGTAACAATCATGGGCCTACCGTCGTCTAATCTACCCCGCCGAGTCAGCGTCTCCGGCTGTCACATCGAAGGGAAAGGGCCGAGGCAAGGACCCGTGAAGGCTCGGTGAAATTTGGTGGTGATACACTAGCCTTGCGCTGTCTATCTCTTACGGAGTCATCTAGCCGATGAGGCACGGAATTGTCGTACTTCTTCTTCCCTTTGTTTTATTGACCGGTTGCTCAAAAAGCGGTCCGCCCGCGGGTCGTGCGCGATCTCAGGCGGCCCTGATATCAGCAGAGCAAGCGACCCAAAAGACGGTGCCGGTGGACATCCGCGTGATTGGCAACGTCGAGGCGTATGCAACCATCAGTGTCAAGGCGCAGGTCGGCGGTCAACTCACCAAGGTGTATTTCCGGGAAGGCGATTCGGTCAAGAAGGGGGACCTTTTGTTCCTGATCGATCCGCGCCCGTACGACGAGGACATTCGGCAGGCCAAGGCGAACTTGGCCAAGAACACCGCAGCGCTGCGGCAGGCCGAAGCGAATCTGAAACGTGATGTCGCTCAGGAAAAGTACGCGAAGGAGCAGGCGGTCCGCTACGAGAAACTCTTCCGCGAAGGAGTGATGTCGAAGGAACAGGCTGATCAACACGGAACTGAGGCGGAAGTCCAATCCGAAGCGGTTAGCGCCGATCGTGCAGCGGTGGAGAGTGCGCGGGCAGCGATCGCCGCGGACGAAGCCGCGCTTGCGAATGCACGGCTTGAGCGCAATTACTGCAGTATTGTGTCACCAGTCAACGGCCGCACCGGAGCGATCTCGGTAAAACAAGGAAACATCGTCAAAGCAAACGACTCCGAACTGGTGACGATAAACCAGATCCAGCCGATATTGGTTACCTTCTCCGTACCCGAAAAGAACCTGCCTGCGATCAAGGAACGGGTTCCGGCTGGGCAGCTCGCGGTCATGGCGACTCCCGAAGGAGATGAGGAAAAGGGCGCCGAACAGGGTGAACTGAGCTTCATCGACAACTCCGTAGACATGACCACGGGCACCATCAAGATGAAGGGGACCTTCAAGAACGCCGGCAGCCGGCTTTGGCCTGGACAATTCGTAGATGTGGTCCTTCGCTTGAAGACGATCCCGAACGCCGTCGTGGTGCCACTTCGCGCCATACAGAATTCGCAGTCGGGCGAGTACGTCTACGTGGTGAAGCCGGACATGACTGCAGAGATGCGCCCCGTGACAACGAGCGTCCGCGCGGATCAGGAGGTCGTAGTCACAGACGGCTTACGAAGCGGTGAGACGGTGGTGACAGAGGGGCATCTGAGGCTCGCTCCCGGCATGAAGGTGCGGATGAGGCAGGCGAAGGCGCTATGAACTTCTCCGAACTTTTCATACGGCGGCCGGTCGCGACCAGCCTTTTGATGCTCGCGATCGCACTGTTCGGTTTCGTAGCCTATCGCGGGCTGCCAGTGAGCGACCTTCCGAACGTCGATTTCCCGACAATCTACGTGTCAGCTTCGCTGCCGGGCGCAAACCCTGACACGATGGCATCAGCAGTCGCCACACCTCTCGAGAAGCAATTCTCCACAATCGAGGGTCTGGACTCGATGACATCGACCAGCACCCTTGGCAGCACATCGATCACGTTGCAGTTCTCGCTGAATCGAAAGCTGGACGACGCCGCGCTGGACGTCCAGTCGGCAATCACACGCGCGTCTTCCCTGCTGCCGGCAGGCATGCCAAACCCGCCTACCTTTCGGAAGGTGAATCCGGCCGATTCGCCGATTCTGTTTCTGGCGCTCACCTCGGATACGATGCCGCTTTACGATCTTTCCGAGTACGCCGAGACGATGATGGCGCAGCGGATCTCGATGGTAAGCGGGGTCGCGCAGGTCTCGGTGTTTGGCTCGGCGAAGTATGCCGTGCGCGTTCAGCTTGATCCCCGGGCACTTGCGTCGAAGGGTATCGGTGTCGATGAAATCAAAGACGCGATCGGCGATTGGAACGTAAATTCACCAACGGGCGAGTTATACGGTCCACATAAGGCATACACAATCAAGGCCACGGGCCAGTTGACGCGAGCCGATCGGTACCGCCCTATGGTCGTAGCCTACCGGAACGGTTCACCGGTCCGATTGCAGGATGTCGCCAGGGTCTTCGACAGCATCGAGGACGACAAGATCGCCTCCTGGTACAACGACGAAACCGGAAGCCGGCGGGCGATCAACCTGGCAGTGCAGAGGCAGCCGGGCGAAAACACGATCGAGGTCGCGAATTCGATAAAAGCGTTGCTGCCCTCGTTCCGATCCCAGCTTCCGCCGTCCGTGAACTTGAATATACTTTACGACCGTTCGCAGAGCATACGCGATTCGTTCGAGGATGTCCAGTTCACGATGATCCTCACGCTCGGCCTTGTCATACTTGTGATCTTTTTGTTCCTGCGGAACGTGTCGGCGACTGTGATTCCCAGCCTGGCCCTGCCGTTCTCGATCATCGGCACGTTCGCCATCATGTACCTGTTCAACTACTCGCTGAACAACCTGTCCATGATGGCGTTGATTCTTTCGGTCGGGTATGTGGTGGACGATGCGATCGTGATGCTCGAGAACATCGTGCGACACATGGAGCACGGCGAAGGAGCGTTACAGGCAGCCCTGAGCGGTTCCCGCGAGATCGGTTTCACCATCATCTCGATGACGTTGTCGCTCGCCGCCGTCTTCATCCCAGTGCTGTTTCTCGGCGGCATTGTCGGGCGGTTGTTCCGCGAGTTCGCGGTGACAATCACCGTGGCGATCCTGATTTCCGGTCTGGTATCGGTCACTCTCACCCCGATGCTCAGCAGCCGCTTTCTGCGCCCTCCGGAAAAACAACAGAAGCGGTCGCGTTTCTACAATGTGACCGAGCGGATCTTCGACGGGATGCTCTCGTTCTACGCGCGAACTCTTCGCTGGACGCTGAAATTCCGGCCGGTTACACTCGCCGTCTCGGTGGCATTGCTGATCGCGACGTTTTACCTCTTCGTCGCAGTGCCTAAAGGCTTCATCCCGAGCGAAGATACCGATCAGATTTCCGTGGTGACCGAGGCGCCTCAGGGCGTTTCGCCGAGCGACCAGTTTGCCTACCAGCAGGCGGCTGCTGAGATTTTCCGGAATGATCCGAACGTCGCGCGGTTCATGTCTAGCACGGGCGGAACCTCCGGCAGCCTCGGCGGCCCGAACTTCGGACGCATGACCCTCCGTTTGAAGCCTCGTTCCGAGCGCGAGTTGAGCGCTGACGAGATAATCGAGCACCTGCGGCCGAAACTTGCGGCCGTTCCAGGGTTGCGGATTTACTTACAGAATCCCCCAACCATCCGCATTGGAGGCCGGCTCTCCCGCAGTCTGTACCAGTTCACGCTGCAGGGAAGCGACATCAACGAACTGTACCGTTCCGCACAGGCGTTGGAACGCGAAATGTCGGCGATGCCGGAACTCCAGGACGTCAGCACGGATCTTCAGCTTCAGAAACCTCAGGTAAATGTCACAATTGACCGCGACAAAGCTGCCAGCCTTCGCTTGACGGCAGATCAAATTGAAAGTGCTCTCTATAGTACATATGGTCCGAGGTGGGTTTCGACGATCTACGCTCCGGACAACCAGTACCGCGTGGTGATGGAAAGCCAGCCGGAATTTCAGACAAATCCGAACGCACTCTCCATGCTCTACGTGCGTTCCAGCGTGGGGAACCTGGTGCCGCTGAGCAGCGTCGCGCAATTGACAGAGACTCTTGGGCCTCAGTCCATCAACCACTCCGGGCAGTTGCCTTCGGTAACACTCACGTTCAACCTGAAACCGGGAGTCTCACTCGGAGAATCTGTGGACAAGATTCAGGAAGTCGTTGAGCGCACTGTCCCGTCAACCATCTCGGCAGTCTTCCAAGGTACGGCTCAGGCATTCCAGCAATCGTTCCGAAATCTTTGGGTGTTGCTGATCGTGGCCATCCTGGTCGTCTACATCGTTCTCGGCATCTTATACGAGAGCTACGTCCATCCCATCACCATCCTGTCAGGACTTCCCTCGGCTGGGTTCGGCGCACTTCTGACTTTGCTGTTGTTCCGCGTCGAGCTGAATATCTACTCGTTCGTCGGCCTCATCATGCTGATCGGCATCGTGAAGAAGAACGCCATCATGCAAATCGACTTTGCCCTCACCGCGGAGCGGCAACAGGGCATGAAACCGATGGACGCCATCTATCAAGGCTGCCTGATACGCTTCCGTCCGATCATGATGACCACCATGGCCGCCCTGCTTGGCGCGGTTCCGATCGCGCTCGGCTACGGAGCCGGCGGAGAAGCTCGCCAGCCGCTAGGGTTGGCCGTGGTCGGCGGACTGCTGTTCTCGCAACTCGTGACCCTGTATCTGACGCCTGTCTACTACACGTATCTGGCGTCGCTGCAGAATTGGTTCAAGAACCGCCGTTCCCGAGGCGCCGGAACGCTGCACCCCGATTCTCAGCCAATCGAGGCCAACTAGCCGCTGCTACTCCGCCATACAGCCTGCAACTGTATGCCGTATCTCTAATTTTCGCCGTTCTAACGACCGATAGTCCTACAGCGGGACGTATGCCAGCCCGCCCGGAACAGTTATGTCATCCAGTCAAACGCCGGTGGACTACCAGGAGAGGATGAATCAATGTGTTGAGACTCTCGCCATGCAGGTCGTCATGGGGGAGGAGGCGGTGTCCTCACCTGAGGCCGCGGCGCGGTCTCTTGTCCTGATCGAACAGCTTGCGCGTGACGCTGGGGATGAGAAGCTCGCCCAGATCGCAGCCGGAATCGCCGGTGCTGTTTCTCAATCACCCGGCCCGCCTCTTGCCGAGACCCTCGCCGAGGGACTGCAGCGCCTTCAGGAGGCACTCGAACGGAAACCCGAGAACGACAGCAATAAAGGGAACTCTCTTGCGGACGATCCCGAACTCGTATCGGATTTCATTCTGGAGTCTCGCGAGCATCTGACGTCGATCGAAGCTCAAATACTCGCGATTGAGCAGGACCCGCACAACGTTGAGCCGATCCACTCCGCGTTTCGCGGTTTTCACACGATCAAGGGCCTCGCCGGATTCCTCGAGTTCTCCGACATTCAGAAGGTCGCCCATGAGGTGGAAACCGTACTCGACCTCGCTCGGAGCGGAAGCCTCACGATGTCTCCCGGAGTTGTGGACTGCGTGCTTGCCGGGGCAGACTATCTCAAAAGCGCGATCAACGGAGTCGAGCAGACGTTACGGGGAGGACAGGCAGTTGCGGCCCCTGACAACCGGGCACTGATCGCAAAACTACATTCACTTCGCGAGGCAGAGCCGGCGGCTGCCGCGGAGAGTCCGGCGCCTATCCCAGAGCCAACTCAGGCTTCGGCGCCGGTTCCGGCCGAGACGGCCAACGACAATTCCGCGCAAAATCGTAACTCGAACACGTACGCCGTCCGGGTGGACACAGGCAAACTCGACTATCTGGTGGACATGGTCGGGGAGTTGGTCATCGCCCAGTCGATGGTCCGGCATGACCCCGCCCTGGCGTCAATTCAGAGCCCGCGACTGACACAAAATTTGGCGCAAATGGCGCGGATCACCGGAGAGGTGCAGAAGACAGTCATGGGTGTCCGAATGGTGCCCATCGGGCAACTCTTCCGGCGCACAGCAAGACTGGTCCGGGATCTCACGCGAAAGTCCGGTAAGCAAGCCGAACTGAACCTTAGCGGAGAAGAGATCGACATCGACAAGACGATTGTGGAAGCACTTGCCGATCCACTTATGCACATGATGCGGAACTCGGTCGATCATGGCATTGAGCAAACCGAGGACCGAATCAACGCAGGCAAGAACCCCGTGGCAACGCTCGCTCTTCGCGCTTCTCACCAAGCGGGCCACATTACGATTGAGATTGCCGACGACGGACGTGGCCTCGATCGGCAAAAGATCTTGAAGAAGGCCCTCGAACGGGGAATTATCGCTGACGGTCATGATCTCAGTGACGCGGAAGTCTATAACCTGATCTTCGAACCAGGCTTCTCGACAGCAGAGCAGGTAACTGCAATCTCGGGACGGGGCGTCGGCATGGATGTGGTGCGGAAGCAAATCACCAAGCTCCGCGGACGGATTGAAATTCGTACCGTTCCAGGCGCCGGAACGACTTTCGTCCTGAAGTTACCGCTCACGCTGGCAATCATCGATGGTCTGGTTGTCGCGGTCGGAACCCAGCGATACATCGTGCCGCTGTTCGCCGTGCGGGAAATGCTTCGGCCGGCGCCGGGGATGATCCACACGGTGGAGAACAGCCGGGAGATGGCGATGGTGCGAGGCCGGTTGCTTCCGGTGATCCGTTTATATAAGCGCTTCGAGGTTACACCGCGGTCCGAGGATCCGACGCAGTCTCTCTTGATCGTCGCGGAGAACGGTGAGAAACCATTCTGCCTGATGGTGGACGAACTCGTAGGCAAACAGGAGGTCGTCATCAAGAGCTTGGGCGAGATGCTGAAGAATACACGAGGCGTCGCGGGCGGGGCGATCCTCGGAGACGGCCGCGTCGGGCTGATTCTGGACATGGACGGGATCTTCGGAGCCGGGGCAAATGTTTAGAGAGTCGGGCAGACGCGATGATACCAGCACCGGTTTTCGCCCACTCAAGGCGTACGAATTCGAACAAATCCGGCGGCTGGCGCACGAAAAGTTCGGTCTGGACCTGAGAAACGGTAAGGAAGAGCTCGTCACAGCGCGCCTTGGCAAGAGGATTCGCAACGCCCAGTTTCGTTCTTTCGAAGAGTACTACCAGCACGTCATTTCGGATCAAACGGGCGAAGCGCTGGTCGACCTGATCGATTCCCTGACGACGAATTTCACGAGTTTCCTGCGTGAACCGGCGCACTTCCAGTTTCTAGTAGATAGGGTCCTGCCCTCGATTCGAAATCGAAACCAGATTGACATTTGGTGTGCCGGCTGCGCCACCGGTGAAGAGCCCTATTCGCTCGCCTTCACGCTTCTTGATGCGCTGCATGGCTCGGTAAAGCCGCAAATTCGCATTTTGGCGACCGACATCTCTACACGTGCTCTCGAAACCGCGGAGGCCGGTGTTTACGCGGCCGGGCGCTTCGCGGAATTTCCAAAGCTGTGGCTATCGCGTTTCCTGCTGCGCGGCAATGGAAAGTGGGAGGGGGCCTATCAGGTGAAACCGGAAGTACGCGCGTTGATTGAATTTCGCCGTCTTAATCTGATTGAGCCGATCACAAACTTGTCTAACTTTCCGGTGATTTCCTGCCGGAATGTGATGATCTACTTCGACAAAGATACGCAGCAGACGGTAGTGAACAAGCTCACTGACTGGATCGAACCGGGCGGTTATCTCTTCATCGGGCATTCGGAGAGCCTGACGGGAGTGAAGCACAACCTTCAATACGTGCAACCCGCAATCTACCGGAAGCCGGAGAACGGCGGACTTCCGGCAAAAGGCCGGACACGAGTTTCGAGATGACATCGATCACAGTGGGTATTGCCGACTGTAAGCTGAGCGCCGACCCGAACTGTGCGCTGGTGACGTACGCGCTCGGTTCATGCATTGGGCTGGCCATTCACGACCCCATCGCGCGGGTGGGAGGGCTGTTGCATTTCATGCTTCCGGACTCATCGATCCATCCGGACAAAGCAGCCGGGAATCCGTTTATGTTCGCCGATACCGGCATTCCTGTACTTTTCAAGCGCTCTTACGAAATGGGAGCGCAGAAGCGCCGCCTAACAGTCCGCGCTCTGGGAGGAGCGCAACTGCTGGGCGACGAAGGCATATTCAATATCGGAAAGAGGAACATCCAGGCTCTTCGCCGGATCCTTTGGAAGGCGGGCGTTATGCTGCAGTGCGAAGCAACCGGCGGGAGCGATTCGCGCACCGTGCGGCTGGAAGTGAACACAGGAAGAATATTCTGGCACAGCGCAGGCGGCGCCGAGCAGGAACTCGTCGCGCGCTGTTCCCAAGGGAAAACACAATGGCCTACCGCGTCCTGATCGTCGATGATTCGCCGGTGATGCGGTCTTTTATACGCCGCGTGATGGACGTCTCCGGTTTCGAATGCGACCGCTGCCTTGAAGCCGGCGATGGAGAGGAGGCGCTCGGTTTGCTTCGCGGCGAGTGGGTGGACATCATCCTGACCGACATCAACATGCCTAGGATGAACGGCGAGCAACTTCTGGAAAACCTTAGCGAGGACGACTGCCTGCGATCCATTCCGGTGTTAGTCGTATCGACCGACGCCACCGAAACACGAATCCAGAGCATGATCTCACTCGGGGCTAAGGGCTATGTGGCCAAGCCATTCACGCCGGAGACGCTGGGCCGGGAACTAACGCGTTTGCTTGGAGGGAACGATGCCTGACATTCCAGACTCGGCCCAGGTTGATGCGTTGTTGGCCAGCGCGGCCCAAGATGTCCTCGAAACGATGTTCTTTGCGACCATTTGCGGACGGAGCAGCGAATGGGCGCCGCAGGACCGAGTGTGCGTGACGGTGAAACTACCGTTCCATGGTACGCCCTCTGGCGCGCTTCAACTCACGGCGCCGATGGCCGTCATCAGATCGATTGCGGTCGCGTTTCTCGGAGCCGAGGACGAAGATTCGGTTGATGATTCTCAGGTCAGGGCAGTCGCCGGCGAACTCGCCAATGTCGTGTGCGGCGCGGCCTTGAGCCGAATCGAGAGCGCGACGACATTCGCGCTTGACGCCCCGGAAGTTACGGAATCCACCTTAAACGAGGCGCGGCCAGCGTCAGCACGAGTATTGTTCGATCTTGACTGCGGTCCGATTGCCGCCGAACTGGAGTTCGAGGAAGCGTAAATGGGCCAGCGTTCCAGGATTCGGGTATTGATCGTCGACGATTCGGCGATTGTCCGTAAGATTCTCAGTGAATCGCTTGCGGCTGAACCGGACTTGGAAGTCGTGGGGACGGCCCCCGACCCTTATGTAGCGCGCGATAAGATCCTGGCGCTTCAGCCGGACGTCCTGACGTTGGACATCGAGATGCCGCGGATGGACGGACTCACCTTTCTGCGAAAACTGATGCGCTACCGCCCGATTCCGGTCATCGTCATCAGTTCGATTGGGCAAGCATCCTGCCAGACGGCGCTAGAAGCTTTACGGCTTGGGGCGGTGGAAGTCCTCGCCAAACCGTCCGGTCCGTATTCTGTCGGTGAACTAAGGGTGGTGCTGGCAAATAAGATACGCGCCGCAGCAGCCGCCAGGTTCGTCAGGTCAGCTCCGGAAACTGTCCCGGCGGTCCCCCGCTCAGTGATGAAGCCAGCCGCTCCAGTCGATGCCTCCACGGTCATCGCAATCGGCGCTTCGACGGGAGGAACGGAAGCCATTCTCGCTGTTCTCTTGGATCTGCCTGAAGATTGCCCGGGGATCGTCATCACGCAGCACATCCCAGCCGGATTCTCCCGCGCGTTTGCGGAACGTCTGAATCACACATGCCGGATGGAAGTGAAAGAGGCATCGGACGGCGATTTCCTCGTACCGGGACGGGTGTTAGTCGCTCCGGGTGACTACCACATGCTGCTGCGGCGGGCAGGAGGAGTCTACCGGGTCTCGGTCCGAACAGGGCCAAGAGTCTGCTATCAGCGGCCATCGGTGGATGTTTTGTTCAACTCGGTAGCAGAGGCAGCAGGTGCCGCGGCGGTCGGCGCACTGCTCACTGGGATGGGAGCCGACGGGGCGCAGGGCTTGCTGAAGATGAGGCAGGCAGGTGCCAGAACAATCGTCCAGGACGAAGCAACTTGCGTCGTTTTTGGCATGCCACGAGAGGCTATTCGTCTCGACGCCGCCGGGCAGGTCCTTCCGCTTTCGAGAATTGCACCAGCACTCCTCAACGCCAGTTCCCGGTCAAAGGACGCCCCAAAAACCGTTTTGTAAAAGGAATGCCCGGCTTCCAGGTGGCAAGCTGTTGACAGATTAGCCGAGATAGTTGAAAAGGTTGTCGTGCGTCGTCATCGACTTCGCCTGTAGAGCGGCCTCTTCAAAGGAGATGCCATTGTCAAGTTCGAGGGCGGCCGCCGTGGCATCAGCATCCCTCAATGTGCTCAGTTGGGCTTTCAAACTCACCTGGAGTTCGCTTGCGTTGTCGATCGCGTTGTCGATCGTGTTCTGGTAACCGCCATAGTAGGCCAGCATCTGATTCAGATAGCCGCCGGCCGTACGCAACGAGGTTAGGGCCTCTCCGATAGCGGTTTCATCATTGTTCTCCAAGGCCACTCGCAGCGAGTTCACGGCTGCGAACACGTTCTCATCGGACACAGTGTCGTCGGAATTCCTTAGGTCGAAAATCTCCTGCGCCGTCTTCGAGACCGTACAGGTTGAGCCGTTTGGAAGTTCGACCTCGCGGGTCGCGTCCGAGGTAAACTGCCGGTCCACGCCGGTATCACTGTCGAGATTCAGCACGTAGGCGGCCGTGCTGTCACTATCCCCGCTGAAGACATAACGGTCTTCGACCTCTGTCTGACTCAACGATACCAGTTGCTCTAGAATCCCCTTGGCCTCAATGGCGAGGGCCGATCGAGTCTCCGCTGTGACCGTTGAGGTCGCTCCCTCGGATGCAATCACGATCGCATCCTCGATAAGGGCTACGGCATTTTCGAGAGCCAACTCTGCAGTGTCGGTCTCCGTTTTGACGCGGCTAAGATTGGTCGAGATCTGCTGGGTATGGAGAATGCTTGTTTGAAGCTGAAGAATGTCACTGATCGAGTCAGGATCGTCCGAAGCCTCGTTCACGCGCAAGCCCGAAGAGACCTGCTCTTGCGCTGTTACGTTTGCGCTTTGAATCTGCCGCAGGTAAACGAGAAATCGTTCGGACGACGGATCAAGACTGCTGAGCATAGCATTACCTTTCTATCCAGCTCACCTCACCATGTTGATTGCCACTTCGAGGAGATCGGTGAGAATTGTAACCACTTGTGCCATGGCCTCATAGGCGGTCTGGTACTGTGTCATGAGCAAAGCCTCTTCGTCGAGGCTGACACCCGAAATTTCGGACCGAAGTGATCGCGCCTGGGAGACAGTCTCCTCCCGGTATGTCTGGCTGTCCTCCGCACTGCTGAGTTCCGAACCCACGTAGGAGGCTATGCTGCCGTAGTACTCGATGTAGCTCATCCCATCGATCTGGTCTTCGGCCTCAGCCGGGTCGGCCAGTCCTGACAGGCTGAGCGCGATCCCATTGCTCACACTCGGCGGTCCGGGATCGACCGCTGCAAGTTGGTCCTTTGTGATCGATTCGTTTACCGCGAGGCTTCGCGCCGCCAACACGTCGCTCGTTGTGTCGTACGTGAAAAGAGCCACTCCGGATGACCCATCGCTCGTTTCACCCGACAACAGCAAGGTATTGATGCGATCGGCAATCGATTTTGCCAGAGTATTCAGCGATCCCGCTTCCGTACCACCGCCTTGAATTGACGGAAGCACTTCGTTTCGCACATACAACAGGCCTCCGAGTCTTCCCTCGGAGATTTGAACCGTGACGTCCTTGCCGCTGGCGTCAAGAACGTGCGCGTCCGGAGTCGCGCCTGTGTAAGTAGCATCCGCAGAAGCGGAGAACGAAACACTGATTTCATTCAGCGAATCGCCCACTACAAGACCGGTTTGCCCACCAATCAGGACGTTCACGGTTCCATCGGACTGGTAGATGGCGTCGAAATCCACCAGTTCGGACAGCTCCTCCAGCGCGTTGTTCACCTGGGTTTCGAGCGAGGAGGCGTCGGCAGCGCCGTTTCGTATTTCGGCGTTGTAGCTTTGAATCCGAGCCCCTATCTCATTAATCTGGCTGACCACATTCCTGAGTTGTTCATCTGTATCCGACGTGAGGTCATCGAGGGCGGAAACTACATTCTGGAAGGCGTTGACAACCCCTTCAGCGCTAGTAATGACCGCGGACCTAGCCGTTGAACTGTCCGTCGAGACGCTCCACGCAGAGAAGCTGTCGTACAAGTCATTGAGAGCCCCGCAAATGCCCGTATCCTCGGAGATGTCGAAAGCGGATTCGAGAGACTCAAGACTCGTCGCAACCTGCTCGTAATAGCCGAGCGCTGATTCTTCCTGGCGGACCGACTTCTCTGCGTACTGGCTGCGCGTGCTTTGTACTTCGCCTGCCTCAACACCGCCGATCAACCCTTGATCCAGATCGAACGCCATGGCACTGAGCGACGCCCGCTGCGCTGCGTACCCGGTTGTGGAGGCGTTGGAGACGTTGTTCCGGCTGACGGTGAGCGCGTCGTCATATGCCCCCAGGGCATTGGCGGATAGCTGCAAGCTACTCATCAAACTGGACATTGCGCCACCTTCTTACAGCGGGAAGCCGGCTCCATACTGGCCTCGCGGCTATCCTTCGGCAAGAACTCTCTTATGCGGACCGGGAGCCTTCGGCTCACCGTCTGAGTCGTATCCACCAGTCCGTGCATCGCGCACGCGCCGCCAGCCTTCGTGGAATCCGGCGGCATGGCACAGCAACGCTCTGAGCCGGTCAAGGTCCTTTCGCAAGGATAGGAGTCCCCGGAGCACATCAGCTTTCCGTTGGGCTGCAACGCTGTTCTCTCCGGTAAACTCTCGCAGCCCGGAGGCCGCCTCTTCAAGCAGTGGGAGACACTGAGTGAGCGCCTGTGGCGAAGGCCGCCGCACGAGTTCCGCTGACTGGCGGATCTTGTCGCGCGCTTCCTCTAGGCATTTCATTGACATCATCTCAGTGCCCGCCCTCCGCGCGTTCTTCATCACGCGCTCAACGCACCGCTGCTCAACATCGACAACTGGGCGGAAATCTGGATTTCGCTCACCATGGCGCGGCTAACCGCAACAGAATCAACCTGATAACTTCCGCTCTCGTAACTGGCCGAGAGTGCTTCGATCTTGCCGCTTCGCTCAGTCGAGTCCGCGTTAAGTGTCGAGGAAAGTCGTGAAACGAACTGCGAGACCTCGACTGCATCGGAGGCGCCAGCCGCAACCTTGTCTGACGTTCTCGACTCGACTGCGGCGTCTATCGCCTGGGTATCAGTGGCCTTGCCGGATTGCAGGGCCGAACTCTCAATCAGGTCCGAGCTATCAATTCTCATCAGCTTCCCCAAGAGCACGATACAAGTGCGCTTTTACACCTCGTTCTTCCTATCGACCAAAATGCCACCAAGTTTAGCCACGGTCTGCGGTTTCGTGCACCTAAGCTCCGAAATATCAATCAGGTGTAAAGAATTCATCACGTGTGACCGATTCTTGTCACAGTCATATGTCACTTCCTGCCAGGGTCTTGTGGGTTTGCGCGGAGCAGCCAGCACCAGAAGAGACGAGCCTGATTGAGGCATTAAGGGGATTCAATGTTGAGGTCATGGCGGGGATCGCTCCGGCCCTGTCCTATCTCCGCGGGTCCTGTGTCGATGCAGTAGTGGCAAGTTTCCCGATGCCCGGCTGTGAGCCTATCGAGGCGCTCGAAGAGTTTCGCCGCACCTGTCCCTCGGTACCTGTGCTAATCCGGAATAGCGATGGTTCTTTCGGTGAGGCGGTTCGGCTGACGCGCCTGGGCGCCCACTACTACTTTGGCTCACGACCGGACCCGGCCGAACTTGCGGACCAATTGGAACTGGCAGTGGAGGAACGCCGAAGCACCGATCTGGCGGCTCTGGGCGAAGCCATTGTTCGAGAACCCTGGCGCCGTTACCTCGTCGGCGAAAGCCGCGCCGTTCGTAACATCCTGGAGGTCATACGGTTAGTCGGCCCCCGCCGCTGCACTGTGCTGATTGGCGGAGAGACCGGGACCGGCAAAGAGATGGCAGCGCGTGCCCTGCACAACATCAGTCCGCGGTCGCGCCTGCCGATGGTGACGGTGAATTGTAGCGCCTTGCCGGAACAATTGCTCGAAGCAGAGCTGTTTGGGCACGTTAAAGGGGCATTTACCGGCGCAATTAATCACCGTATCGGCCGCTTTGAACAGGCGGACCGAAGCACGCTGTTCCTTGATGAAATTGGAGAACTTCCCATAGAACTGCAGGCGAAACTCCTCCGCGTCCTCCAGGAACGCGAGTTTCAGCGGCTGGGGAGTTCGGAAACGATACGCGTTGATGTTCGTGTGGTTGCGGCTTCGAATCGGGATCTGCTGGAAAAGGTCAAAGAAGGCAAGTTCCGTGAAGACCTCTATTACCGCCTGAATGTGGTGCCTGTCGAGATGCCGCCGCTTCGCGATCGATTGAGCGACGTGCCGTTACTTGTGCGGCACTTCGCCGACAAGATCTGCCGCCTGGAGGATATTCCCCTGAAACAGGTACGGCCGGAGACCCTTGAGCGGCTGGCTGCCTACTCCTGGCCTGGCAATGTCCGTCAACTTGAAAACGCGGTCGAGATGGCAATCGCGCTGAGCGGCGACAGAGAAGCCTTGTACCCAAGCGATTTCCCTCTTCCGTCACCGATTCAGTGGAAGCCGCGGGCGTGGCACATCGGAGAGTCCGTAACAGTACCCGATGAGGGCTTGGATTTCGACGAGGTGGTCGGCGGCATCGAACGAAACATCCTCGAACAAGCGTTGCGAAAGTGCGGAGGGAACAAGAAGCGGGCCGCTGAGTTACTTCGTCTGAAGCGGACCACTTTGTCGGCGAAACTGAGGACAATCGAAACCCGGGCGGCCTTCTCCTGTAACTGAAGCAGTTCGGTGGCCGTGTTTGGCAAGACTAACGGCGATCCACTGCGATCTTTTGGAGTTTGACCAGCAACTCAACTTCCCGGCGGGGTAAGAGCAGTACAGCAGCAATCTTTTCGGGAGTTTCCCCTCTGCGGTGCATCCGTAATGCCTGTGTGCGCTTATTCAGGTTAAGTCCGGAGAGTGATGGCGCCGGGGGCACCAACATCCCGGAGCGTTCTTCCTGCTCATGGATTGTCGACTTCACTTCGTTGACTGCAAGCCGCAACTCTTCTATCCCAGTCTCGAACGCAGTCCGGCCATCGAGAAGCCTCGCCTCACGACGGCGGGCCTCACACTTCGCGCTCAAGAACAGATACAGGCACATGCACAACCCGATGGCCTCGATAGCATACGCCAGGAACGGATTTAATACCCAGTCCATGAGTCTTCTCTGCTAGGCCCTCGCCGCCGGGGGCTTTATTAAGGACTCGCTGGTGGTCCATAGCCGTTTTTCGCGGCTGATGATCTGCTGGACTCGGACGCCGTAATTGCCCTCCAGCACAACCACCTCCCCTAAAGCGATCACACAGTTATTCACAATGAGTTCCACGGGTTCCTTGACGGTACGGTTCAATTCGACAATCGACCCGGCGGTAAGCTTCAACACTTCCTGAAGGGGCAATTGCGACCGCCCGAAGGAAACAGTCACAGGCAATTCCACATCCAGCAACAGTTCAAGCGTTTTGGAGTTTACTGTGGCCTGTTCGCCGCCTCCCAAATCGGGCTCGCCGGCCGCAACTTCCACCGATGGTTCCAGGTATTGGACAAGCCCAGGGTGAAACATGACCAACAACGGAGGACACGAGGCGGACACACAGCCGATAGTCACCGCACAGACATCCGGACCCTCGGGCGGAGCCACGGATACAGACCCCTTCCGGCAGGTGAATTCCTCAGCCCGGCCTGCGCCTACTTCTTGCGCGAAGCCTGAAAAGGCCTGCGTAAGAATCTCGAGCAGCGTGCTGCGCGCCTCTACGTCATCCACCTCTTCGACACCGGCCGCCTGTAATGCTCGGGTGCCCAATTCCCTGCCCGTGTCGGGAGGTACTCCAACCCATGCCGAGGGCTCGGTACCAAGGCTGAAGGATTGCTCCCACCAGAACAGCCCGTCAGCGGTCCCGCTTGCCGCCTGTTTGCCGCACGTGACTTCGGGCCGCTCGCCAGTCATTGCTTCTACGGAGCGGCCAAGGGCATCTGCCCACGCCTGGCTCAATCGCCGCGCGCCGGTAAGGTCTGCTCTTCGGGTTTGCTCCATCAGTTCGTTACCTCCCCCGCTGGACCGGCCATCGCTTTTCAAGATTTGCGCGTAATCGTAAGATGGCCTGTGATTTCAGTTGCGAGATCCGGGACAGGTGTACTTTCATTACGTCCGCAATCTCCCTCAGCGTGAGTTCCTCCCGGTAATACAAGGAAAGGACGGTCTGTTCCACCTTTGGCATCCTCTCGATCGACTCCGCAAGCAGCCTCTCCAGTTCCGAGTACTCAAACCTCGATGCCGGCGAGTCGTTTTCGCTCGTTGGGAGGACGTCCAGAAGGTTACGGTCTTCCCCGGACCCCGAGCCGTATTCGAAACTGCCAAGCGATAGCCCCTGGACCTCAACCAGCCACTCGCGGTACTCTTCGACGCCTACCTCAAGTTCAGCAGCAATCTCTTCCTCGGAGGGCGCCCGCTGTAGTCGCTGTTCGGCGGTCGCGACTGCAGCTTCAATTTGCTTCGCCTTCTTCCTCTTGTCACGCGGAGCCCAATCGAGTCCTCGAAGCCCGTCCAAAATCGCACCGCGGATCTTGTACTCGGCATACGTCTTCAGCTTCACGTTCTGTGACGGATCGAAGTTGTCGATCGCAGAAATGAGCCCGATGATGCCGGTCGATATCAGGTCGTCCAGACTCACAGTCGCCGGGAGACGCTCGTGGATCCGCCTGGCAATCAGACGCACCTGCGGCAAGTGCTCGAGGATCAGTCGCTCTCTTTCAGCGGCGGTTTCCTCAGTTTGCGGGCAAGCGTACATGAGCAACGCGGTCGCCACAGACGATCCACCCCTCAGGCAGCGAGAACCACGCTCGAACGGGATAGCATGATGCTATCGACAATCCGCTCACGAGAGGCAGCTTCCAGGTCCTCTGGAATCTGCTGGCCGGTCGTCAGAAATGAAACCGGTTTTCCGCGCCGTACTGCCTCGGAGTACACATGGCCGAGCGTTCCGGCTTCGTCAAGTTTCGTGATCAGCACCTTTGAAGGCCGAAAGATCTCATAGCGTTCCACCGCACTAGATAGATCGGCAGAGCGGGTCGATGCCGCTAGGACCAAGTGGGTGTCAATTTCGGGGTTTCCGGCGAGACATGCCGCCAATTCCCCGGCCTGATCCATTTCGGCATTACTGAAACCGGGCGTATCAATCAGAATCAGGTCTTTGCGGCGGTGTTCTTCGAGCGCCTGCGCGAGCCCCCAAGCCGTCTCCGCCGTCTGGAATCCGACGCCCAAAATGGCGGCATAGGTTCGCAACTGCTCTGCTGCGGCGATACGCCAGGTATCCGCCGTAAGTAATTCGACCGACCGGCGCCGCGCGACTCCAAACTCCACGGCGAGTTTCACCAAGGTTGTGGTCTTCCCCGCACCCGGCGGGCCCACAAGCGCCACAATCTTGGGCTTCTCCTGCTCTATCTCAAACGTTGTGTCAATCTCGATCCGCCTTTTGATCTCCTCGGCAAGCGCCGACTCCGGATCAAGACCGTCTGCCATGCCGCCTTCGGCAGATTTCACCAGGTCGCGCGCCAACTGCGGCTCCACGTCCGCTTCAAGCAGCATTGAAACCAGCCATGACGGTTCATTTCGGACAGGCTGCACACCAGGCGGGTTCACAGAAGTTCGAGACAGCAGACGTCGAACAGCATCCACCTGCTTGCGCAATTCGTTCACTTCCTTCACCAGCGGCGTTTCGGCCGGCGCATCCGGCACAGGCATATCAGCCGCTGCGATAACGACTTCGTATTCGCCGAGATGCTTCGCCTCCAATGAAGTTTTACGAGCGTCGACCAGCATGGCCTCGGGGCCCAGCTCGTTACGTGCCTGCTCGAGCGCGGCTTCAACGGTTCCAGCAAAGTAAGACTTGAGTTTCATGACGTATTCCCTGAACACCGCGACTTGCGGCTATCCGATAACTCCCTGTGAGACAACCTTCACGCCCGGCGGAATCTCGCTGTGCGACAGGACAAACAGGCCGGGCATTGTGGTTTCCACAACCTGCCGGAGGAAGAACCTTGCCGCCGAGTTCGCCAAGACCACGACCGGCGTGGCTGGGGTACCGATTTTCGCTTGAATTCGGTTCAGCATCTCCCGCAGCACCTGCGGAGCAGCGGATAGGTGGCTGTTGTGTTCACCGTGTTCAACCTTCGATTCGATGGCATGTTCGACGGATGGCTCGAAGAAATACGCCGGCATCTCTCCTGCGGTATTCAAGTATGGCTTGACAACCGCGCGGCGGATCGACTGCCGGACGTACTCGGTGAGCAGCACTGGATTCTTGGTTGCGACTGCCGCCTCGCTGAGCGCCTCCAGGATCGAGACTGCATCGCGGATTGAGACACGCTCGCGAAGAAGGTTCTGCAGAACTCGTTGCACTGTGGCGAGGGGAAGCAACTTCGGCACCAGGTCTTCGACAACCTTCGCATTCTCCGCAGTTACGCGGTCGAGCAACTTCTTGGCGTCTTGCCGGGAGAAGAGTTCGAAAGCGTGCCTCCGCGCAATTTCGGCAAGGTG
>JBDKSR010000304.1:0-18734 GCA_039680545.1 Bryobacteraceae bacterium | reverse complement strand
GCTTGACGGCATTCGCAAACTCGAATTGCACGTAATGCCCGGGCATGGCTTCGTGAATCGTGAGGAGCTTGAGGCTGTAGAAATTGTACTCGCGCAATTTCGATTCGACACGCTCGCGCGGCCAGTTGGCGGGAATCGGCGTGATCCAGTAGAACGCTCCGAGCTTGGGTTCGAGCGCCGGCGCTGGGACAAAACCTCCGACCGCGTACGCGCCGCGCATGAACTCCGGCGTCTCGATTACCTTCAAGTTGTCCTGGGATGGCAAGGGCAGAAGATTCTTCGCACGAACGAACTCGCGCGTTTCGTCGAGGTCGCGGCGTGCATCCGCAAAATAGGTCTGCGGAGTGGCGTGCTTATCGCCGATCTTGGCCAGCGTCTCGCCCACAATCAGGTTCAGGTCGACCGGGTCCCTATGCGTCGGGTACCACTTGTGATGCAACGGCAGAGAAAGCTGGAACATCTGCCGGCGAATCTCTTTCACATCCTCTTCGGCAGCCTGAAGCAACTGTTCCGGCGTGAGCTTGGTCCCGAGAACCGCATTGAACTTGTGCGCGTAACGTTCCTTGCCCAGCCTCCAGTCAGACTTGCGCTTCGAAAGGTCGTTTTTCAAATACTCATTGAAGCCGCGCAACGATTCGATAGCCCGTGCCGCGGCCCGGTCGTACGCGTCCTTGAGTTCGGGCGGCGCACCGGCTCGAAGTAACCCGTCAACCAGTCCGATATTGCCCTCGTTCTCTTCGACAGCGGTTGCGTTCCAGATGTCGGGCGAGTCGGCGAGGTTCTTCTTCGCCACTTCCAGGAAGCCCGGGATCTTGCGGAGCCGCGAGATGATGTGGCGGTAACGCTCCGCCTTGGGGGCGTAGTCGAGAACAAAGGGGTTGTACAGCGCGTTGCCCAACAGTTCGACGTAATAGGCCGGATTGTGGCGGTAGGTCTGCGCCTCGTCGAGTTCGAACAACTGGTATGCGATCTGCGCCGCGATGATGTCCTTGTCTGCGTTGTCTTCGGCCGAGAGGCTTTCGGGCTTGATCCCCTCGATCCGCTCTTCGAAATTCTTATAGAAGACACGCTGCCGGTTCAGCGATGTTTCGCTCAGGTCATCGAGCAACTCGTCAAGCTTCGCCCCTTTATGAACGTGGTAGCCCACCTGCGTGCCACCCACGGGGGAGAAAGCCAGTGATTCATAGACAAATTCCTCAACCACACGGGAGAACGGAGTGGCGGGCTTTCGTACGCAGCCCGTCGAAGCCAAAACCAGAAGCGGAACCACGATCAACGCTCGGCGCATAGCTGAGATTCTACCCCGGCGAGGGGTCTAACAGGCACGCACCCGCCCGAGGGGGATATATTGGAATATCAGGGTTTCCTTGCATTCTGAATCGCTCCCGCAGGAGAATCGGATCTCCTGTCCGATACTCCGATCCAGCGGGGAGATGATGACCGCAGTGACCCCGGATCACGAAAGAGACTATGCCGGAAAAGCCGTACGACCACAACGAGATCGAACTGAAATGGTGCGAGCGCTGGCGGGATTCCAGCCTGTTCAAGGCCGAAGAGGACCCGTCGCGGCCGAAGTATTACCTGCTGGAGATGCTGCCGTATCCGAGCGGCACGTTGCACGTGGGCCACGTTCGCAACTACACGATCGGTGATGCTCTCGCCCGCTACAAGTGGATGCGCGGCTTCAACGTGCTGCACCCCATGGGCTGGGACGCCTTCGGATTGCCCGCCGAGAACGCCGCCATCGCCAACAAGCGTCACCCGCGCGATTGGACACGCGAAAACATCGCGTACATGAAGAAGCAGCACAAACGCTACGGCTTCAGCTACGATTGGGACCGCGAAGTCTCGACGTGTGAGCCCGAGTACTACAAATGGAACCAATGGTTCTTCCTGAAGATGCTCGAGCGCGGCCTTGCCTACCGCCGGAAAGCGCTGGTGAACTGGTGCCCGGAGTGCTGCACGGTGCTCGCCAACGAGCAGGTGGTCGACGGCTGCTGCTGGCGTCATGAATCCACGCCGGTCGAGCAGCGCTCCCTGGAACAGTGGTTCCTGAAGATTACGGCATACGCCGAAGAGTTGCTGCGCGACACCGCCAAGCTCGAAGGGTCCTGGCCGGAGCGCGTGATCCTGATGCAGCGCAACTGGATCGGCCGCTCCGAAGGAACCGAGGCCGACTTCAAGCTGGAGAGCACGGGCGAGCCGATTCGCATCTTCACGACCCGCGTCGATACCATCTTCGGTGCGACCTGCCTGATTCTGGCCCCGGAGCACCCGCTTTCCGCACGACTCATACGCGCCGAGGATCAACCACGCCTGAAGGCGATGGTCGACGACCGCACGCGGCGCGACGCGGGCGATCTCGTCAAGGAAGGCTTCTTCACCGGCCAGTACGCCATCAACCCGTATAGCGGTGAGAAGGCGCCCATCTGGATCGGCAACTTCGTCTTGATGGGCTATGGCACGGGCGCCATCATGGCCGTGCCCGCTCACGACGAACGCGACTTCGAGTTCTGTACGCGATTCGGCATCCCGATCCGTCCCGTCATCCGTCCTGTGGACGGGGAACTCGCCGTCGCCGCGACGATGACCACCGCCTTCCCGGATGACGGCATCTGCGAGAAATCCGGCGAATATTCCGGCTTGCCCTCCGCCGAGGCGCGCCGCCGAATGAATGAGAAAGCAGAGCGCGAGGGATTCGGCAAGGCTGCGATCACCTACCGCATCCGTGATTGGGGCATCTCCCGGCAGCGCTATTGGGGCACACCGATTCCGGTCATCCATTGCCCGCACTGCGGCGTGGTCCCGGTGCCGGAGAGCGACCTGCCTGTCGTGCTGCCGCTCAATATTGAGATCACCGGGAAGGGCCGTTCACCGCTCGAGAACGTTCCGGAGTTCGTTAATGTGAAGTGCCCGGCGTGCGGCGCGGCCGCGCGGCGTGAGACGGACACGATGGACACGTTCATCGATTCGTCCTGGTACTTCTATCGCTATTGCGATGCGAAGAACGATAAGGCGCCGTTTGATTCCGCCAAGGCCGGCTACTGGTTCCCGATCGACCAATATATTGGCGGCGTCGAGCACGCCATCCTGCACCTCATCTATTCCCGTTTCTTCACCAAGGTGATGCGGGACCTCGGCCTGATTAAGAACGACGAGCCCGCCACGCGCCTGTTCACGCAGGGAATGGTGATCAAGGACGGGACGAAGATGTCGAAGTCGAAGGGCAACATCGTCAGCGCCGACGCCGCGGCCCAGAAGTACGGCTCCGACACGGCGCGCCTGTTCGTGCTCTTCGCGGCCCCCCCGGAGAGGGATGTCGACTGGCAGGACGCCGGAGTCGAGGGAATGTACCGCTTCCTCGGCCGCGTCTATCGTTTTGTGACGCGCAATGCCGGGGCCATGCACACTGACGGACCTGCGGGAGAAGCCGACCGCCGCATTCTGCGTAAGCTGCACCAGACCATCCGGAAGGTCACCGAAGATTTCGAGTCGCGCTGGCACTTCAACACGTCGCTCGCGGGCATCATGGAGTTCTTCAACCAGCTCTCATCCGCCGAGAAGGACATCTCTCCGGCCGCGATGCGGGAGATCCTGGAGAAACTCGTGCTGCTGATGAGCCCGTTCGCTCCCTACGTCGCGGAAGAGATGTGGGAGGAGATCGGACGAACCGGTCCCGTCTGCCGGCAGAAGTGGCCGGAGTTCGATCCGGAACTCGCCAAGGAGGACCTGGCCGAGATCGTCGTACAGGTGAACGGCAAGCTGCGCGGCCGCATTTCCGTCCCCTTCGGCGCCGCCAAAGAGGAACTGGAGGCGAAGGCGCTTGCGGATGAGAAGGTACGGGCTTTCACGGACGGCAAGAAGGTCGTGAAGGTAATCAGCGTACCCGACAAGATCGTGAATATCGTGGTCAAGTAATCCACGATTGCCCGAGCGGCATCATCGCCACAGACGAGAATCACAACTCGAACGCTCAATCAGCGTTCGGCAAAAGCGGCGGCGCTACCCCGTGAACCCGCCTTTCAAGGACGGTCGAGAACTCCTGTGGCCGTCCCTCACCCTTCCTAGTCCCGGAGGAGTATACTCGCTCCAGCAGGATGCCGGAGCGCGGAGCTACCGTTCTGCCTGCGCTCAACAACGCACATACAGTCGAGGAGGGTCACATGATGAGTTTCCTGTGGATGTGCATCATCGGGCTGGTGGCCGGTGCGCTCGCAAAATGGATCATGCCCGGCAAGGATCCGGGCGGCATCATCATCACGATGCTGCTGGGCATCGCCGGTTCGCTCGTGGCGGGGTTCCTCGGGCGCGTAATGGGGCTCTACCAGGAGGGTCAAGGAGCCGGGCTGATTATGTCCGTAGTCGGCGCCATTGTACTCCTGGCGATCTATCGCTTCTTCAAAGGGCGCTCGGCAACCACCTAAACCGGAGTCGTTCTGAAGCAAGAGGCGGACTGTATTACCTGGACTCAGCGACAACTGGTCAAGGAGGGGTTATGGGTTTGTTCGATGGATTGACGGGCGGTTCGGGCGCTCAAGGAGTGGCCGCCCAAGTTATGGAACTGCTCGGCAAGCAACAGGGCGGCCTCGCCGGCCTGGCGGCTACATTTCAGCAGAAGGGCCTCGGGGATATTGTCTAGTCCTGGATCGGCACAGGCCAGAATCTGCCGGTCTCGGCGGATCAGATCCAACAGGTCCTCGGAAATGACCAGATACGCTCCTTCGCCGAAAAGGCGGGGATCTCAACCGATGCAGCCGGTTCGCAGTTGGCCGATCTGCTTCCGGGTATCGTGGACAAACTGACTCCCGGCGGACAGATCCCGGAGAGCGGTGACCTGATGTCCGGCGGTGCTGCGCTCTTGCGGAACCTGTTTTCAGGCGGCAAGGAAGGTTCCTAGCCGGTTGCGCGGCGTTGGGACGGCGATGAACGCCGGCCGCGTCCGGCGCTGAGTTACACTACATGCCAATGGACACCCTATTGCCACTGGCGTCGGCGCTAGGGCTGGGGATGCTGGCTGGCGCCCGTCTGTACGCGACCGTGTTCGCATTGGGTCTTCTCGTCCGGCTCGACTGGATTACTTTGCCCGCCGCATGGCAGCAAGTCTCGGCGCTCGCCGACACAAGGGTTCTGGTCGCCTCGGGCATCGCATGCGCCGTCGAGTTCGTCGCGGACAAGATTCCCTGGGTGGACAGCGCGTGGGATTCCATCCATACGTTCATCCGTCCGGTCGGGGCCGCCCTTCTGGCTTCTACCTTCTTCTCGAATGTCGATCCCGTGTATCAGGTGCTTTTGTTCCTGCTGGCCGGAGGGGTGGCGTTAACCGGACACGCGGCAAAGGCCGCGACGCGGCTGGCCGTGAACCACAGCCCGGAGCCGTTCAGCAACATCGTCGTGAGCTTCGCGGAAGATGCCGCGGTTGCCGGCGGCCTCTATATGTTGGTGAAGCATCCGTGGGTGATGGCCGGTATTGCCCTGGGCTTCCTCCTGTTATTCGCCTGGCTTGCTCCGCGGATCTATCGTGCCCTGCGCGCGGAGTGTACGACGTTCGGTGCTTTGCTGAGAAATTGGTTTGGAGAGACGCTTAAGGCCCAACTCCGGCCTGAAGAGGAACAGTGGCTGGTAAAGCGCGGGAACGGCCGCGCGCAGCGCGCGTTGTTCGCAGTAATTGCCACAGCCGGACTGAAGGGGCTTCGCAATCGGGTAGGTACTCTTTGGCTGGATGGCCGGGAAGCGGTCTTCTTCACCCGGAAGTGGGGACGTCTCGTGGCACGCGAGATCGGGCCGCTCAACACCATCGAAGTCGAAGATGGACTCCTGATCAACGAGCTTGTGCTCGCCGGAGCAGACGGACTTCGGAAAGAGTTCATTCTGCTCGCGGGTCAGTTGGAGAATGCACGCGAAGCGAGTATGCGCCTATCTGCAGCAGGCGATGCTCCCTCGTTAAGCCGGCGAACCGGTGATCTTGAGGCTTGATCTCAGTATGAGATCATCGCGGGCAGCTTCTCCGCTTGACGGATCCAGTCGGCTACCTGGGATTCCGCGGGCGCCGTCCCCGCCAGTTTCTTCTGCTTGTTCACTTCGCCCATTTTCACAGCAAGATTCGCTGCGTTGCGCTGCGCCAGTTCTTTCACGGTGTCGACGCCCGTCGCTTCCAACAGTTCCGCGAATTGCGGCCCGACTCCGTCGATCCTCATCAGGTCAACGTGATTCGTCCACTTCAGAATAAGCGCCACTGTGATACCGGTCTTGGCGCTGAGTTCCGTGCGACCCTTCGCCGATCCGGCTTTGGCGAGCATCTCAACATCCGTTTTGACGCCGGCCGCAACCAGTTTCTCCGCGTACACCGGGCCAATCCCTTCAACCTCTTCGATCTTGATCGCCATCGGTAGCAGTTGTCCTTTCCTTGGAATGTGTGAAGCTGCCACACGCTACTGGATGATAGTCCATCTAAAGGCTGTTGAACAGCCTTTAGACCCACTTACCTCTGGCTTGCCTGAGATTGAGATCCTTCCGGGACTCCGCGTGGGCACGTGGATCTCCGGACAAACACGCGGAAGCCCCAAAAATGGAGAGTACAGACAGCTACGAGATACGGAAGTTGATTTCGACTGTGGCGGCCACGCGGACCGGCTTGTTGTCCTTCGTGCCGGCTTGAAACTTCCACTGCTTAAGCGCCGCAATCGCGTTCGCATCGAGCCCGGGGTCCAAGCTTCGCAGAACCTGGATATTCTCGGCCTCGCCCTTGGGCGATACCTCTATCCTCAACACAACGGTGCCCTGCATCTTTCGATTGCGAGCATCCTGCGTATACGTTGGTTCAATCTTATGGAGCAACTTCGGGGCGGACGCGCCCTCACTAACCCTGTAAACGCGTTCCTGCGGCGTCGATGCGTTCGGAGCCGCAACATCTTGGTTAGCGCTGTGGGCGGGTTCCTGCGGCGCCGCTGGGCGCAGAAGGGGGAAATACCATACGGCAAGGATCACGGCGATTACTGTGCCCAACCCGGCCGCTGCCAGCGTGATCGTAAGACGGCGTTTCGACATCGATGACTCCTTTAGCAAGAGCGCTACGCGCTCTTTGAGATGATGCTTTCTGACGAACGACGGCGCCAGTAAGTCTGCCCGCACGGGCAGCGACGCCATCGAAAGAAGTGCCTGAACGTACAAGCGCCGGGAGCCTGTACGGCCGGCAACGAGCCCATCCACAATCTGCTCCCGCGTCACGCGGATCCGATCGATCAGCCATGCGAGCGGTGGATGGAACCAGAACAGCGACCTGACAACTTCTTCGGCGACGGTGTGAGCCCAATCCCGTCGCCGCACGTGCCAAAGCTCGTGGCACGCGAGAGCATTTCGGGATTCGGTGTCCATCGTCAGAAAAGCTTTCGGCACCAGCACGACGGGCCGGAACAATCCGAACGTCACCGGACCACTGATGTCGTCCGAGACGAAGAACTGCGGGCTGACTTTAAGGTCGGCCTGTAGACCTGTCACCCCCTGCGGCAGCTCCTCTATCGGATGGGCGCGCCGTCTGTACGACCGGAGACGCCACAACCCAACAGCCAACCAGCAAAACCGCAGAATCACTCCCACCGCGAGAACTGCAAGCGCCACCACCGTCCAATCAACATGCGGAACCGGCGCAGCCGATGCTCTGCCCTGAATGACCGTCCGAAAGGAAACGCCGGCCGCCGTCTGCGCGACCTCCTTCCACGGCTGCACGAGTGGAAGCAGCAGGCAGAGAACGAGCACCGATTGTAGATAGCCGTGGACCGTCCGTGGCGATCGCAATCGAAGCAACCGTGGAAGCAACAGTCCTGCCGCCGCCAGCATGGCCACTTGAAGGAAGTATGAGAGCAGGTTGTCGAACCCGGCCATCACATCACTCGCTTTCTTTCCACATCGTTTCGATCTCGTGGATGTCTTCCGCGCTGACTTTGCGATCCTCCACAAGATGAACCAGCAACGGTTTGGCTGAACCATCGAATACACGCCCGAGGAACTCCTCAACCATGTTCCGTACCACCTGTTTTCGGGGCTTCGCAGCCTGGTAGATGTAAGCCCGCTCGCCCTGCTTTTTCTTGAGATGACCCTTTTGCTCGAGAATATTCATCATCGTCATGACGGTCGTGTAGGCGATCTTGCGTTTCTCGCGAAGCGCCTCATAAACGTCGCGAACAGTGGCCTTGCCGAGCGCCCAGACGACCTTCATGATCTCGAGTTCCTGCACGGTAGGGGTTGCATCTTTCGCACTCATACTAACTTTTTAGTACTAAATAAGCAGTATGTCAAGGGTCACATCTCGCCTGCGAGCGACCCTTCCGGTTTTCAGATTGACATGGGGAAGGATGGGGTAGAGGGTGACTGCCGCCTCGACGGCGCTGTCCTCTCGGCGGCAGTCAGGAAGTGAGGGTCAATCCAGCGTTTTGTGCGTCCCGTCGCAGAAGGGCGGGTTCCCCGTATGCTTGCACTGGCACAGCCAGACTTCTTTCGACTCCTCGGCCTGCCACACCAGCGGCCGGAATTCCGTGGTCCGATGGGAGCCGTCGCAGAACGGCTGCGCTTTCGACTGCCCGCAGCGGCACCAGTGGTAAGTCTTGCCGGCCTCTACACTGACGCGGGCCGAATGTTTAGCGGCGATTACCGGTTCTGCCATATGAGGAAATCCTCCATAATCGTGGCCCTTAACTATCGCTGCTTACGGGATCTCCTCTTGACCGTGGTTTCTGGAAGAGATCCCGTCACCCCTAATGGCCGGTGCGGCTCTAGTCGACCTGAAGAAATTTCGTCCCTAACGCGCCGCAAATCGGGCATTTCTCGGGCGGATTGCCAAACTCGATCTGGCCGCAGACCGGGCAGAGATAGAACTTCGCTTCGCTCAGGTCCTTGCCTTGTTCGGCAGCCTCCAGGGCCAGTTTGTAGAGCTTTGCATGCAGCGCCTCGGCCTTGACGGCGTACCCGAACATGACCCTTGCGCGGTGCCCTTCTTTCAGCGCGCGTTCGAGCATCGGCGGGTACATCTCAGTGAACTCATAGGTTTCCCCGGCGATGGCGGCCTTGAGATTATCGCTGGTCGAGGCGATCCCGTCCGAAGCCCTCAAATGCCCTTCGGCGTGGATGCGCTCTGCTTCCGCAGTGGTTCGAAACAGGCGGGCGATGTTGGGTAAGCCATCCTGTTCGGCCTTCTTCGCAAAGGCACGGTACTTCTGATTGGCCTGGCTTTCTCCAGCGAATGATTCCTTCAAATCCTCGATTGTGCTCATCATGACACTCCCAAATTGTCTTCAGTTACGGATTATCAGAATCCGCATCCTCCCAGAATTCTGGTAGGACGAGGATAACATAATGAATCTGATTCATAGGAGCGGCAAAACGTGTCATGAATCTGCGCAGGCTACTGTTTGGCGCCCGCCGCGCAGCCGATTGTCTGATTGATGAACCGAAATCCCGCCGCCGGCATCGTGCAGATAAGAGGCAACAGGTAATACTGGGGCGCAGGACAGAGAAGAGGCGCGTGCGGGACGGACAACCAAAGTCTTTCGCCCGCCGATACGGCCCTTCTCCCGCAGGACTATTGCGCTTTCGTGCTAGCGTAAGGGAAGAGGGGGCAGTGAGTGTTTACCAGTAATGACATCGTGATACGGGCCACCGATCTCGCCAAACGCTACCGTTCGGGCGAGGACGAACTGACCGTGTTCAGCGGTGTCGGGTTCGAAGTCCGCCGGGGTGAGCGGCTTGCCGTCGTCGGAGAATCGGGCGCCGGCAAGTCCACGCTGCTGCACCTGCTTGGTGGGCTGGACAGGCCATCGGACGGAGCGATCTACTTTGGTTCTCAGCAGATCACTTCCCTTCCCGACGCCGAGTTGGCGGATTTCAGGAACCGCGAAATCGGCTTTGTCTGGCAGATCCATTACTTGCTGCCTGAGTTTACGGCGCTGGAAAATGTAATGATGCCGCTTTTGATCCGTGGGAAATCCCAGGCGGAGGCGGCTTCCGTGGCTCTTGCCCGCCTGGAAGAAGTCGGTTTGAAACAGCGAGCTTCCCATCGCGCCGGGGAACTCTCGGGCGGCGAACAGCAGCGCGTTTCGCTGGCCCGCGCCCTGGTCGGTGACCCCGTCTGCCTGCTCGCCGATGAGCCGACCGGCAACCTGGATCAAAAGACCGGAGAGATGATTTTCGGGCTCATCGAGGACCTGTGCAGATCCCGGCTGCTTACCTGCGTCATCGTGACTCATAACATGTCGTTTGCCACGCGCTGCGACCGCATTCTCAAGCTGGAGGGCGGAGCGCTCAGCCCCGCCTTTGGAGCAACTCTTCGCAATCCCGCACAGCAGGAGAACGGGAGGAATTATGTTTGAAAGATATACGGAGAAGGCCCGTAGAGTCATCTTCTTTGCGCGATACGAGGCGAGCCAGTTCGGAAGCCCGTACATCGAGACCGAGCACCTGTTGCTGGGCCTGTTGCGCGAAGACAAGGCGCTCGCGAACCGGTTCCTTCGTTCGCATGCCGCCATCGAGTCGATCCGTAAACAGGTTGAGACGAACACCACTGTCCGTGAGAAGGTGTCCACATCGGCGGACCTGCCGCTGAGCCACGAGTGCAAGCGCGTGCTCGCTTACGCGGCGGAGGAAGCGGAACGGCTTAGTCACAAGCACATCGGGACCGAGCATCTGCTGCTGGGTCTGCTGCGCGAAGAGAAGTCGCTCGGGGCGGAGATTCTTCACGAGAGGGGACTGCGGCTGTCCCAGGTGCGCGAGGAAATCGCCCGATCAACGTCCGAGAAAATGGCGTCAAGCCGGCCGAAAGAGAGTTCTCTGCTCACCGAATTCAGCCGCGACCTGACGCAATCGGCCATGGAAGGGTTACTGGACCCGCTGATCGGCCGGGATTACGAAGTCGAGCGAGTGGTGCAGATCCTGTGCCGCCGCACAAAGAACAACCCGGTTTTGATCGGCGAGCCGGGTGTGGGCAAGACAGCGATTGTCGAAGGCCTGGCGCAGCGGATCGCCGAAGGCGATGTACCGAGTTTCCTGTCGGATAAACGCATTCTGGCGCTGGATCTTTCGTTGATCGTCGCGGGCACTAAGTACCGCGGGCAATTCGAGGAACGCCTCAAGACTATCATGAAGGAGCTGATGGAGAACCAGAACGCCATCATCTTCATCGACGAACTTCACACGCTGGTCGGCGCGGGCTCGGCCGAAGGTTCGCTCGACGCGGCGAACATTCTGAAGCCGGCGCTTTCGCGGGGCGAGGTGCAGTGCATCGGCGCGACTACGCCCGGCGAATACAGAAAATCCATCGAGAAGGACCGCTCTCTCGAACGGCGGTTCCAGGCCGTGAAGGTCGCGCCACCGAACGAGGTAGACGCCGTCAAGATCCTGTTCGGCATCAAGGAACGATACGAGAAGTTCCACGCCGTGGCGTACACGGACGATGCGATCGAGACGGCGGTGCATGCCTCGACGCGGTTCATCCCGGACCGTTTCCTGCCGGATAAGGCGATCGATCTGATCGACGAAGCGGGCGCACGCGTGAAACTCCGGCAGACAACGCTGCCGGCAGACGTGTCTGAAATCCAGAAGCGGATCAAGTTCATCGTCCATCGCATGGAGAACGCCATCGCGAATCATGAGTTCGAGAAGGCGCGCTTCTATTCCGACGAAGAACGAAAGGAACGTGAAAACCTGCGGGCGCTCCGGGAGAAGTACAACCTGGACGATACATCGACGGGCGTCGTCGGCAAGGACGATATCGAAGACGTCGTGGCGCGCTGGACTGGTGTCCCGATGACGGCGATCAAAGAGGAAGAGGTCGCCAAGCTGTTGCGGATCGAAGAGGAACTGCACAAGCGTGTCATCAGCCAGAACAAGGCGATCGGCGCGCTGTCGCGGGCCATACGGCGTTCGCGGGCCGGTCTGAAGTCGCCCAAGCGTCCGGCGGGTTCGTTCCTGTTCCTCGGACCGACCGGCGTGGGCAAAACAGAGGTGGCACGGGCACTGGCCGACTTCCTGTTCGGGAGCGAGAAAGCACTGGTGCGGTTCGACATGTCGGAGTTCATGGAGAAGCACTCGGTTTCCAAGCTCATCGGCTCGCCTCCGGGATACGTGGGTTACGAAGAGGGCGGCCAGCTGACCGAAAGAGTAAAGCGTTCTCCGTATTCGGTGATTCTGCTGGACGAGATCGAGAAGGCGCACCCGGATGTTTACAACATCCTGCTGCAAGTGTTCGAAGACGGGCAACTGACCGACGGCATCGGCAACACGGTCGATTTCAAGAACACGATCGTCATCATGACGTCGAACCTCGGCGCGCGCCATCTGGAGAAACGATCTCAAATCGGCTTCTCCGCGACGGCGGGCGAGGGCGGAATTCCGGCCAAAGTCGAGGAGATGGTGATGTCGGAGGTGAAGAAGGCATTCAACCCCGAGTTCCTGAACCGTCTCGACGACGTGATTCTGTTCAACTCGCTAACTGACGACGATTTGATCAAGATCATCGACCTGCTCGTGGACCAGATCAACGTGAATCTGGAGTCGAAGCAGATCAAGATCCATCTGGCGCCCGAAGCAGCGAAGTATATCCTGGAAAAGACTTGTCCGGACCGCAATTTCGGCGCACGGCCTCTGCGGCGCGCTCTGCAGAAGTACATCGAGGACCCGCTCTCGGAGGCCCTGATCCAGGGGAGCCTGCCGCGGCCGGCCGACCTGGAAGTCTACCTGAGCGAGACCGGGCTGTTCTGCCGTCCATCGACGGAAGAACAACTCGTGGGCGCTGGAGGCGAGGGCGACGGCGCACCAACTCCAGGAACACCGCTCTATATGTTCTAAGGTAGGGCGGCTTAACGAAGCCGCCCTACCTTTTTTTCCGATCTGTTTTTCCGCATTGTCTATCTATTTACTAGAGATTTTTTCTGGTTTGTAATCAATACATTACAGACTATACGCCCAAAAACATACCTTCTTGTCTTGTAGTTCGCAATCAATCACGTTAAACTCTATCTACAATATACACAAGGAGCTTTAACTGTGATTCATATACATAAGACAGCCAGACAATTGAGAGCCTCCAGAAACCTTCTTGGCTTGGTCCTCTTTCTCGCATCTGCTGTAGCAGGCATGGCGCAGAGTCTTAACTGGGAGGGGCAAACAGGAGTCTTCATCACCCCCTTGGCCTACACCGCGTCGTCGCCAAAAGGAGGAATCGGCAGGCCCATCGTGGCTTACCACTATCTCAATGCAGGCGACGTGCTCGGTGGTTTTCACACAACGTCGGTCACGGCGGGCTTGGCGGGACGAGCAGAGTTCGGTTACACCCGCGCTTTCCACCAACTGGGCGACACCGCCGGTCTGAGCCCGCTTTGGGATGGCGGTTTCAACATCGTCCACGGCAAGGTCAACGTGCTGCCGGAAAACGTGAACAAGCAAAAGTGGGCGCCGGCTCTTTCGGCTGGGTTCGTGGCGCGTACCCAGGTGCACCATGTGAGCGGTGTCCTGGCCGGCAAGGATTACAACAATAGCGACTTCTATCTGGTTGCCACAAAGACGATCACCCAGGTAAATGGCCTGCCGTTCCTGGTCAACCTGGGATACAAGGCAACTAACGCCCAGGTCTTCGGACTGGCAGGCAACGCACCGGCCTACAAGGGACGGTTGTTCGGCGCAGTAGCATTCGTCTTCAAGGGACCCGGCAAGAGCCAACTCATATTCGGCTCGGAGTTTGCCCAGCAGCCGCTCGAAGTGCGGAACCTGCCAGGCGCTATCGTTCCCACCACCATCACATATGCGGCCCGTATCGTCCCGTTCCCGGAGAAATCCAAGTTCAACATCGATTTCGGCGTTGCCCAAGCCGCCGGCAAAATTCTGCCTGGTGTCGACCTGAAGGCACGCCACCAGTTTGCGCTCGGCATCTCCTACGGGCTTTAGACCAGACGACATCTGAAAGGAAACAGACACAAATGGCAAACAGTGAAATCAAACCCGGCCTCGGCACCCTGGCATTGCACGCAGGACAGGAACCCGATCCGGCGACCACGGCACGCGCGGTCCCGATTTACGCGACGTCGAGTTACGTTTTCAAGGATACGGAGAGTGCCGGCAACCTCTTCGGGCTGCGGGAAGTCGGCACAAGTTACTCGCGGCTGACTAATCCGACCAACGATGTACTGGAGAAGCGGCTCGCCGCGCTTGACGGCGGAGTGGGAGCACTTGCCTTCGCTTCCGGGCAGGCCGCGATCAAAGCAGCGATCCTCACCATTACGCACTCGGGACAGAATTTCCTATCGTCGACCAGCCTTTACGGCGGCACATGGAATCTGTTCGTGCAGACCCTCAAGAATCTCGGAGTCGAGGTCCGTTTCTTCGACCCGAACCACCCGGAAGAGATCGACAAACTCGTGGACGCCAACACCCGGCTCGTGTACCTGGAATCGGTCGGCAATCCGAAGAACGATGTTCCGGATTACCGCAAGCTGGCGGACATCGCCCACAAGCACGGCCTGCCGGTCGTCATCGACAACACGGTTCTTACCCCTGCACTCTTTCGTCCTTTTGAGCACGGCATTGACATCGCGGTTTACTCGACGACGAAGTTCCTCGGCGGGCACGGCGTGCACATCGGCGGCGCAATCGTGGACAGCGGCCTGTTTCCGTGGGCCAATGACAAGGAGAAGTGGCCCGAATTCAACGCTCCGAGCGAGTCATATCATGGCATCGTCTTCGCTGAGGCGCTGAAACCTCTCGGCAATCTCGCTTACATCATCCACATCCGGACGCACTGGCTGCGCGACACAGGCGCGACACAAAGCCCGTTCGCTGCGTTCCTGCTCTTACTGGGCGTCGAGACGCTGCATGTCAGGCTGGAACGTCACGTCCAGAACGCGCAGGCGCTCGCCGAATGGCTCAGTTCGCATCCGGCGGTCACATGGGTGAACTATCCGGGCCTACCGGGTCATCCGCATCACGCACTGGCAAAGAAATATCTGCCAAAGGGCCCCGGCGCCATTCTCGGGTTCGGCGTGCGCGGCGGCCGGGACGCGGGCGTCAAGTTCATCAACAACGTGAAACTGGCAAGTCACCTGGCCAATGTGGGCGATGCCAAGACGCTGGTCATCCACCCGGCGTCGACGACCCACTCACAGCTTTCCGAAGAGGATCAACTCGCGACAGGAGTGACCCCCGAGTACATCCGCGTCTCGGTCGGCATCGAAGATATCGAGGACATCAAAGCAGATTTGGATCAGGCCCTGAGGGCCAGTCAGGAGTAACACATGGCAGTCTACACAGATAACTCATTAAGCATCGGAAGGACACCGCTTGTAAGGCTGAACCGCGTTGTGGATGGCGCGCGGGCTACCGTCCTGGCGAAAGTCGAGGGACGCAACCCATCCTACTCGGTGAAGTGCCGCATCGGCGCGTCCATGATCTGGGACGCGGAGAAGCGCGGGCTGCTTAAGCCGGGAATCGAACTGGTCGAACCAACCAGCGGCAATACCGGGATCGCCCTTGCCTTCGTGGCTGCCTCGCGTGGTTATCGCCTCACCTTGACGATGCCGGAGACCTTCTCACTCGAGCGGCGGAAAGTCATGAAGGCGCTCGGCGCCAACCTGGTTCTTACCGAGGGCGCGTTGGGAATGAAGGGCGCGATCGCCAAAGCGGAGGAGATCCGCAACTCCGATCCCAACCGGTTTCTCATCCTGCAACAGTTCAAGAACCCGGCAAATCCGGACATACACTTTCGCACTACCGGCCCTGAAATCTGGGATGACACCGCTGGCGAGATCGACGTCCTCGTCAGCGGTGTCGGGACCGGCGGAACAATCACCGGGATCTCCCGTTACATCAAACAGAGCCGGAAAAAGCAGATCATCTCGGTCGCGGTAGAGCCGGAAGCAAGTCCGGTGATCACCCAGACAATTCACAAGCAGCCCATCAAACCGGGCCCACACAAAATCCAGGGTATCGGACCGGGATTCGTCGCGGACACGCTGGACCTATCGCTGGTCGATCGCGTAGCAACGGTCAGCAACGATGAAGCGATCGAAACCGCCCGTCGCCTGGCGCGTGAAGAGGGAATCCTGAGCGGCATTTCGAGCGGAGCCGCCACCGCAGTCGCGGTAAGGCTGGCCAAGGCTCCCGAGTTCGTGGGCAAGACCATCGTGGCAGTTCTTCCCGACTCCGGGGAGCGTTACCTCAGTTCAGTGCTGTTCGAGGGGTTGGTCTAGCCAGTCAGATCATCGGTGCGCGCGGAAGTGGAAAATTACCAAACGAAGCCAATTTCGTTTCGCGCCTGCCGTTATCGAAATAGCACGGGGAGAGGGAAGCAGGCGGGCATCCCTCTCCTTATCACACTGAAATTAAATGAAGAATAAAACTCAAGGAGCCGTGAACGGAGGCTATCTGAGCCTAGTGTTTTTCAAGCCGGATGGATCCGTTGGAGGTCCTCAGGATCAAGGGCTGTCCCCCGCCTCCGATGGTCCCTTCCAAAACATTCTTGCCAATTTGCCCTTTGGACGTTACGTCGAAATCCGTGCTGATCGAGGCATTCGAGGTACGTGCCTTCAGGTTGGCGCTCAGCGTTTCCGGCAGGTGCATCGTAATTGACGCGTTGCTCGTAGTGGCTTCGATCTCGTTGTCCGTCAGTGAGTCAATGGTGAGTTTCACACTGCCATTCGAGGTGGCTAACTTGACCGGGGTTCCAGGCTGAACACTCGGTAAGGAGGCGTCAATACCACCATTCGACGTCGACACGTCCAAACCGTTACTCACGTTCGTGGCGCTCACGCGGCCGTTCGAGGTGTGGGCGTTAACAGGGCCTTGAACGTCTTCGAATTCGAGGCGGCCGTTCGACGTAGAGGCATCGAGCGAACCCTTCAGGCGGACAACATGGACCCGTCCATTCGACGTGTGGACGCGAGCGTTGCCCTCGATGCCGTTTATGTAAACAGAACCGTTCGAGCTGTCCACGCGGTCGAGAAATGTCCGGCTCGGCACCTTGATTACATATCTGGCTCCCATGTTTCCACGATGGCCGCTTGGCCGCACGGTGCGGATGCGGATTGAGTCGCCCGATGTAACGATGTCAATCCGAAGGGCATCACGGGCATTCTCGGTGCTTGCGTACTTCGTGCCGCTTATGTCGGCAGTTTCCCTGTTCCACCCGGCAATCTCGACACTTCCGTTGAAGTTCTCCACGTAAAGACGGCTGCCGGATTTAAACGGATAGCTGTGGGTGAAATCCTCCTGAAAACGCTGCAAATTGCCCCATTCGGCGAATTCACAGCCGGAAAGAGCGAGAAGAAACGGCACTACTGCAAGGGCGAACACGAGTCTGCGCATATCGTTAGCCTCTCATTCTCAATACGCACCCAAAGGCCGAGGTGTTCCGGAAAATCGCCTCTCAGAACAGGAAGTCTCGCCTTTCGATGCGAAGTAGAACGCTTCCCATGCTAACTGGTTTCCGGGGTGACAGGAGAGGCCGGGGATCACCGGAGCCATCGCTGTAACCAGCCGCCGGGAGGACATCTTTTCAATCTGTTACTTACGGGGTCCCCTCAACTTGCTCCGGCAGGAAGTTACGGGAAAATAGGGGCATGGGGATGGCGTGATATTCTTAACTATCATTCCCTTCCCTTCCGGCGACCAATGAAAAAACTACTGGCGTTGAACCGCAGCGAGATTGCGATCCGCATCCTCCGGGCGGCCAACGAGCTTGGCCTGCAGACGATCGCGGTGTACTCACGGGAGGACCGGCTGAACCTGCACCGGTTCAAGGCAGACGAAGCTTACCAGATCGGCGAGGGTAAGGGCCCGGTGGGGGCCTACCTCGATGTCGAGGAAATCGTCGGACTGGCAAAGGAGAAGGGCGCCGACGCAATCCATCCGGGATACGGATTCCTCTCGGAGAACCCGAAGCTCGCGCAGGCGTGTGACGAGGCGGGGATTACCTTCATCGGCCCGCGCGCCGAACTCCTGGAACTCGTGGGCGACAAAGTGGCGGCGCGGCGGCTGGCACAGAAAGCCGGTATTCCCGTGGTTCCGGGCGTGGAACTACCTGACGCGGACCCCGATGCGGCGGAGCGACTGGCCCACGAGGCCGGATACCCGCTGATCATCAAAGCGTCCTTCGGCGGCGGCGGGCGCGGGATGCGCGTGGTGGAATCGCCCGGTGATTTTGGGGCCCGGCTGGCCGAGGCACGCGAAGAAGCAGCGGCGGCATTCGGCAACCCAAGCGTGTTTCTGGAGCGTTATGTGCGGCGCGCCAAACACATCGAGGTGCAAATCCTCGGCGACCGTTACGGAAACGTCCTGCACCTGTACGAACGCGATTGTTCCGTGCAACGGCGTCACCAGAAGGTGGTGGAAGTCGCGCCGGCGGTGGCGCTCGATCCGAACGTGCGCAAGGCGCTCGAAGACGCAGCCGTCCGGCTTGCTAGAGAGGCCGGCTATTACAACGCCGGGACGGTCGAGTTCCTGGTCGATGTGGAGACAGGCGAATGGTTCTTCATCGAGGTGAACCCGCGCCTGCAGGTGGAGCACACCGTAACCGAGGAGGTGACGGGAATCGACATCGTTCGCTGCCAGATACAGATTGCGCAGGGTCTCAATCTGCACGGGCCCGAAATGAACCTGCCGCAGCAGGACCAGATGTCCTCGTACGGTTACGCGCTGCAATGCAGAGTAACAACCGAGGACCCGGAACACCACTTCGTGCCGGACTACGGCAAGATCTCCAC
>JBDKSR010000303.1:0-16960 GCA_039680545.1 Bryobacteraceae bacterium | reverse complement strand
CGGAGTTCTTCGCCATGCTGTAAAAGCACTGGACGAGCGCGTCCTGGAGCCAGCCAGGCAGGTCCGACGAATAGAGTACGGATTGCCACGCAAGGATCCGGCGCAGCAGTTCGTCGTAACGGCCCAGCGCAGTCTCCGCGACCCCGGCAGCATCATGGAATCGCTGGCTGTAACGGTTACGATGCGGCTCGCTGCCGCTGTCGCGCCAAACGGGAGCGAACCATGCGGCCACGAACCGGACTTTCCGGGCTTCGTTGGGAGGCAACCGGAGCACGCTCGAATACGTGCTCTGCTCGGGGTCGCGGGGCTCGATGCCTTCGCCACGCACCGCAAATGAAGCGCGCGCCGGGGCCGCCGGGAATTTCAGGTTGAGCGTTACGTCAAGCGGGGAACTGGACCGGTTCGTCGCCTCGATTTCGATGAGAACCGCCGGTGTGTTCGACGCTACGGCATCGCCCGGGATGAAGGGCGAGAAGGCGCGGATTCCAAGTCGCAGCGGGAGTTCGCTAAACTCCGCAATCAGGTCGGCAACCGGATAGTGTCCCCAGAAGGTGATGCGCGCCGAAGATAGCGGAATCCGGCGCAGGCCCGCCTCCACGGTCAGCCAGTCGGCGATGATTTTCTTAGGTGGGACAAACTCGTTGAAGATGGACGAATACCCGAGCTTCCCATCTCCCTCAATGCTCAGGTAACCCGTGCCCAACCCGCCGAGCGGCATTCCGCTCCGCAGGCGGTCGCCGTCGAACACGATCCCATACGCCGGGGATGAGTAACCTGCTGCTTCGATGCGGCTCCAATCGTTCCGTGTCGCAGGAGGCGAGAATGGCCATGCGCCACCCGAACCGGACCCGTTCTTTGCCAGGAGAGAAAACGCTGCCGCCGGAACTGCCTCGATAAATTGCCTTCGTTTCACCGTGACCTCGCATCGAACAGCGTCTCTCTAGACTAACTGATCGATGCGCGGTCAGGTCAGGCACGGCAAGCGTGCGCTCGATTCGTTATTTCACATATACGACGACGCTGCTCGGGCTGGTGTTCTCGCCGATGGTCAACGTAATGGGAACGGAAGTTGTCGCCGTGATATCGCAGTTCGGGACGATCGCATTGACCTGCAGCAGGCCGACAAAGCCCGGAGCCGCACCGGCCCAGGAAACTGTTGCGTCCGTGCCGCAGATCTTCATCGACGTCACCAGTTGAGGCAGTGCAAACGGTTCCGCCGTCGGACCGGGTGCGCCGGTTGCGACGGTTGGGGTCAAATTCCCCTGGCCGGTTCCGTATAACGTGACGTAACTTCCCCTCAACGCGGGATTCGTGGATGAATTCAGCGTATTGTCGGCAGCGTTAATGACAACGCCACGATTACTGCCATCGTAATAGGTGAAAATGCCCGGTGCGCTGGCAGCCACCGATACCGAAACGGCGTCCGAAGAGACACCATTGCGAACCACCTTCACGTCCGCGGAGGAAAGTCCCGAGATTTCGAATGGCGCTTGTGCGTTGATCTGATACTGGCCCACATAGAACAACGGAGCCGCAACGCCTCCGATCAGGACCTGCGTACTGCTGGCCTCTGTGGGCAGCAGGCCGGCGTTGGTGAAACTCGTGTCATAGCCCGTCGTTGGTCCCAGGTTGAGCCCATACAGCGTCACGATTTCGCCGGGAGCAATTGCTCCCGCCACCTGCGTAGCCCCGTTGACAACGGCATTCACCTTCGGAGTGCTGACCGGGGTCGACGAAGTCGTCACTGTCGCAGTGACTGTCGCACTGATGTTGACTCTCGGCGTCCAAGCGGAGAACGCGATGTAGTAGGTCCCGGCTTTCAGCGCGGGCGACGTGCTGCTCGTAACCTCTATCGATTCGGTCCCAGTTTCCGATATGGATTCGAAATCCGCGGTAACCTCCCCGTTTGCGACCTCCGGAGCCGCGCCGTATCGCACGTGCAAATCGACGTCGGCATTCGCCGTCGTTGTCACGAGCTTCACCGCCAGCTTCGTGGCATTCTCAGGGACTTCGATCTTGTACATCGGGTCCGAATAGAATGCTCCCTCATCAGGACTGGTCGGATAGTACGCCGAAAGCGTGAAGCTTTGCGACACCCCACTCTCCAGCGCGGTCGCCGATGAGGTGCCACCGTCCGTAACATCGGTGGTCGGAGGATCGACCACCTCCTCCAGATAATCGCTGATCTGCGGATAAAGTTCCGAGAACCTCGAGTACCCGGAATACGCATAATCCGCATCGCAGACCGACTTGTTAGCGGGGATGTCAGGACCAAAGCTCAAGGCGCCGACCAGCACGTTAGGTTCCGAGAACAAGCCCGATCCCGAAGAACCTTCCTCGGTGCGCCCCGTTGTCTCGTGAACAATCATGTACGTGTTGTACGTGTAAAAGATCGTGTCCACGATGGTCTTGCCGAACATGATCCGCTTGTACTCACCCTGCGGATGATGAATCCCGGCCACGTCCGAGCTGGTTGCCAGCGAATCCGTGTCCCAGCCGCTGAACGTCACTCCGTCCGGAATGTCGCCGGTGAGTTTGATCAGGCTGAAGTCTCCGCGAGCGTCGTCGAACGCGCCGTAAACTTTAACGAGGATTGCACCCGACGTGGAGGGCACGTCGGTATAGTCTGGCGCCGTCCCATTACAGGTCGAACTCTGAAACTGCCAGTACGCCTCGACCGAGTGTGCTTCATCCACCGAGGATATGCAGTGAGAGGCGGTAAGAAAGTAGGGAGTAAAGCTGCTGTTCCTCGTGTTAAGCATCGTGCCGGAGCACGCGTATGTCCCGCCGTCCGATTCGAAGATGATCATCCCGACCGACTCGCCGGTATCCGCCCATGTCGAATAGCAACTGTAATCGACCTCGCAGGATGCCGCGACATCCAAGGCCGTGGAAGTCGCCTCCTTCTGAAGCAGAGGAGTGCCCTTCTCCGGCAACAGCCCTTCAAATTGCTTCAGGTTTAGTACGGACTTCCTGGACACGGCCGTTGATTGTTTGCATTCGGCTTGCTTTGCGCTGTTTTTCAACTCGGATACACTGGAATCCGTCTGCGTTCCAGGCAAGGCCCACATGTGGGAAATCCGGCTGATCTGGAAAGGCACCGCAGTCGCACTGGCATCCGCCGAACCAGGCTCATACTCCACATAGACGGTATCCCCCGTTATGATGGGCGTCCAGAATTTCCCGTTCTTCCACGGTCCGGTTCCGGTGTAGGTCTCCTGCTTTGACGTGTCCGTCCCGTGAACCCAGACGGTGCCAGAGCCGACCGAAAACTCGGTAAAGTACAGGCGCAAGCCCACCGCGCCTTCGGAACTGACGCTCAACTGCCAGATTCGCTTGCCGGATGGCGTACTGCTCCAAGCGCCGTCCATTTGCATCACCTGCTTGTCCGCACTGTTCTTCGTGAACTTGAGAGACGTTCCGGTCAGACTCCGGTGCACCCCCATGTTCAGTCCGCCCGGGATTCGCTTCAGGGTCGCCTCGTCGATCGAGTCCACGGCGCCGAGCGAAACCTTCGCCGGTTTGCTCAACGCGTAGCGCATGCTTGGCGGAGTACGTTTCGCTGTCGCCTTCTTCTGCTCTGTCTTGCGGTAAACTGCGGGCCCAACCCGGCCCCCCTGCTCGCCCCATGTAATGGGTGTGAGAAAAGAGCCAAACAGCACTGCAGCCGCGACGAAACATCTCCTGAGCAATTGTGATCGCACCACGGGTCTACTCCTCCTGCGCCTTCCGTTCGATCAATCAGCTTGACAGAACGCTGACGTCACCGCACAAAAACCGCCTGACGGTCCTCAATCGGCAGAATTCTGTCCACTCTTGACACACGTTCGGGCCGACGCACGGTCACGTCCGTTCGCGATCCGAACCATATGTCTCAGTAGACGTTCGCATTTCACGGATAGAGTACGCATCTGGGCACGCCAACTTGTGAAGAAAGGTAAACCCTGCCATCCCCCGCCATCCGGCTGGACGACGGCCCCGTCACACCTTCAACTTCTTTAAATAATCGTAGCTGATTCTGACGCTCTCAAGAGGAGGCCGGTCACAGCGGTCCTGTTCGACGAAGTAGCACACGATCCCGCTCTGCTTGGCCGCCGAGAAGATCCGCTTCCAATCGATGGTGCCGTTGCCGACCTCCGTGAACGGCTGTCCGCTGAGGGGCCCTGTGCTTGGGGGAAATCCGGGCTTCAAGTCCTTGATGTGAAGGTCCGGGAACCGTCCTGGATGTTTCAGCAGGTACTCGACCGGATCTTTGCCCGCGTACGTGGTCCAGAAACAGTCGAGTTCCATCGCCACCGAAATCGGGTCAGTGTACTTGAGGAACACGTCGTAAGGTATCTCACCGTCGGTCACGGCGTACTCGAAATGGTGGTTGTGATACGCGGCACGCGCACCGGCCTTCCGGCTTAGCTGCCCGAGGTGATTGAAGCGCTCGGCGGCACGCTTCCAGTCGTCGATGGTCTTCCTCTGCCCGGCAGGAATGCTCGTGATCATGAACTTCACGCCGAACATTGCGGCGTGCTCAACGCTCTTCTCCCATTCGGAGTCGTCTTTGGGATAGGCGTACTGGGCGGCGGGCGTCTTCAAGTGCAGCTCTTTGAGCAGCTTATGGGAAGCCTTCACATCCATGCCATAGAAGGGATCGGAGAATTCGATCGACTCGTAGCCGATTGCGGAGACCTTCCGTAGAGTCCCTTCGCAGTCTTGTTTGAATTCGTCTCGAACCGAGTACGGCTGGAGCCCGATCGGTAATCCTAAAGGTCTGCCAAACGCTGTCTTGCTCCAGGGAGCACACGCGAGTGCGCCCGCTGTGGCAAGCACATCACGCCGGGTGAATTGTGACATGGATTCTCCTCCTCCTTCTCACGGGGCCATCAAATCAACGTCAAGTATATACGAGCCCTGGACGGGACCAAATCGCGCTACCCGCAACCGGGTTCACTGCAGCAGGCCGGGTTCGTTCTCTGCGCCGGCCTGGCTTTCGTCGCGCTCGCGGACGCGGTTTCTGACAATCACGAAAGCGACCGCAACGCTATCCGCCTCGTCCGCTTCGACCCGAACGACCCTGCTCAGGCACTCCAGACTGCGGGGAGAAAAGTAAGGGCTCTGCGGAAGATCAATCTCGATGCTGACGATGTCCCCGGGATGGAAACTGCTCAGGACAGTTTTATCTGAAAACACCACGCGTACACCGGTGCGGCTAATGTCACTCGTAGTTCCGTTTATTCGTTCGAAATGACGGCTCGGTGAACTCACGACACACGCGAGCCGCAATTTGAATCGCTTCCCGTCTCTCCTATCTTCCGAGGGCAAGTCCATCCTGTTCCAGAATAACTCACGATACTCATTTCGTTGTACCCAACTTCAAGGCACACCTTAGAACCATGGTTATCATACTCTGTTAACCATCGTGCCTTGAAAAGGCTTTTCGCCCGACTTACGAGCGTCGTGACTTTAGCGGAGCAGGTTACTCTGCGAACTAATGCAGGGCGATCAGCAGCATTTCGGCTTCGTGTATTTAGCGCGGAACCGTTCGTTGCAGAAATGCTGCCACTCTTCCCGTGAATGCTTCCGTCCGTGCGCGGCGAGATGCCGTGCGTACGCGTTCTCGTCGCTTAATTCCCGCAGGATGCCGGCGACAATCCGGCCGAACGCACGCAGCGCCTTCATATCTCCTCCGCACGAAGCTGCGAAGCAACGAAGGGAGCCTCGTTCACCTTGGCCTCACTCTTCCCTAACAGGATGCGGGTCCAAAGCCGCACTGAATCGACCAGGATCAGCGTGACCAGCACCAGGAACAAACCGCAGAGGGCCGCATCGAGTCTTGCATTGAAGATCAGAGTCTGTGTCTCGGCAATCTTCTCGGCGGTCATGGCGCCCGAGGCGATCGTTGCTTCAAGTTGCGACGCCTGCGCCAGGAAACCGAGTTGCGGCAACGGCGAGAATATTTTCTGCCAGCCGCCGGCGAACGTCACCACAATCAGCCAAACCAGAGGGCTGAGTGGTATCCAAATGTACTTTGCGCCGTGCATCTTGAGCAGGATGGTGGTCGCTACGCAAAGTGCCACAGCCGCCAGCAACTGATTCGCGATGCCGAATAGAGGCCACAGTGAATTAATCCCGCCGAGCGGATCGCGAACACCCTGCACCAGGAAATATCCCCACGCGAGCACTACGAACGCACTGGTTCCGATGACGCCCGGCATCCAGCTTGTGCGGCCCAGGGGTTTATACACGTGGCCCAACAGGTCCTGCAACATAAACCGTCCGACACGTGTCCCGGCGTCAATGATCGTCAGGATAAACAACGCCTCAAACATGATGGCAAAGTGATACCAGAAGCCGAGGATCGCTTTGCCTCCAATCCCGGTCGCGAAGATGTGGGCCATGCCGAGAGCAAGAGACGGGGCGCCGCCGGTGCGGTGGAACAACGTCTTCTCGCCGACGTCCACTGCGAGCGAGTGCATCTCCGCGGCGCTTACTGGGAACCCCCACGAGGTAATTGTCGCGGCGGCGATTTGTTCAGTCGGCCCCACGATTCCGGCCGGCGCGTTCACCGCAAAATAAACGCCAGGCTGAAGGACGCAGGCAGCGATGATTGCCATGAGCGCCACAAAGCTCTCGAGCACCATCGATCCATATCCGATGGGCAGCGCATGGCTTTCCTTGGCAATCATCTTGGGCGTCGTTCCGGAAGAAATCAGCGCGTGGAAACCTGAGATCGCCCCACAGGCGATCGTTATAAAACAGAACGGAAAAATCTTGCCCGCAAAGATCGGACCGGTTCCATCCACGAACCGCGTAAAGGCCGGCATCACCAACTGTGGCTGCACAAACAGGATGCCGATTGCCAGCATCGAAATGACGCCGAGTTTAACGAACGTGCTCAGGTAATCGCGCGGTGCAAGTAACAACCACACCGGCAGCGCGCTCGCAAAAAATCCGTAGATGATGATGGCCGCTGCCAGCGCAATCCCGCCGAATGTGAACCACGGCGCAACCGTCGCCGACTTGGACACCCACTGTCCCGCAAAGATGCTCACGACAACAAGGGAGAAGCCGATCACGGAAACTTCCAGCACCTTCCCCGGCCGCCAGTAACGCAGATACAACCCCATGAAAATCGCGATCGGCATCGTCGCCGCGATCGTGAACGTGCCCCACGGGCTGCCCTTGAGGGCGTTCACGACTACCAATGCGACCGTCGCTAAAAGGATGATCATGATCAACAGCACCGTCAACAGGGCCGTGATCCCGCCGATCTTCCCGATCTCCTCCCGCGCCATCTCACCGAGAGACTTGCCGTCGCGCCGCATTGAGCAGAACAGAATTACGAAATCCTGAACCGCCCCTCCCAGCACCGCACCGATGATGATCCAGAGCGTGCCGGGGAGGTAGCCGAATTGCGCGGCAAGCGTCGGCCCGACCAGCGGTCCCGGACCGGCGATTGCTGCGAAGTGGTGGCCGAACAGAATCCACTTATTGGTCGGCTCGTAGTCATGACCGTTGCGCAGCCGCTCGGCCGGCGTCGCGCGATGATCATTGAGCGCCATCACCTTTGCGGCGATGAACTTCGCATAAAACCGGTAGCCGACCAAATACGTGCAAGCCGCCGCCAGCACAAGCCACATGCTGTTAACCGGTTCGTCACGTTGTATTGCAATCCCTGCCAGAAAATATGCCGCAACAGCGGATATGAGTCCCCACAGAACGCAACCTGCAATCTTCTTCATCTCAGTTGATATACCCGTCCCTTCTGCCATCCGGATTCCGGAACATGGCTACTGCACTCACCACTTCCCGAGCTTCCGCAACATCGCTCGGGTGTCATCGCCATTCGGCAGACGCACCGAATGCACAGGCTTCCAGTCTTTATTCATGGCGCCGATGTAATGGGCGTTTTGACGGTCCGTGCCCATGAGGATCAACACATAGGGCCGCCCCGAATACGCGAGAAGCCGGTATTGAAGTTCGCCCGTGTCGGAACGCCAACGGTCCCCGGTAGGCGTGCCGAGTTTCCGCACGATGGAGTAATAATCGTCGTCGGCCGTCAGCGCCAGGTTGGATTCTTCGATCGTCCGGTATCTCACCGAACGCTTCGAGTAAGCCACGACCAGAAGGCCCGCGACGACGCAGACAAGCAGCACCGCGCCGATCAGGCGACCGATGCGCCGTTCCGCTGAATCGAGCCGGGTACTGAATTTCGGCGGCGGCACGGTCCCATGCCCGGCTGAACTCGGGGCGGCGCCGGAGGTCGCGCGGGGCATCGTAATCACCCGCCGCTCGTGCGGCCACACCGAGCCGCCCTGATATTCGAGCTCTTTCGTGAGACCCACGATCATCACCGGCTCGTCCACACACGACACCTCGCCGATGAAGCGCCGGGGAATCCACACCTCGAGACCCGTCTTCCGGTTAACGACCAGGACTTCCGACCAGGTGCTCTTGCTGAGCTGCCATTCGTTGTGCTCGATGTTCAGGATTGCGGGATAGAAGGAGAACGGTTTTTCAGTCAGCGAGTCGAGTTCGGGCGGAATCGACGGGTCCGGCATATATAAGGAAACTATCTTACCCCGTGCGCTTCGCCGCCGGGTCGTCCACTCCGGCTGGCGCCGGCTCCGGTCATGCACGGAAGCATCACCCTTGCGCCAAGAAAACGCTGCTTCAGCGGCTGAATTTCGGAGTACAACTAATGTAGTGGAAAGGACTCCCTCCTTATGACGATCCGCAAAGAGGACGCGCTCGAATACCACTCGGCGTCTCCCGCTGGCAAGCTCGCAGTCGTGCCGACCAAGCCGTGCCGCACCCAGCGGGATCTCAGTCTGGCCTATACACCGGGGGTTGCAATTCCCTGCCTGGAGATCGAACGCGATCCGTCTCTTTTGTATAAGTACACAGCCAAAGGGAACTTGGTGGCTGTCGTTTCGAACGGTACGGCCGTGCTCGGCCTCGGCAACATCGGAGCCGGCGCGGGCAAGCCCGTGATGGAAGGCAAGGCGGTACTTTTCAAACGTTTTGCCGACATCGACGTGTTCGATATCGAACTGGCCACCGAAGATCCGAAAGAAGTTGTTCGTGCCGTTCAGTTGATTGAGCCTACCTTCGGCGGCATCAATCTGGAAGACATCAAGGCGCCTGAGTGCTTCGGCATCGAAGAAGAACTCAAGCGCACCATGAAGATTCCGGTCTTCCACGATGACCAACACGGCACCGCGATCATCTCTGGCGCGGCGCTACTGAATGCCCTCGAACTGGTGGGAAAGAAAATCGGCGAGGTGAAGATTGTATTCAGCGGCGCGGGCGCAGCCGGGATCTCTTGCGCGGCCCACTATGTCAGGTTGGGCGCGGACCGTTCCAATATCATCATGTCGGACGTCCACGGCGTGATTTACAAGGGCCGGACGGAAGGCATGAACGGTTACATGCAGCGTTTCGCCGCCGACACGGACGCCCGAACGCTCGCCGAAGCTCTCGTGGATGCGGATGTGTTTGTGGGGGTCTCAGTGGGGAACCTGGTTACAAAGGAAATGCTGCGCACCATGGCGCCGAACCCCATTGTCTTTCCGCTAGCCAATCCTTACCCGGAGATTCCATACGAAGATGCAGTCGCCGCCCGCCCGGATGCGATCGTGGGCACCGGCCGGTCGGATCTGCCCAATCAAGTCAATAACGTACTCGGTTTCCCTTTCATCTTCCGGGGCGCTTTGGACGTCCGCGCCACCGCAATCAACGACGAAATGAAGCTTGCGGCTACCCATGCGCTTGCCAACCTGGCCAGGGAAGATGTCCCGGACTCGGTCCGGCGGGCATACGGCGTGGAGCGTCTGGAGTTCGGACGGAACTACATTATTCCGAAGCCGTTTGACTACCGGGTGCTCATCTGGGTTGCCTCCGCGGTCGCCAAGGCCGCCATGGACTCCGGTGTGGCACAGGTGCCGGTGGACATCGAGGAATACAAGGACGAGTTGCAGCGCCGCCTCGGCAAGGCCCAGGAAGTGATGCGCTTTATGATCCACAAGGCGCAACGTGCTCCCAAGCGCGTGGTCTTTCCGGAAGGTGAGGAGAGCAAGATTCTGCGCGCCTGTCAGATCCTGATGGACGAAAAGATCGCCGAGCCGATCCTGCTAGGCAGAGAAGATCGCATCCGTGCCAGGATCGCCGACCTGCATCTTCATCTCAACGGAGTCCAGGTGGTTGATCCGGCAAACACCCCGGTTCTCCCCCAGTTCGTCGAAGAGCTCTACCAGTTGCGCCACCGCAAGGGGGTCACACGGAATGAAGCCGAAGGATTGGCGCTTAACCCTAATATCTTTGGTTCGCTGATGCTCCACCGGGGCGAGGCTGATGCGCTGGTGGGCGGTCTGACGCAGCACTATCCGGATACGATCCGGCCCGCGCTCCAGGTCATTTCCGTCCGGGACGGTCTCTGCCGTGTCGCCGGCATGTACATGCTCATCACACAGAAGGGCGACGTCTATTTCCTGGCTGACGCGACCGTGAACATTGAGCCGAGTTCCGAGGACCTCGCCGAGATCGCAATTCTCGCCGCCGAAACAGCTCACCGGTTTGATGTTGAGCCTCGTGTAGCTATGCTGTCTTTCTCCAATTTTGGGAGCACTCGCCATCCGCTCGCACAAAAAGTCGAGCGCGCCGTACAGATCATCAAGAAACGCGCTCCGGATTTGATGGTCGACGGCGAGATGCAGGCCGATACGGCCGTGGTTCCCGAAATCATCGATCAAACGTACCCGTTCAGCTCCTTGAAGGGCGGCGCGAACGTGCTCGTCTGTCCCAACTTGGAGTCCGGGAACATCGCCTATAAGCTCCTGATGCGAATCGGCGGCTGCGAGGCGATCGGCCCGATCCTGATGGGACTCTCGAAGCCTGTGCATGTTCTCCAGCGGGGATGTGAGGTAAGCGACATCGTCAACGTCGCCGCGATCGCCGTGGTTGACGCCCAGGAGATGCTTGGGGAGTTCTAGCAGACTGTGAGGGGGTGGGTTTTCCCTCCCCTCACTCCAATCCGAGCGTTTCCAGAATGAGGGAAAGGTCGGCCGCCCGGACATGGACAGCCTCGCCCATGACGGCTGGCGAGCTTCGCTCATCAAAAGCCTGAAAGAGGGCCATCTTCGCCACGGCGTACCGCTCGGTAGCGCTCAGCAGACGATCGTGATCCGTCTCCCAGCCGCCCACCGCGGCGTCACTCACGAAAACCGGCACAGGGCAAGAGTTCCCGTGAGCCGTCCTGACGATGAAAACGAATTCATCGCCAGGCTCGTGTTCCCGTTTCGACCGCCGGTGACCGTTGTAGAAATACTGATAGACGTACCCGCTTAGCGCCGAATAGCTTTTCTCGCGACGCACTGCCGGCGCGCCGGTAAGGGGAGCCTCTTCACTCTTGCGGATCCGACGGAATATTTGTCCCCAGTTCGGCATTTGCTGCTATGAGGGGATTCTAACACCGGAACGCCGCCCATCAGGGCAGGAAACCCTACCCTGGGGCGGCCGGGAAAGCGAATCGTAGTCTACAACTTCTCGGGCAGAGGGTCCGAAGGGGAGAGCCTGGTCGTGATCTCCTCAATCTTCAGCAACGCGGATCGCAATTCGTCACGCTGGCCGTCACGATCCCGTGAGACATCGTAGAGCTTTCGAATTGCCGTTGCCTGTCCATCCAGCCGCTCATTGATCTCGGCAAGCTTGGCGGAGTCCGCCGCCACGCGACCCTCAAGACTCTCCTGCTTCGACGCAATTCCCTGCTCGGTCTCGCGTACCATTGTCTCGACATTCCGGTAGGCCTGCTCATGAACTCGAAGACGTGCGCCGATGTCAGACACATGAACCGATAGTTCACGTTGTGAGGCCGTCAGCGCTTCCACGGCGCTGCGCAGCGTCGCAAGTTCCGCCTGGACAGATTCCACCATCTCCGTGATGCGGCCTTCGGGAGCCGAAACCCGCTGACGTAACTCGTCTAGCATTTCGGCGAAGGCGCCGACAAACTTAGGTGCAATGTCTTCAGCCACTTGGCGAGAGTTCTCCTGTGATGCGACCGGGGTATTCGCAAGGGGAGCGGTGGGCTCTTCGAGGCGAACCACTGGTACGGGTTTTGCTTCCGGTTCAGGCTCCGGCGTCTGCTCGGAAATTGCCGGGGCAGCCTCATCTTCTTCAGGAGGCAATGTTTCTGTCACCGTTAGGGGAGCGTATGCCGCGCTGGCAATCTCGTCCGTTGTTTCTTGTGCCTCTGGCCCATGCGCAATTTCGTGCAAGCGGCTCAAATAAACCTTCCGAAACATCGGCGTTTCTTCGCCTTCCGGCTTGGTGTCAAACAGACTGATCATAGGCGCCTTCTCTTTGGCTTATCCGGCTATTGCGTAGAGTGTACGGCGCGAGTCAAGTTCTGTCAATGTTGTCTTTGGCTTACAAGGGATACTAACTTTGGTAGACCATCTGTCCGAAATCGCCCGGTTGAGTTTACAATCGGGGAGAGCCACCAATGGGAGCCGCGATCATCCTGGCCGCAGCCTTTTTGTTCACAGGGCAGGGTCCGGCAGGGCAGCTTCCAGCCCCACCCCGCCCTGCGCTGGAATACACCGGCACGCCCTTGCGGCTGCCGCTTAACTGTACCAATGAGGGAATGATCGCTGCCGGTCTCACCTGCACGGAAGAGTCTCCATGCAATGTCTTCCTGGAATTGGCTTCCGTCGAGGCCCTTGGCGCCCGATTGATCGCCACTGGCAACCTGCATACCTCCTCATCAACGCTGGCCTCGATCCTGCTCGTCAGCCCGGATGGTGGGAAGACGTGGAGTGAACCACATGAGCGAATTCCGCTCGCGGCGCTCGATCAAATCCAGTTTTTCGATTTCGAGACCGGATGGGTGAACGGCCAGGTCCTGCATCCGCTGCCGGGTGATCCGTTCTTCCTGTTAACGAACGACGGTGGGGCGACGTGGCGGCGCCGGCCCATGTTCGGTGAGACCCGGATCGGGGTTATCGAAAGGTTCTGGTTCGATTCGAGGACCCACGGGTGGCTCTGGCTGGACCGTACCCAGTCCGGGGAAACCGGTTCAGAATACGAGCGTTACGAGTCGATGACCGGCGGCGAAAGCTGGAGCGTACGGGAGGTCACGTCGAAACCGATCCCCGTGACAGGCCCCGCGGCTGTCAAAAGGGAACCCGGCTGGCGAGTCCGTGTTGACTCCAAATTGCGCGCCTTCGCGATCGAGCAACGCACGGAAAAGGGGTGGAGGCGACTCGCTGCATTCCTCGTTGATGTCGGCGAGTGCCGCCCGCAAGCCACCCCGCCTCCCCAACCTCCGGTTGAGACCACAACACCGCCGGACAGCCCCCTCCCAAAGGCAAAGGACAGGTAGCTGAGCGGCTTCCATCTGCGAGTTGTCCCGTTCAAGCCGCGTATCGGGTATGATATGAGATCGCGCGGAGATCTATTGAGCACCTTTTTCTCACCTAGTCCGGCGTCTGGCCAAAAGTCGTTCCATTTCAGCAAGGCGCAGTCGTTTTGCCTCGTGCTTGTTTGCACCTTGTTCGCGGCTGCAGCACAGGTTCTGATCAAGTTGGGAGCCAATGCGCTACAGAGCGCGAATCCGCTCGCGATGCTCACAAACGTGCCGCTTGTTGCCGGCTACAGTCTGTACGGAATCGTGACATTGTTGCTCGTGCTGGCCTTGCGGGATGGCGAGCTCTCTATTCTATTTCCTGTAATTTCATTGACTTACGTGTGGGTGGCGATACTCTCCGTCACGTACTTCAAGGAAACGCTGAACGTGTACAGAGTCTTGGGAGTGCTCATCATCGTGGCTGGAGTCGCAGTTCTCAGTAAGGACGGCAAGCAATGAAGACGCCAGTCTCGTCGATGTTGCTGGTCTTGCTGGGATCGTTCATCGGCTCTTTTGGCGCTGTTTTTCTGAAAAGGGGCGCCGGCAAGCTGCACTTCGCATGGAAGTCCCTTTTCTTGAACTGGAGTCTCGTTGCCGGCGTGGCGATGTACCTGTTTTCGTCGTTCTTTTTTGTGCTGGGGCTCAGAAAAGGCGAACTGACAATCCTCTATCCGCTGGTGTCCGTCGGCTACATCTGGACGCTGTTCTGGTCACGCCTTTTCTTTGGCGAACCGCTCAGGCGCGGCAAGTTTGTCGGCATCGGATTGATTCTTTTAGGGATTGTCTGCTTGAACCTGGGCAACCGGTAACGGCTATCCTACCCGTCACGCGTGTCCCTTGGGGGCGCCAAGCTTCCGGACGCTGAAAGCTCTCCCCGGCCGGCCGGCGCCACGCGCGGGCGGTACGGCAGCCGGTTTCTCTTCCGGTTCGGGAGCAGCAGGCTTCCGGATGCGGCCATCCAGTCGCGCTGCAATCAACTCTTCTTTCGCCTTCCGGAATTTCGGCGTTCCCGGCTCGACACCGGTGGCCGCCACATCCGCGTCCGTGACCTCCTGCGCAGCCGGCAGGTACTTCTGCAGGTAGTTTTTGATACGGTCGTGGACCAGGCGGACCTGCGAGCTCATCAGACGGAACAGAATTTCTTCTCCGGCTGACGCTGACAGCAGTTGATACAAACGGGAAGGCTTCTGAAGCGCGGCAGCGCCACGGCTCTTCTCCATCTTCTTTGACTTCACCTCGAGCGCCCGCCAGAGATCGGCCTCCCGTCTCTGCATATCCGTCGCCTTGATAAGGGCGGTTCGCTCCGGCGGCGTAAGCCGTTCCATCAACAGATACAGAAGCAGGGCGAAGTTGCAGACTTTGATGTCAACCCCAAACGGGACCGCCTGCCGGGCTTTCTGCAACTTGGCGAGTCCCTGGATGTTCAGATTCGGACCCGCAAGTGCCTCTCCGTACAGCGAGAGCAGTTTCTCCACCTGGAGCGCTTGGAGCACCTCGGCGGGATTCGCTTCTTCGGCGATCTCCCACAACTCGCCGAACAGCCTGCGCGGTTCGATGTACGTCTCCAACTGCTCGAGGCGGGCGTTTTCGTACTGCCCCTGCGTTCTCTCTTCAACGGTGAGGCCGAACCGCACACGGAACCGGACCAGCCGCAGCAGCCTGCCCGGGTCGCTGAGGAAAACGCGCCCGTGAACCGCTCTCAGCACCCTCTGCTCCAGGTCCGCCGTCCCGTTGTTCGGGTCGAGGAGCAACCCGAGCGACGCGCGATTCAGCGAGAGAGCAAGAGAATTGATTGTGAAATCCCGCTCCCGGAGATCCTCCGCAATGGTGGCGGGCGATATGTGAGGGGTCCCTCCCGGTTTCTTGCGCTTCTCAATCCGGGACATGCCGACCTCTACTCTGACCCTCCCCGGAAACCGCAGTTCGACCGTCTTGCGAACCAGGTCAGTCCCTATCAGCTCCGCGCCCGCGCGCTCGCTCACAAGCTTCGCTACCTTCTGTGCGTTGCCCTCTACCGTAAAATCCAGATCGCGGATGGGAAAGCCGCCCAGCATGTCCCGCACCGCGCCTCCGGTCAGGAACAGGTTCACATTGCACTGTTCCGCAACCGACTGGATCTCTTTGACCACCCGGCTCTGCGGCGTGCTCAGGTGGTTTTCCAGCATGAACATGTAATCGCTCATCGCACTCGCTCTCGGAAGAGTATCTCCAGGCCGCCGCGGTTTGGGTTATGGCCGGGGATGATGTTCGTCCACAATCTTCCGTAATCTGGAACGCAGAACATGGGTATAGATCTGCGTTGTCGAAATATCGGCATGTCCAAGCATCATCTGGACGCTTCTCAGATCCGCCCCACCTTCCAGAAGGTGTGTGGCGAAACTATGGCGCAGGACGTGCGGGGTGAGACGCCGAAAGATGCCCACCCGCTTTCCATGTCCGGCAAGAAGCTTCCAGAAGGCCTGTCGGGTCAGCCGGCCGCCCCGCGCTGTTACAAAGAGATACCTGCTTCCTCTGCCGCGCAGCAGCAACGGACGGGCGGATTGCAGATAGACACCCACGGCTGCAATAGCCGCCTTGCCTACCGGGACCACCCGCTCCTTCCCGCCTTTACCCGCTACCCTGAGCACGCCGAGCTCGGGGTCAAGATCGGAAAGCTGCAACTTGCACAGCTCCGATACCCGTAAGCCCGTCGCGTACAGCAACTCAAGCATTGCCCGGTCCCGAACGCCCTCCGGCTTTTCCGGATTCGGCGCCGACACCAATTTGTTAACTTCTTCAAAACTAAGATAATTAGGAAGACTTTTCCACTGTCGTGGACTGGTCAGGAGACTGGTTGGGTCAGAGTGAATTTGCCCTTCCCTGGCCAAAAACGCATAGAAGTTCCGAATTGTTGTTAAGTGTCTTGCGATAGAACGACTTGCGAGTCCGGATCGATACAGAAAATCGACATATTGACCCAGTCTGTCGATCTCCCCGGTCCCAGGAAGCTCATTTGGCCCCAAAAACGCAGAAAAACGTTGAAGATCCCGCCGGTATGCGTCTAACGTATTCTCGGCTAAACCCTTCTCAACTCTGCATGAATTCAGGAATGCCTGAACCGAAGCAGCAATTGAGGACGTGCACTGCATTGTGCCAATGATACAATACCTCCAAAAATGTTTGGTACAAGAGCTTCAAGAAAGGCAATCGTTTGTCGTCGTCTACAAGCAAAAAAGTAGTGATCCGGCGGTTCGATCGGGAGCCGCTGGCCGGCTTTGTAAATCAAGGGACTTACCTCCGTGCCGAAGGTGTCGAGCTATTGACCCAGACCGGCACCGTTTCCGTAGTTCCCTATACAGAGATTAAGTCCGTTTGTTTTGTTAGAGATTTCGACTCTTCAGAGGGTGGACAAAGCGGGCAACTCTTCCACACCCGGCCAAAGACGGAAGGGCTCTGGGTCCGCATGGAGTTTGTTGACGGGGATGTGATGGATGGGCTTTTGGCCAACAACCTCCTCCAGTTGGAGAGTTCCGGTTTTATGGTGGTTCCGCCCAGCCCAACGTCCAACAATCAGCGCATCTTCATCCC
>JBDKSR010000302.1:0-1656 GCA_039680545.1 Bryobacteraceae bacterium | reverse complement strand
GCTGGGTCTGGAACTTCGACTTCAGGTACGAGAAGCCGATCGGGGTGGTGATGACCCGGTTGGGCTCGTACTGGCCGGATCCATAGAACGCGCTCATGTACTGCTGGTCGAGCGTGTCATATTCGAGCGCGGCGCCAGCGAGGTTGAGGGGAACGGAGTTCAGCGACGGGGAGTACGTCGCACGGGTCAATGTTCCGTACGTCGGGTACGTGTTGCCGTCCCAGGAGACGTGGGTTCCGTCGTTGAGAGCTTCCGCCAACCCGGAGATGTTGGTGGTGTAGCCTGCTTGCAGGCCATTGAGGTATGCGCCGATGGAGACAAACGCTCCAAGGGCCATGAATGCCTCGTCGATGCGGGCGCGCAGGAGCTTCACAGCAGCCAACTCGCCCTTATTGAGCACCTGGATGTCTTCGGCGTAGAGCGGGACGGCTACCTCGGTGAACTTGATGTCGAAGCGGAGCTGCTGCTCAGTCTGCTTCTGGGCTACGTTGAAGTTCTTGCCCTTCGCGTAGCCGCCGCCGATCATCGACCCATAGATGAAGTTCTCGTTGATGGTGGAGCCTCCGGAGAAGTCCTCCCGGAGAGCCCCGCGCATTTCTTGGTTGAGCGGGTCCTGGTTGTAAATGGCGTCCACGAGAGCTGGCTGCTTACGGATATAGCGCCGGGTCGTGACGTTAATCTGGGACAGATTATCGGGCATAGGCTGTTACTTCCTTTTCACTACCCATGCCTTTGAACTGGAAGACCCGCTCATCGGCTCTGGGTTATTTCTCCGCGCCTCGCCAAGCGTTGACGAGTTCCGCGTTGATATCCGCTGGCACTTGGTCAGCAGATGGGCGCGAGAACAGCATCGACGACTCGGTGGGTACGGGTTCGGCCGGCATCCCACGACGGCTGAGGGCTTCGCGCGCCCCTTCCTCGCGGGCTTCCTTCAATTTCTGTTCCATCTCCGCCTTGCTCGATTCGGATTCCCGAGGAGCGATGTAGGCGTTGTAGGCTTCCGTGACGGTGGGAGTTCGTCCGAGTTTCTTTTGCAGCTCGATACCAGCCTGCTCAACGGCGTCCATGTCCAATTCCTCATGGAACTTGGCGGCATGGCGGCTGGCGATCCGGCCAACGTCTTTGGCAATCGCGCCTTGGCGGGAGCCGAGTTCCTGAATCTGAGCTGCCAAGTCCTCCTTAGTGATGAATTTGGACGGGTCGACTACGGGCTGCTTGGAGTCGGTGAGGTCGAGTCCGCTGGCGATCGCCTGGGCTTTGAGCGTCTGCAATTCGGTCTGCATGCGCTTGTACTCGGCGTCGGCGGTGCCATACCATGCGCCATACTCGTTGATCTTCGATTCCAAGGCGCGCACCCGGCCCACCTGGGCCTGATAGTTGTCGGTGCCGTTGGCAATCAGTTCGTCCAGTTTCCCGGACAGTTTGGAGTCGGATGCCATCGCGGTGAGGGCGGCTGTCTGCTCGGGAGAGTAGCCGGCCTCTTTGCAAAGCTCCTCGAAATACTGCTTAGCGGTCTTAGCCATGAGTTGTTACTGCCCTTGTGCCGGGGGTGGTGGGAACCCGGAGCCCGCTGCGGTGGTGGCACCGGGGACAGGCTGAGATTGGTTCGCGCCAGCAACGGCGTTCGGAATTGCGGTGCGCAGACGGGTAATCATC
>JBDKSR010000301.1:0-1822 GCA_039680545.1 Bryobacteraceae bacterium | reverse complement strand
AAGCAACAACACCGTGAACCTTCGGATCACCACTTCGCGTCCACGCCGGGCAGCAGGATGTCTGCGATAGCCCGTCCCGTGAGCGCCGTTGCCACGTCTGCGTCGGAGTGAGGTGCGGCGCCGGGCTCGGGAGGCTTGTTCAGATCGGGACGCCGGTGGAGCATCTCAAACTCCGCGGCATTCTTGGGATCTGTGATGAACCGGTCGAAGCGCCGGACAGCTTTCAGGACGCGCGCATCCTTCTTCACGTTCAGGTACCACCACGTCAGCACATTAACCGCGCCTGCCGAGCGGCGGCGGTCGGAATACGGACGCCGGTTCCACGGGCTCCTGTTGGTGTCCGGCCGGATCATCGGCTTGGGGGTTCCCCAACTGCCGTCTGCGTTCTGTGTCCGCAGCAGGAATTCGATCACCGGCTTGAATTTCCGATGCAGTTCCGAACGCCACTCAGGCTTGTCGCAATGCAAGTCGAAACTGATGACGCCTTCTCCGGCATACGTCACGTTGGTGTAGCGCAAACGTACCCAGAGGTTGAAGTCGTTTTCGGGATCGTTCTTAACCGCGGGGTTAGCGTATTCCCCAGGCAGAATATATGGGATCACGCCGTCCTTGCGAATCGTGTTCAATACCCAGTTCATCGCACGGTAACCGATCTGCCGGTAGCGGTCCTCGCCGGTCTTGCGATACATCCAGACGAAGGTTTCGCCGCCAACCAGCGCCGACGAGATGGTGTAATCATCGTCGTACCGTGCGGTTATGGTGCCGTCCCGCTTGGCTCGAAAGCCTGTGCCTATCGCGCCCGAGGGCCGTATCAGCCCGTCGCGTTCCATCGCTTCGACAAAGTGGCGCAGGGCAGCGGAATAAGCGGCGCGCCGGGTCTCATCGGCATGTTTATCGAGAGCGAGGATCTCGCCGAGTGCGTTCGCTGTGTCGGCTAGATAAATGGAGCCGTACCCTGTGCCCCAGTATCCGTTCGGCATCTGCTTCGCGAGCAACTTGTCCCCGTGCTCCAGGGCAGCGTCCAGATACCGGCGGTCGCCCAGGACCTGATAGCCCGCCACCAGTGTGCGCATGTAGTAGCCGGCCACGAAGATGGTGGGCATGTCCCTTTTGTTCTCGAGGATGTAATCGCACAACTCGCGCAGGTTCTTTCGCGTGGCCTGGCAGTCTGTACAGAAAGGACTCTGCTGGCCGGCCGCGGCAATCGAGAGCGTCAGACACAGGATGATGAGACGGAGCATAATCAATTCTGCCTCACAAAACCGGTTGATGCGGCGACCCCCTCCACAACGAGGCCGCCTTGGCTTTAGAAGGTGCTCCCGATCCGCTTCCGCTGGGTCCGTTATCTCGACAAAAGCAAAACCTTTCGAGCCGCCCATATCTCGGTCCGTCGCCACGCTGGCACGTTCGATGGCTTCATACGGTTGAAAGAGGGACCGATTCGATTCCTCTGTGACGGCGAAGTCCAAGTTGCTTGCAAGAACATTCTTCACGCTAGTCTCCTTGTCATTTGAGGGCGGGCTATCCCAGGCGAAGAGGGTCTTCTACAAGCGCGCACCATCCTGACGCCCGCATGGCCGAGAGTCGGGGACATGCGGCCTGGCGTATACTTAGGACAACGCCAGACCCTAAGAAGGTGCCCCATGCGCCTGTATCTGGTCAACCCATCCAACCCTCTCGTCAGTATCGTGAGAATCAAGGAGAGCCGCTGGAACCGCTACCGCGTGTGGAAACCGCTCAGCCTCATGGTTCTCGCGGGTCTGACCCCGCCGGAGTGGGAAATCACGATCGTTGACGAGAACCTAGGCATGCCTGACTATCA
>JBDKSR010000300.1:0-3215 GCA_039680545.1 Bryobacteraceae bacterium | reverse complement strand
CGAGGCGGCAAGGGCCTTAGCCTGGTTATCGAGCGACACGGCGGGCATGTTCCGTTCGTGCGTGCGCAGGTGCTCAAATTCCGGGGCGGGGTTCTGCCGTAAATGCCCGTCCTCGCCAAGAGTCAGGATGCGCGGCATCACCATGACGTTGTTCCAGCCCTTACCGGCGGGCGTTTCCGTGCGGCCCCACAGCCAGAGGATGCACCGTCCCTTTGTGTCGAATGAGATGTTGCTGGCGTAACTCTTGCCCGGGTCGAGCACGCCGTGCGTCTCCGGGAAAAAGTGATGTTGCTCGGGGTCAAAGATGCCGGCAAAGTACTCGACTGGCCCGTGTGGCGATATGAGCAATACCCACTTTTCGCCGAGTTTGAAGAAGTTCGGGCACTCGATGTTCCACGGGTTTTTGTTTGGATGGCGGAACAGGACACCCTCGTGCTTCCACGATGTGAGCTCCGGTCCGGATGCCTGATAGATCTGAACAGATGCTTGCCCGCCGCGCGGATTGAGATTGCCGCCAGTGACCAGGTAGGTGTGCTCACCGTCCCGAAAGAGGAACGGGTCGCGCCACTCGTAAACGCTGGTGTGGCGATGCTGCTTCATCCGCAATATGGGATTCCATGCATATTTTTCCCAGACCAACAGGTCGTCGTCCTTTGGCATGGCCAGCCACTGTTCCGGTTCTCGCTTGCCAATGCTCGTGTAGAAGAGCATCGGCTTGTCTCCCGGGCCCAGGATCGCGCCGCCGGAGTAAACGTGATCCTCTCCGTCATCGATCGACGGAGCCAGCGCGATCGGAAGATGCTCCCAGTCCACCAGATCGCGGCTGCGAGCGTGGCCCCAGTGCATGTGACCCCAGACGGAATCATATGGGTTGTGCTGATAGAAGAGATGATGCCAGCCCTTGTAAAAGATGGTCCCGTTCGGATCGTTGTTCCACTGCGCCGGCGGGTGGAAATGGTAGACGGGCCGCTCCGGGTCCGCCTGCGCTGTGGGAATCGCCGCTCGTACTGCCTCCATCGCTTTCTGAATCGCTCCATTGGAAGCGGCGCTGAGCCGGCTCGATCCGGCGATCGCTGTTCCAAGAGCCGAAGCGCAAAGATGTGTGAATTGGCGGCGAGAATGCATGTAAGAGCCTTTCATTCGGTACTGTCGTCTAGTTTATCGTCAAAGCGCCGCTTTCGCGCCGCGACATTGTGCGTCGCGCTATGATCGGCTAAAGGAGACACTAGTTCTAATGCATGATCCGCTCTCTTACCTCACTGACCAACTGAATCAATGGCGCGCGGCGGGGACGTATCAGTCCCTTCGCCAACTCGAATCGGCCTGTATGCCTGTCTCCCGGTTTGATGGACGCGAGGTGATCAATCTCGCCTCCAACAACTACCTGGGCCTGGCCAATCACCCCAAGCTGGTCGAGGCCGCCATCGATGCGACGCGGAAGTTGGGCGTCGGCTCCGGCGCTGTCCGCACAATCTCCGGGACGATGGCGATTCATATGGAGCTCGAACGGCGGATCGCCCGGTTCAAGAACGTCGAGGCGTGTGTTGTTTTCCAGTCCGGTTTTACCGCGAATTCCGGCACCGTTTCAGCGGTTCTGGGACCGGATGACCATATCATCTCCGACGAACTGAACCATGCCAGCATTATCGACGGCTGCCGTCTGTCGAAAGCGAAGATACACGTGTTCCGCCACCGCGACGTCTCCGATGCCGAGGCGAAGCTTACCGAACTCGACGGCCAGCCCGGGCACAAGCTTCTGATCACGGATGGTGTTTTCTCGATGGACGGCGACATTGCCCCATTGCCGGGATTGGTCGGGGTTGCGGAGAAGCACGGAGCGATCATGATGATCGACGATGCCCATTCTTCCGGCGTCCTCGGGCGCGCGGGCCGCGGCACGGTCGATCATTACGGCTTGCACGGCCGCGTGCAGATTCAGGTCGGAACATTGTCGAAAGCGATCGGATCGCTCGGCGGGTACGTCTGCGGCAGCCGGGATTTCATCGACTACCTGTACCAGCGCGCCAGGCCGTTCCTGTTCTCGACGTCGCATCCACCCGCGGTCGCGGCTGCCTGTATTGCCGCTTTCGACCTTCTGGAGCAGGAACCCGAACGCGTCGAAACCCTCTGGAACAATACCCGGTACTTCAAAGAGGCGCTCAGCGCGAACGGCTTCGATACCGGCGCGAGCGAGACACCCATCACGCCTGTCATGATCGGCGATGCGGCGAAAACCTATGCGTTTTCGCGCGCTATCTTTGACGAAGGCGTCTTCGCCACCGGCATCGGATTTCCTACCGTGCCTCGCGGCAAAGCGCGCATCCGCACCATCGTGACGGCTACCCATACGAAGGATCAGTTGGACCGGGCTGTTGATGTCCTTGTCCGGGTGGCTAAACGTATGGACATCCTTCAGTCCTGACTTGGGTTCTAGAACGGTACAGTAAAACAGTTCCAGTGACTCAGGGGTTCCTGCGTCCCTTGGTAGGGCCTTCCGCTGATTCCTCGGATTTCAGACGGATGTTAACTTCACTCTGTCACCTTTTTTCCAAAGCTCAGGGAGAGGAGAACAACAGAGTATGAAGGACCGTATCAGGCAGTTTTGGACGGATACCCAAGGCCAGGATCTGATCGAATACGCCCTTATGGCGGGATTCGTGGCCGTTGCTGCGGGCGCCATCATGCCGACTGTTTCAACCAGCATCAGCACGATCTTCAGCAAGATCGGCAGCGTGTTGGTTGCGGGCGGCGGCTAGAGCGAACGTGGTTCCAACCTCATGCGGCACCGGCGGCTGGACGCCGTTTTCAGTTGACCGGTTCTGCAGGCAATTGGGCAACCTGCGTTTGTATATTGAGTTCCCTGGTACCTGGCAGCTTCTGGGCAGCTTCGTGGGACTCAAAACGGAAGCAGGTTGCCCTCTTCGTCGAATTCCATCTCGTGCGGTTCCTCCAGCACTTCGATGGCGGGGTTTGTCGACACCTCCGGCAGCAAGTTCTCAGTCAGCAGCATCAAACCCAACTCCTGCGTATTCCTGATCCTGCCGATTGTCACTTCCTCTTGTGATAGCTTCCCAACCGTTCGCGCCATTCTCTCCAGGCACTCACGGTCAGTCGGAAAGTGGAGCGGCACACGAACAGCCGACAGCGCTCCTGAGGTGAAGGCGTTGACGTAAGTCGACTGCCAGTCGATCTTGCTGACGAGGCGGTCCGTCACG
>JBDKSR010000299.1:0-3668 GCA_039680545.1 Bryobacteraceae bacterium | reverse complement strand
TCGTGCGCACCTTCGAGAGTGACGAAAGAGCACAGGAAGACCTGGAGCTACTGACGACGCTCAACCCAGACCGCGTTTTCAAGATCGTGACCGTCGTTCACGTTCAGGGTTAATCGCACCAAACACTACCAAACAGGAGCAAATAATGTCTAACGAAGTCACAAAGTCCAGCAAGCCTTCTCTCGTGTCGCGGTTCGCCGACCGCTATCACATTGAGCCGGCAAAACTCATGGATACCCTCAAGGCGACAGCCTTTCGCCAGCGCGGCGACACCATCGTCACCAATGAACAGATGGCCGCCCTGCTGATCGTTGCCGACCAGTACAAGCTAAACCCGTTCACGAAGGAGATTTACGCCTTCTCCGACAAGGGCGCGATTGTCCCGGTCGTTGGCGTCGATGGCTGGTCGCGGATCATCAACGAACACCCATGTTTCAACGGCATGGAGTTCAACTACTCCGAAGAGATTGTCACCCCTATCGGCGGCAAGCCCTGCCCGGAGTGGTGCGAGGTCGTTATCTACCGCAAGGACCGGGACAAGCCGACCATCGTTCGGGAATACCTTGACGAGGTGTACCAAGCGCCACGCGGCAAGGATGGCGGATACGCTGGCCCATGGCAGACGCACACCAAGCGCTTCCTGCGCCACAAGACGCTGATCCAGGGCGCTCGCATCGCCTTCGGTTTTGCTGGCATCTATGACGAGGACGAGGCCAGCCGCATCGTTGACGCTAACCGTGTGGTTGACGTGACGCCAAAACCAACGCCAGCCCCAGCGATTGCAGAAGGTCGCCCGTCGCGTGTCGCTGCCATCGTCGGCGCCAACAAGAAGCAGGAGCCGGTGACGATCCAGCAGGCCGAGCCGGTCGGCGTAGTGGATCAGTCGTTCGTCGATATGATCGAACAGACCGATCAGCAGATGGCGGCGGAGTAATCCATGGACCGCCCATTGACTGAAACCGAACTGGCAAAGCGGTGGGGAATTTCCCCCCGCACTTTGCAGCTGTGGAGACGGGAGGGCAAAGGCTGCCCTTTCATCACCATAGGCAATCACACCATTCGCTATCGAATGGAAGACGTACTCGCCTACGAGAAGGCAAACATCAAAAACAAACAGGAGAATTAACCATGACTGACATCATCGAAACCACCATCACCACCGAGATCGCCGAATACAACGCCACGGCTGCCGCACTGGCCGATCTGCGCTCGAAGTACGAGAAGGTTCTGTTCCCGGTCGAAACGCCCAAGGGCATGAAGGATGCGCTCGCCGCCCGCAAGGAACTGCGCGACATCCGTTTCGGCCTCGAGAAGATGCGCAAGGAGATTAAAGAGCCGGCGCTACGCCGCTGCCAGCTGATCGACTCCGAAGCCAAGGAAATCACCGCCCGTCTGACGGCGCTGGAAGACCCAATCGACAAGCAGATCAAGGCCGAGGAACAGCGCAAGGAGGCAGAGAAGCTTGAACGTGAACGGGTAGAGCGTGAGCGTGTTGCCGCTATCCGCACCAAGATCGACTTCATCAAGCGCCTGCCGTTCGATTCTGCCAACGATTCGGCAGAAGACATCGCAACAACCATCGACGAACTGGAGCCGCTGCAAATTGACGACAGCTACGCCGAGTTCGCAGCCGAGGCACAAGCTGCAAAAGAAGGTGCGCTCATCGCCCTGCAAACCCTGCACGTCACAACCAAGGCACGCGAAGAAGAAGCCGCCCGCTTGAAAGCCGAGCGTGAGGAACTGGATCGCCAGCGTGCAGAGCTCGAGCGGATGCGTGCAGAGCTCGAAGCAGCAAAGGCACCGGAGCCGGTGGCCGAGCCAACAACGCCGGCAGAGCCGGTCGCGCAGTACAGCGACATCGTTTCGGATGGTGGTCTTGACCCGCGCAACAATCCAGAGCCGGTGTTTCAGCTGGCCGCACAGGAAGACACTTCGGAACCAGAGTCCGCGCCAATGGAAGACGCCAACGATCTGGTGAGCGAGTTCGCCGGCTACACCGCCATGCAGTTTATCGCCCTGGCCGACAAGGTGGCCGCCCTTGGCTACGAGTCGTTTGCCGAAGGTCTGCGCAAAGACGGTCAGGTGATCGCAGAAGGTCATTACAATGAGCAGATCAAGGTTGCCGACTGGAAGGCTTTGGCCGACGCCGACAAGCGTATGGCGCTCGCCGCCCATGCCTGCGTCTCCGTGCTCGAAGGCGACGACGAGTTCGGTACGTCTTCGCTGCGCCAGTTCAATCAGAAGCAAGCCGCTTAACCACCTTCGGACGCCCTGCACCGATCAACTAATCTCTGAGGATCGTGCAGCGGGAACTGCAAGCAGGGCGTCCACCCATTAAGGAGAACACCATGAAACACATCATCGCAGCCGCTATCGCTACCATCGCCCTCTCGCAATGCGCCTACGCGCAAGTGACCTACATGTGGAGCACGACAGGTACGCCAATAGGCTCCGCCGTCACCGTGCCCGGTGGCGTGACCTACTACTACGACCAGACCTACAACCTCATTGGCACAACGACATCCTCGAACCCAGCGCAGGCGCCCAAGGCTGGTTTCATTCCGCAGAGCCAGCAGCAGAACCAACAGGCTCGTGCACGGGCCTGGTACGAAGACGATACCGAAGGGGAAGAGGAATGAACAAAACAACTGAAGCGCTGAAGCTGTCACGCGAGATTATTTTGCACTTGCTAGAGAACCATCCGACTGCGCGACACCATCGCAAAACACGAGAAGCTCTTTCAGCGATAGACGCTGCTATGGAAGAGCAGGAAACAGTTGAATGCGAATCGTGCGGCGAGACCATTCTTGAGTGTCAGATAGCAGGAGAGACAGAATCAGGCGGTGTAGCGTGCACTGATTGCGTTGTTTCATATTTGAAAGATCGCGCAACTGCATTGGAATGTCGCGCAACTGCAATCTCTACTGCCGTAATGACTGACAACCAATACCATGATTCTCTTTTGCAGCAGCGCGACTACTTGCTGGATGTGTTAGATGACATTGCATCTGATCGTTGGAGCAGTGTTGGCAAGTCAGAGTTAGCAATCAAAGCTATTGCTAAATGTAAGGAGAAAACTAATGAACAGAATTAAAAAAGCATTAGAGAAATGTAGAACTTATGTTGCAGTTCAGAAATTTGGCTGCGGTATTACTTGCATTGGTCATGGCGTCGAGGACAATATACTTCAGTTTCTGAACGAAGCGGATGAAGAACTGGCAAGGTTGGAGAAACATGAACCTACTCTGATGTCAGATTGTATAAGTGCAGGTCTTCCTCTTGATGTGGCGCTTAAATATGACGTTCAGCTTTGTAGGCTCACAAACTACGTCAGGGATAAAACATTAGCGGATTGTGTGAAGCAGGAGCCGATTGATGACGAATTAAAAGCAAAGCTAGACGCATTTTCTGACTTGAAAACGATTTTATTTGAACCGGAAAGGTGGACTGTCTCAGAGCACGCTACCTATTTTGGGTTCTTTTGCTGGGGATGGAAATATGCAAAAAAGCCTTACGCCGCACCAGTGCAGCCCATGAAGCGGGAGCCGGTTGCAACAGAGCATCCGCTTGTGGCTTATGCAGAAAGCTATGAACAAATTGCGCGATCTGGATCTTCTGGAAAGGTGTCTGCTCTAGCCGTAGCTACAGACATTCGCCAAAACATGATT
>JBDKSR010000298.1:0-2796 GCA_039680545.1 Bryobacteraceae bacterium | reverse complement strand
GTCGGGAAGGCGCTCCGGGCTACCGGCAAGCACCTGAAGCACGTCCACACCTGCGAGAACGACCGCGGGACTCCCGGCAGCGGACACGTCGACTGGAATGCGGTGTTCGCGGCGCTGCGCGACTTGGGCTACGACGATTGGCTGGTGATCGAGAGCTTCGGGTACGCGATCAAGGAACTCGCGGCAGCCGCCTGCATCTGGCGCGACCTTGCGCCGGAGGCGGAGATGATCGCTTTTGATGGGGTGAAGTTCCTCAAGAGTCACGCGCGGTAAAAAGCAAAAGGGGCCCGGTTTCGGCCGGACCCCTTTGCCGCGTCAAACAGACTTGACCCTAGAGCTGCAATTTCTTGGTCCCCTTCTCGTCGGGGCGTTTTCGATCTTACCACGAAACTGAGCGCGAGCAACCTGCGCCCGGACTCCCTCAGGATGGAATCCCGGCTTCGCGATGGAGCAACCGTTCCACGGACTCAGCCGGCAAAGGCTCACCGAGGTAGTACCCCTGAACCTGGTCGCAACCGACCGACCGCAAAGCGCGCAATTCCGTTTCCGTCTCCACGCCCTCCGCAACCACATTCAGTCCAAGACCGTGCGCCAGCGAGACGATGGCCTGAACCAGCGGCATCGTGCTGGAACCGACGTCCAGTTCCTTGATGAAGGAGCGGTCGATTTTGATCGTGTCGATCGGAAGATTGCGCAGGTAGCTCAGGGATGAATAACCGGTTCCGAAATCGTCGATAGCGATGCTGACGCCCAGCGCGCGCAGACGCTCCAACTGGCGGCTCGATTCCTCAAACTCGCGCATGACGACGCTCTCGGTGAGTTCCAGTTCAAGGCCGGACGGATCGACGTTGCTCTGTGCAAGCACTTGGGACACGACACTCACGAAATCAGCCCGGGCGAACTGCATGGACGAAACGTTAGCCGCTATTTTCACCGGATCATAGCCCGCCTGGCGCCACGCGGCGCTCTGCCGACATACTTCCACCAGCACCCACTCGCCGATCTCTACGATGTACCCGCTTTCCTCCGCCAACGGGATGAACTGCATGGGCGGTATCAGGCCGAGTTTGGGATGGTTCCACACCAGCAGCGCTTCCAGCCCAACGAGCCGTCCATTGATTTCGAGTTGGGGCTGGTAATAGAGCTGCAACTCGCCCTTGGCCATCGCCCGCCGGAGATCGTTCTCCAGTTCGAGCTGTTCGAGAGCCGTCGCGCCGAGTTCGGGCGTGAAGAACTGGAAGCTATTCTTCCCCTGGTTCTTCGCCCTATACATCGCGCTATCAGCGTTGCGAAGCAGAGTCGCGGCGTCCCGGCCGTCCCGTGGGAAGAGGCTGATGCCGATGGAGGCGGTGACAAAAAGCTCGTAAGTATCGACGCGAAACGGAGCTTTCAGCGCGTCGAGCAGCTTCTGAGAGACGCGCAGGGCGTCCTGAGGATCCCGAAGCTCACTGAGGATGAGCTGGAATTCGTCGCCGCCCATTCGCGCGAGGCTGTCGGTCCGGCGAAGGCAAGTCTCCAGGCGCCGCGACACTTGCTGCAACAGCCCATCGCCGACCGAGTGCCCCAATGTATCGTTGATCTGTTTGAAACGGTCGAGATCGATGAACAGGACAGCCACGTGCCAGTCATGGCGCTTAGCCTGCGCGAGAGCCTGATGCAATCGGTCCTCGAACAGAAATCGGTTGGGAAGGCCCGTCAGGGCGTCGTGCATCGCCTGGTAGGCAAGCCGGTCGTTGAGGTCCCGCTGTTCGACGGCAACAGCCGCCAGCCGGCTGACCATCTCCATAAGCTCGACTTCGGAAGCCGCCGGTTCCCGCTGCTCGCGAAAATAGATCACGAACACGCCGAGAATGTGCCCCTCCCCGGAGAGGATCGGAAAGCACCAGCAGGCGCGCAGGCCCAAGTTGCGCAAAGCTCCGGCCTGATCCTGGAACGACGGATTCGCGGCGGCGTTGGGGATAAACAACGGTTTGCCGTGGAGCGCTGTTTCGCAGGGACCCGCCGCGGCGGTCACTTCCATTCCGTCAAAAGCGTCCGCAATCGTACGGGGCAGGCTCGGGGCAGCGCCGCGCCGTAAACGGCCGTCCCGCACGAGCAGGACCGAACAGGCGAGATCCGAGCACTGATTCTCCACCAGATTGGCCAACCGCTCGAGGACATTTTCGAGCGGGCCGTTGCTCGCAACGAGTTCCAGCGCGCGGTTGCGATCGTGCTCCAGGATCTCGGCACGCTTCCGGTCGGTTGTTTCGCGAAGCACAGACACCCAGTAGGTGAAGGCGCCCCGCTCGTCCATGATGGGAACAACATTCAGATCGACCCAGAACTCGGAGCCGTCCTTCCGGTAATGGATCACCTCAACGCGCGTTGACTCCCACTTCCTGACAGCACTGCGAACGCGTTCAAGCAGGGCGGCGTCCGTCTTCGGCCCGTACAAAATTCGCGGCGTCTTGCCGACGGCCTCGACGTCCGCATATCCGGTGATCCGCGTGAACGCCTCGTTCACATAGGCAATCTTCGAGGCGAGCGGGTCGCTGGCATCGGCCTCGGCCACCATTACTCCGTCGTTGGAGTTCACGACGACCGACTTGAGCAGGCGCAACTGCGACTCGGTCCGCTTGCGTTCCGTAATATCGCGGGCGATACCCTGGACGCCGACTGGGATGCCTTTACGGAACAGAAGCCGCGTGCTGACCTCAACCGTTACTCTTCGGTGGTCCTTCGTAACGAGAGTCACTTCATAGGTCGTCTGTGGCGCGCCACCCAGTTTCTGCCGGATCATCTCGATCGTGATCTGCC
>JBDKSR010000297.1:0-6838 GCA_039680545.1 Bryobacteraceae bacterium | reverse complement strand
GTATTGAACAATTCCTCGGGGAGCTGGCTCTTTACCGCGACACACTGCATGATGCCTGTACCGTCGCGAAGAATAGGAAAGACGATCTTGCCCGACTTGCGCAAGTTGTACAGCCAGCCGGGGATGGTAACGGTCTCGCCCGCATGGGCGCCAGCCTCCGCAATTGTGATGCGGCGAGGTGTTGTATCGGAATTCATTTAAAGGCTCTCCAGGTTCGCAAACACACGCTTTGCATCATCGATAGGGTGTTCCACTTCGGCGGAATCCTTCAGCTCCAGCAGCAGCGGAAACTGCCCCGGGCGCGAGCGGAATAATTCCATCGTTTTCTTCCAGTCTATGGAACCTTCCGGCGCGAGGGTCGGGAAGAGGTGTTTATCCGCGACACCGTCGTTATCGTGGACGTGAGTGGAGCGGATGCGTTCCTTCATTCGATCGAATGCCACCGGGATGCCCTCGTTCATGTGAGCGTGACCCGTGTCGAAACAGAAGTCCAGATCGAGGTGCGTCTCACCAAGGAAGTAAACAAGCCGTTCGGCGCTCGAAAAACCGTTCGGGATGTTTTCGAGCAGGAGCCGCACGCCGCGCTGCCGGGCGAAGTTGCTCAGCTCTTCGAGCGAATTGAACGCGGCCTCGACTTTGCGTTCGTCGTACTCTTCGTCAGCCGTGCCGATGTGTTGGATGAAGTACTTGAACGGGATCACCTCGGCGATTTCAAGAGCGCGCTTGATCTCGTCGACGGCTTCTATGCGCCGGGGCTTCGCGGTCTCGGTGATCGAGATGATGGAGTGTGGCCCGGAGCGTCCCCAGACTTCGTCGGTGAAGATCGGGCCGTGTAGAGAGTGCAGTTTCAATTCCGCGTCGTCGAACCAGTGGGCCAGTTCGTCAATCTGGGCCCGATTGTGGTAATCGAGGTGCTGCCTCCCGCAAAAGATCTCGACCGCGGGGATACCCGCGAGCCAAATCCTGTCAAGCCACACGGTTGTGAGCCGGTGGTTAACGATCACATGCGTCGATAAGAAATTGTCCATGCGTTTCAGTAACCGTTTGCCTTGCCTTCCATGCGAGAGTCCGCCGCTCCTTGCAGCCATCCTCCGTCCGAGAGGATCGCGGCCGCTTCGCCGATCCCGCGGACCGTCTCAATCGTGTGCCCGCGCGCGCGCAACAGCGCCAGCGTATCAGGCGAGATGCCGCGCTCCACAAACAGCTTGTCGGGCTTCCACTGATGATGGAACCGGGGCCAGTCAACGGCGTCCTGCAGGTTCATTCCGAAATCGATGACGTTGAGAAGCACCTGCAGCACCGTGTTGATGATCCGTCCGCTGCCCGGAGAGCCGGCCACCATGTACAGGCGCCCATCACGCAAAACGATGGTCGGCGTCATCGAGGAGAGCGGCCGCTTGCCCGGCTGAATCGCGTTCGCCTCGCCTTGAACGAGGCCTGCGGCGTTCGCCGCGCCCGGCTTGGTGCTGAAGTCGTCCATCTCATTGTTCAGCAGGAAACCAAGTCCCGGCACGGTGACTCCACAGCCGTAACCGCCGTTAACCGTGTAGGTGACGCTCACAGCGTTGCCCGCAGCGTCGACGATCGAGTAGTGGGTCGTGTCGGAGCTTTCGTATCCAACGGGGTCGAGAGCGCTCACATCCGCGCTCGGAGTGGCCCGCTGAGGGTCGATCGAACCCCGAACTTTGGCGATGTACCGCTTATCAAGCAGCCCCGCGACGGGGACTCGGACGAAATCGGGATCAGCCAAGTAGGTGTTTCGCGCGGCGAAGTAACGGCGCATCGCCTCGGCCACGAAATGGATGGAATCCGCGGACCCGGCGCCTGACTTTTCGTAACCAGTACCTTCGAGAACTCCCATCATCTGGAGGATGCCGACGCCACCGGAACTGGGCGGAGGAGCCGTCAGAATCTCGTATCCCCGGTAGCTGCCGCGAAGTGGAGTCCGCTCAACGGCCGCGTAATCCTTCAGATCCTTGAGTGAAATCAGCCCCCCGTGAGACGCCATGGCTGAGGCGAGGCGGCGCGCCGTTTCGCCTTTGTAAAAGTCAGCCGCTCCGAGACGTGCGATACGCTCCAGCGTCGCAGCCAGTTCCGGTTGGCGGAAGATTTCCCCGGGCTCGTAATACTTGCCGCTCTTTTGAAAGATCCGGCGAGATTCCGGGAACTGACCAAGCACGGAGGTCCCGCGAAGGGACTGCGCCAGCCCCCAGGAAACCGGGAAACCGTCGCGGGCCAGCCTTACAGCCGGTGTGACAAGACTTCGCCACGGCTTGCTTCCATACTTTCTATGCGCCAGATCGAGGCCACGCACCGTCCCGGGGACGCCGGCCGCGCGGTATCCAACCTCTTTGTCCTTTACCAGAGTGCCGCCGGGACCAAGATACATGTCACGAGAGGCTTTCTGAGGCGCGCGCTCGCGGAAATCCACAAAAGTGGTGCGGCCATCGGCGAAGCGGATGAGCATGAATCCCCCGCCGCCGATGTTGCCCGCCGCCGGATGCGTCACAGCCAGAGCAAAACCAACTGCGACCGCGGCGTCGACGGCGTTTCCGCCCGCGCGCAGGGCTGCGACGCCCGCATCGGTCGCGTGCGGTTCCCGCGTCACGACCATGGCGTGCCGGGCCCGGACAGGCTGGGCCGCATTGGCACACGGCTGCCCGAGCGCTGCCGTAAGCAGCGCGGCTACCGTTAGAATCGAGCGCATAAAATTCGATTGTATCCGACTAGAGAGGCGTCTCCGTAAAGTCAGCGTTTTGCGTTCCGCCGTTTCCAGTCAAAAAGGACCACACCGGCGGCCACCGAGACGTTCAACGATGAGATCCGGCCTGCCATTGGGATCTGCACGAGGAAGTCGCAGTGCTCCCTTACCTGTTGGTGCAAGCCCTTCCCCTCGCCGCCAAACACGAAGGCGGTCGGAGAGGCATAGTCGACCGTGTCATAGGAGTGCTCGCCCCGTTCGTCGAGGCCGTAAATCCAGAAGTGCCGCTCTTTCAGGGCCTCGATTGCCCGGTTCAGATTGTTCACGCGCACCACGGGCAGGTATTCGAGGGCACCCGCAGCGGCTTTGGCAACGACGTCCGTGATACCCGCCGCTCGCCGCTCCGGGACCACAATGGCGTCCACCCCGGCGGCATGTGCCGTACGGACAATCGCGCCCAGGTTGTGAGGGTCCTCGACACCGTCGAGCAGTACGACGCTGCGGGCCGTTTCGAGCACTTTGTCGAACGAGGCGTAGTCATGGGCAGCGCCCAGGGCGATCACCCCCTGATGCGGGGCGCCGCTCGCCATACGGTCGAGAATCTCTCGCGGCTCGAACCGGGTGGGCACCGAGGAGCGGCGGCACAGGTCCACGATTTCCTGCAGCCTGGCTCCGCCCGCACCTTTTGCGATCAAGACGCGGTCGAAGGGGCGCCCCGCCCGTAATGCCTCCAGTACCGGATGAATCCCGACTAATTGAGCCACTCTGTCAAGCCCTCCCACTCTCCGCCTCACGGCGCATTGCGTCAAACAATTCCGGGGTCAAATCGAAATCGAATACCCTCGACATGATCTGGCTCCAGCCATGCAGAAAATAGTCCCAGCCGTCCACGGCACGCGCGCCGAGCGCCCTGGCAATACTCAGGAAATTGAGATCGCCGTGATAGTTGAAGTCCCAGGCAATCGACCCTGCCGGAATACGCGCCGACAGCGTGACCGGACAGCCGGGCCTGTCCTTTCCCGTCCCTGTGGCATTCACTATCAGTGCCCCCGGTGGGAGTTCTCCAATTAACCGGTCGTGATCCTCCGGCGCATCCACCAACATACATTCAGCCGGGGCTATCTCGCTCGCTACCACGATCCGGCCGGGGGACACGTCAGTCAGAATCACACGCGCGGGCTTGTGGCAGCGCCTCAGATGAACCGAAAGCGCGACTCCGGCTCCTCCGGCGCCCATGATCAGGACCTCTCCGTGAAATGGTTCACCCGCCAGTATGTCGCGCAGCGCCAGACCCACAGTCAGGGTGTCGGTCGCCAACCCGGTCAGAAACCCGTCACGGCGGACGATGCAACTGACTTCGCCCAGAGTTTGCGCGGCATCGTCAAAATGGGAGAAAAGGCCGCACGCAGACTCATAAAGCGCGGTTTTGTGACTGGTTACGAGCGCTCCCCAACAGTCGGGATCATCCCGGACCTGCCGGACTGCCTCGCAGTATGCTTCGGGCGGCGACCCCAATGGAAGATCCACACCCTTGAGCCACGCGTCGCCGATTCCCGCCAGTTTCGCCCATCGGGGGAATATGGCGTGGATCGCGGAAAGACCCGTCGCCACGCCGATAAAGTACATCGTGCGCATGAAGACCAGAAGGATAGCGTAGACTGCGGTCTGACGCCAACCCGTTAGAAGAAGTTGACGCGGAGGGCTTCATTCCGTACCATGACGATTGTTGTACCGGCAAACATGGCCGACCTGCCCCTGGAAGAGAATTCGCCTCAAATTCCGGACCGGCTGTACTTTCGCATCGGCGAAGTCAGCCAGTTGGTCGGGGTAGCTACGTCCGTACTGCGCTTCTGGGAGAAGGAATTCCCCGCCCTTTCTCCGAAAAAGACAGGCACGGGACGGCGCCTGTACAGGCGGCGGGACGTGGAACTTCTTCTGGAAGTGAAAAGACTGCTTTACGAGAAGCGCTACACGATTGAGGGCGCCCGCAAGTACCTCGAAAAACGTCCGAAGCGAGAGACGCCACCACCGGCACGTGCCGTCTCTCAGGCCGCTCTGTTCGGGGCCCCTCCCGCGCTCGAAACAATCCGCAAGGAGCTAGCCGACATCCTCGAGTTGCTCAAGCGGTCGAACTAGAGCCTGGGGGCGTCAGGCTGATTCCGCCGTGAGCTTCTCCAACAGAGATTGCGCCGCTTTTTGGCCGGCACTCTTCTTGGAGAGCGCATCGGCATTCGCGGCAAAATCGTGCCCGACGCGCACCTCAACAGTGAACGTCTTGGCATGTTCCGGGCCGCGTTCCTTGACGACGGAGTACCGGGGCGGAGGCAATTTCCGCGCCTGGGCAAGTTCCTGAAGAGCGCTCTTGAAGTCGATTATGGGAAGCGCCGCCCCGGCCCAGAGGGTCGCCAGATCGCTGGTTACATGCTGGTTAACCAGCCGCCGCGCCGCATCGATTCCGCCGTCCAGATAGACACCGGCGATGAGCGCCTCGACGGCATCCGCAAGGAGTGCTTTCTTCCCCCTGCCGCCCGTCAGTTCCTCTCCCCTTCCGAGCAAAAGGTACTCGCCGAGGTCCAACTTCTGGGCTACGCAGTGCAGGTGAGTAGCACTAACAAGATGGGCTTTGAGTTTAGAGAGTTCCCCCTCAGGCAACGAGGGGTATTCGGCAACGAGGACTTCGCTGACCAGAAAGCCCAGGACGGCGTCACCCAGGAATTCCATTTGCTCGTTGTCACCGAGCGTGGGTTCTCCGGCGGCGGCCTTCTCGTGAACAAGCGAAGTGTGCGTGAGCGCGCGGGACAGGATGTCGCGCTCGCGGAAGCGATATCCGATCGCCTCTTCAAGGACGTCCAGTTCCGCGCGCATGGCTTACAAACGATTAGGGCTGCTTCGTTCCGCCTTGGGCCGGCGGCACACCGGGTGAGGGAGCCTTGGCATCACTGCCGCCCTTCGCCTGGATAACGCGCACTCTCTCGGCTTGCGCGACTTGCCTGATCTGAGGATGAAGGTTCGGCAGCGCCATTATCTTGTCCAGAATCGCAAGAGCGTCGTCGTACTTTTGGCTCTTGTCGTAGGCGATAGCAAGCCGGAGCATCGTTCCCGGGTTGGGAGTCGCGTCCAGTTCCATAGCCTTCTTGAACTGGTCCGCCGCCTTGTCGTACTGACTCCTTGCGAGTGCCGCGAGGCCAAGAGCCTCCATGCCTTGAGAAGCGAAGTTCTTCTTCAGCATCTCCCACTGGTCGTCGGGAAGGTTCGGGTTTGGCTTTGGAGCCGTCTTCAGGATCTCGTCCGCCTGCTTAACGTACTTCTCTACCGTCCCGAGCTTCTCTTCCCTATCGAGATCGTGCTCCCTGGTGCGCTGGGCCATGGCGCCAGCGAGTAGAAGCATGGCCTGATAGTGCTTGGGATCCGCCTGCAACGTACGTTCGGCGAAAATGACCGTCTTGTCATAGTCATTTTTCATGTTGTAGGCTTCCGCCGAGTAATACAGCGCGAAGGTTTTGAAGTCCGAGTCGGCGTATTTCGTCACCAGGTCATCGGCTGCCTTGATGATCGTGTCCGGGTTCTGCGACTGCAACGCAGTCTGGAACGCCATCACAGCGTCAGCCTCGCCCTTCGACTTGACTGTCAATGGTTTCGGCCCGCCTTGTTGGGCACACAAAAGCCCAACGGCGAACGCGACACCGAGGGCAACTTTCAAAAAAACTCGCATACTCATGAATGACTCCTAAGTCCGACCCGCGCCAGCCTTACCTGACCGGATCTCTGCTTACTTATCCTTTCCGAAAGAATCCTGCAATCCTTGCTGCGCCGCCTTGCGTGCCGCGGCAGAGCCTCCATTTACGTCCAGAGCCGCCTTATAGTAAGCTCCCGCCTCTTTTCGCAAGTTGGCAAGATCCGCCAACCTTCCAAGGTACACAAACGCCCACGCTTTGTCCTGAGGTTCTGGATCCAGCTCGAGAGTTTTCTGAAAGAGCCTCTCGGCCAGTTCCGGGTCGTTCTGAAGCGCAGCTATCCGCGCCAGTCCATAATACGCCTTCGCGTGGAGCGGTTTCTCGCCCGATTCTTCGAGAAGTCGCAGATGAAGCTCCCTGGCTTTTCCGTAATCGCGGGCGCGGTAAGCATTTTCGGCGTCTT
>JBDKSR010000296.1:0-2688 GCA_039680545.1 Bryobacteraceae bacterium | reverse complement strand
CGGATCGCCGGCGATGTACTGAGGGGCGCTGTTGGCCGCGGACACAAGGTACATCTTGTCCGCGATGGTCAGAGCCGTTTCGACCGGACGATCCAGTTCGATGGTTTCCGTGCCGTTCGCGGCGAGGGTGAGCGTGTCCTGAACCGAATAATACACGTTCGCGCCCGAGCCGCCGGTGAACCGAACCACGTCGCCCGCAACCAGATTGGCGCTCTGAGTCGCGTTCGCCGTGACCGTGACCGTGGTCCCGTACTTCGCCACGTTCGCGGCGATGTTCGGGGTGCCGGTGATGTTGCTGGCGCTGCCGTCATGGGTCGGCACGTCACGATCATGCAGCACGTCCATGCCGTAGATCATGCCGAGGCTGGCGCGACGGAAGGCTTCCGTGTCGCCGGCAAGCTGGGGGTTCTTCTTCACGTCGTCAAGCTGCAACGCAGCCTGGCGACCGAGAAGGGTGACAGCCATGATCCGGGGACTCGGCGGGCAAAGCTGGAAATTCAGCAGATAGTCCACTTCCGCCGTCGCGTTGATGTTCGACGCGAACAGGCTGGCCAGAGCGTTGCCGGTGTAGCCGTAGATCTTGGTGTACTTGGCATAGATCGCCTGGTTCACGTCCCGCGCGAGACGACGAGCGGCTTCGGCAATCTGGTTCGGGACGAACATGGAGTTGGCCGCGTTGTAGTTCAGAACGTCGGCGCTGGTGAGGTGGAACCGGCTGCCCTTCCAGGTGTCGATGGTGATCGTCTTGGCCAGGAACTTCGCGTCCACCAGGGCCGGCGGGGTCGCCGCGGGCGTGATGCTGTAGCTGTCCATCGCCTGGGGGACGGCAATGCTGACCGTCTGACCGAGTTGCGCGGCGGCGCCGTTGTAATCCTTCGTGACCTTCGACGCGATGACCATTTCCTCACGGAGAACTTGCAGCGCTCCGGCGAGAATGCGCGGCATGAGTTCCGTTGCGAAAGTATTGCTCATGACTTCTCTCCTGTGCTATTTCCTCGCCGGAAAGTGCGACGGCTTCCTAGCCGTCTGTCAAAATCACTCTTCCGGCCATAACATCTTCCAACTTGAACCGACCAGACGTGAGGTCGGCTTGCGTCACCCGGAGCTTCCCGGCCGAAGATACCGAGCCTTTCACCAAACCGGCGAGCTTCGGCTTGTCTTTCTCCGGCAGAAGCTCTTTTCCGTCATCTGTGGACAGGAACGTGGCGACGTGATCCTCAATCGTCACCGTTTCCTCTCCGAGTTTCAAAACTGCCGTTTCCGAGTCATCAAACGAAACGTGATCCTTGACCCGGCCAACGATTGATTCTGTTGCAAGTTTGGCCAGACCGGGGCGCACTCCGGCGGAAGTGAGTTGGCTCTCCACAGACCGCATCAGGCCCGTCATGCGGGCGCGAGCCGTCCGCGCTTCCCCTTCCCGGAGTCTTGCCTCCATCTCGGCCAACTTCGTAGCCAACGGGCCTTTCGGCTTCTCGTCTGCCGCGGCTTCCTTTGGCTTGCTCAACGTCTCCACCTGATCCGTCAACTTGCGAATCACGGCGGATTGGCCTTGCGATTGCTTCATGACCTTTTCCAATTCCGCTTTCACGTTTGCGAGTTCCTGAATCACACCGTTCGCCTCGGCGGGGGCCGTGACTTCACCCGTTACGGCATTGGGGGCAATGGGATCTCCCATCGTTCAACTCCTCAATCCAAGAGTCGCGCGAAGTTCCGCGACCTCACTTTGCAGCGTATTAATCGCCGTCCCCATCTGAGTCATCGTTGCCTGAATCGACGCCAAGGGGTTTTCCGGCTCCGGGGCCGCGACCGGCTTCTCGGTCAGGGGCTCCTTCGGCGCCTCGCCCATCAGGTCGTCCAGGTTCATCGATGGCTTCTTGCGACTCATACGCTTCTCCTCTCTCGTCCAGGACAACCCGGACGGTGGTTGTAGTGCCACGCTTCTTGGCAATCGCGCCAACCGCACGATTGATAGCTTCCAACACGGGATCGGCAAACGACCGCAGCAATGACTCGGACGGCTCCCGCATGGCGTACACGGCGGAACCCGACAGACGCCCGGCCTGGGGGAGATCCGCGGCGTTCACGCCCTGCGCCCGCACCACGTCCATCAGGTTGTTCTTGAGCCGGTCGGCATCGGTGAAAAGGGGCTCAAAAATTCCGGCGGGAGGCGAAACGTAGCTGGCGCTTTCGCCGACGCGAAGCTTCAACGCCGCAAGCTCCGAGGACACGATCTCTTTCACCTGAGTCTGGTCCAGAATCAAAACCAGCGTTGCGTAAGCCGCCATATCGAGCGCCCAAGTGATGGACGCTTCCCGATTGAAAAGTGCGACCGCAACGGATTTGATCCGGTCGAAAATCTCCATATTCTCGCCAACGATGACGTTGAACGCCGGGCACTCTTCCAGCCCGTGGGGTTCCGCGCCATCGAGTATCGCCACTTCACCAGGCTTCCAACTCTTTTCGCGAATCGGCTTCTTCGCGGAATACCGATACGCATTCTTGGAGTCAAAAAATGTCCAGTAGTGCGTCTCGATATCAGGCGGGAGATATTCCGCGCCGGGGGTGCGGGTGAGTTCCATGGTATGCGCCCGGACCCATTGCAGAATCTCGTTCTCCGTGACCTGCCAATCGTCGATGTCTTTCGGCTCCAACATGGCGAGACGCGCATCATCGGAAAACTCACCGAAC
>JBDKSR010000295.1:0-5736 GCA_039680545.1 Bryobacteraceae bacterium | reverse complement strand
CGGCGTTATTTTCCGGTTTTCGCATTGCTCCGCCGGCTGGCATCGCCTTTGTCTCGATGAACCTTTCTGGCGTTCGCCGCGGCACGCATCGCCGGTTTGGTGTTGATGTAGTAGTTTTCCGTGGTCGCCACGGTGGCATGGCCCAGAAAATCCTTCACCACCACCGTAGGCACGTTGGCGGCAATCAACTCGGAAGCACATGTCGACCTGCAGTTCTTCGGCACATAATGTTCGCCGTTGGCAATGCCTGCCGCCGTTTGAATCCGGTGCCAATCACCGTAGAGTTGCCTGAACGTGTCGTATGGCCACGGCAAGACTTCTTCTTGATTGTTGGCCGACGACTGCCGCTCTTTCCATTGGGTTAAAATGTCGACCAGATCGGCCGACAGTGGAACGACGCGATCCTTTCGTGATTTGGAAGTGGTGGCCGATACCCGCACTTCCATGGCGTCCAGCGACACCTGTCTCCAAGTCATGCCTAAGATTTCACCACGTCGCAACCCAAGATAATAGGCAACGTATAAGAATATTCGCCACCAATCGGGCGAACGGTGCTTCAACGCCAAGTCAGGTCTGTACAGAGTCTCGATCATTGCCACAAAATCACCCTCGGGAATGATGATAGGCTTTTTTCGATCTTCCCGAACGAACACGCCTTTGAAATCCGGCACATCGGAAATATATCCTCGGCGTTTCGCCCATCGCAGCGCAGCACGAACATGCCGTAGGTCGCGATTGACCGTCACTACGGCGAAGCCATCTTTCAGTCGTTTGACCGTTGAAACATCCTATAGCGTTTTCAATTAAGCATTACGATCGTGTGCCAAAATGGGTTGTAAACACCCACATTATGTTCGCCGACTGGCTTGCGGAACACTACCCGATCCCCCACACGATCGTGGTCCATCTCACTCCAAGCGTCTCGATGCCAACAAATGATGGTCGGCGATGCTGGGGGTGCTTTCAACCGGGAAAACCGCCAAACATCATCCTCGCCTGCGGACGCCCCAGGATCGACGGCCGTTTGCCTGATCGAGGCTTGCAGCTTGGCTTTCTGTTGGGAAACTTCGCCCACGAGTTCTGCCATTATGAGCGGTGGCGAGACGGTCGGGCAATGAACCATCGGGGCGTCGAAAACCGCGTGGACGGCCTGCTCAAGAGATTCCGTGAGTACGTCAGGAAGAAGACGGATGCCGCGAATGTATGAGCCGCCGGCCGGTAAAGACGGCTGGACCGACTGGCAAAGGCCAGTAATGAAACGCTACCGGCTTGGGTGCTGCGATTGTGGCCTCGTCCATGATGTTGATTTTCGAGTCGTGAAGATCGTAAAGCGAAATCGCAACGGAGTCAAAGAAGGCACAGTCCTGTCGCCAAGAGAATACCAAGCGAATTCCGTGTCCGCCGCAATGAACGAAGCACTGGACAGATTCGACGCCACAAGAGGAAAAACAATGACTGATTATCTTTCGGGTGCGATCCTTCTGATGACACCGAATGAACAACTTCTTGAGGTTGGCCGCGTCCTCCGGGTCCGTTCTATTGCGACCGGCCAGCCTCATCCTATCCTTCAAGCCGAAGCCGAAGCCCATGCTGCCTACCAGGCCAAGATTCAGCGACAGGGCCATTTCTGGTGGGACCAGCGGTACGCCCGGATGCGGCCCCGGATTCCCGAGTGCCACACATTCTCCGAAGTCGTGAACGAAAGCTGGCCTGGGCAGAACCAAGAGGAGGCGGCGCGGGAGATGTATCGGTCTTGGAAACTCTCGCCCGGTCACTGGTCAGCCGTCAACGGCCGATGTCGGTACTACGGCTATGCGATGGCTCGCGGAACGAACGGCGTTTGGTACGCCTGCGGGATATTCGCCGAGTAGACCCAAAATCCGGCCCATCTGGTCCGCAAAAGGAACCAAACGGTGAACACACTCACAGTGGAACCAATACTGCTGAACGAGCGCGAGGCCGCGAAGATGTTGGCGGTATCGCCAAGCCCAGCTTGCCAAGATGCGATACCGAGGTGAAGTCCCGGCTGTGCTCTTCGGGAAGAACTGCGTCCGTTATGCGATCGACGACTCGTGGCGCGGTCAAGAAGACCCCAGTCGGCCCCTTGGCAGGCCAGAGGTGGGGTAGCATGCTGTCTTCTGTGACCGGCTTGAGAACCGGAAACAAAGGCACCACGATGTACGATGTCACCGACTGTAAGCCCGGTTATCCGTGCGCGTTCCCAAGCTGCGACCTACACTATTCCGTGACGCTTTTATGCACTATTGAGCGCAAGCCGATGGCAAGACCACTATTCTGCTCAACAAGTCCGTGTGTTCTGTAGGTCGTCCCAGGCAAGGCCGAAACGGCTGAGGTACTTACGGAGCCGATCGGCGTCATTGGGAGACTTCTTGTGGGTACGAGAGACGCCAAAGAGCCGACGCCCGGCTTCGGATAGCGTCCTTGAGCTACGACAGATTCGGATCGTCTCGGCAAGCTGCACGCTGTCGAACCGATCTAATTCGGCCGTTTTCTCGGCACCGAGGATTGTTGTCAGCAGCTCTTGGTTTTCATCTGGTGCGGAATTCCTCCAAGCGTTCTCAAGACGCGCGATTTCCTCTTCGACCGTCTCGACATTGATGCGATTGGCCGGGGCGAGGGTTGCCATCCGTATTACGGCTCCGTTGAGATCGCGGAAATTTGCGCGCCAACATGCCGATTCGGACATGGCGAAGTCGAGGAAGCGGCGGCGGGCCTCTTTGTTGAAAGTGACCTTGATTCTATTGGCGTTGCCGACGTGAAAGTCATGGGCATAGATACCGAATGTGCCCGGTGCGGCGGCGACCTGAAAAACGGCTTGTGCATCGACGGCACTTGCCCGTTCTCCGAACATCCACAGCATTGTCCCGCCGGTTGGAACGGCCAAGCGAACGCAGCAGTACCTTGCTGACTTGAAGGCGTACTACCAGACCAAGCAGACGGGTTCAAAACCCCTTTTGCGAAGTCGAGTGCATGACGCCTGAAATCCAGAAGCGGATTCTTGAGGAGATCAAGAGTCACTATCCGATGCTCAACAATCGTTGTGTTGAGCTGGCCGTGCAGTTGCTGGGAAAACAGGTGTTCAAGAAGAAGTCCGGCAAAGGCAACATGCCTCGCTGGATGAGAATTCTGGCCGATGACGGCGAGTTCCCTAGTTCTTCCTCACCGTTGTCTATTCCTTTCGACAAAAGAAATAGCAACATCATCGTTCCACTGAAGGACGACGAGGATTTCCAGCTTCAACTGCATCTGGATCGCATTGAACGTCCAGACATGAAATACGCCACCAGCACCAAGCAGGTGGTTCGCTTGAAAACGCGAGGCGACCGCCAAACGCCGATCCTCTGGAAGATCGTCCAGGGTAAGGAGCTTGAGTTCGCCGGTTCCAGATTGGTCTACCAAGAGGCCAAAGACCGCTGGTTTGCTTGCATCTGCTACAAAAAGCTGAAGGTCAAGAAACCGGCGTTGGACCAGAATCGCGTGGCCTTTTTGCGTCCAGCCAAGCTGCGGCCGTGGTGGTTGCGAATCGACGGCTATCATCACTACATGGGTGGTCGAGACGGCCGACACGTCGCGCACGCTCGGCAGCAGCTTCTGACCGATCGTTGGGGTCGGCAGGAGTCCTATCGCCATGCCAGTTCCGCCCGGAAAGGGCAAGGACGCGACAGGGCAGTGGGTAAGATTTATCTTCTGCAACAAGGCTGGAACGATTTCGTCAAAACGGCCAACAACCAACTGGTGCATGATGTTGTCGAAAAATGCCTGGAGGCAAACTGTGGCCGACTGGTCTATTTTCAACCGACCGGCTCGGTGCGGGACACTCGTTTCCTTCATGTCGCCGGTAAAGTGCCTGGGCGAACGGACAACACCAGTTGGGGATGGCGTCAGGTTCACGACCTTTTGGCAAGAAAGTGTGAAGAAGTAGGGATCGACTTCAAGGTATGCAAGGTCGGCGAGCGAAAATACCGAAACACATGACAGTAGGACAGGTGCGAGTCTCGATTAGCACTGGTTTGGGGTTACGATGAAAAAACAGGGCAGCGAGGGGACGGTATGTCAACTCTGCGCCGCTCCGATCCCGGAGGGACGCAAGTTCTGCTCTGATTGCGCTCGGCTTGCTCAGTTCTCAAAGCGATTAAGGAGGACCGTCCATGAGTACGAAAAAAGCATCGGCGGGAGCCACGAAAAGTTACACGAAGCTGTTGCACGAAGCCTCGGCCCTGCGAAGTCAGGGTGGGAAGAGCGCCTACAAGCGGGCGAAGATTCTGACGGCCGTGTTCAATAACCAGGATTTCCGCCTGGACAACGGGAACGTGGACGATTTCGCTCTGGCGGAATTCTTGGATGAATACGTGGACGACTTGCTCTCCAGTCATCCATTTCTTCTCTTGAAGGCCATGCTGGAGTTCTGCCCCGACGAAAGCCGGTGGGGCGAAGGAAAGCTCGGCGCTCTGATAAAAGAGATGCGAGACGCTGGGCAAGAGCCGCAACGAGAGGTCAAACGGCGGCACAAGATCACGCTTGCCCAGTACGCAGAGTTGGAGGAGAAGTTCAAACGGGAGCAAACCCGCGCGAAGCAACTAGTGAAAGAAAACACCGAACTCAAAGCGGAACTCGAAAAGGCCGAGCGACGGATCAAGCGGTTGGAACGAGCCAATCCAGTTGCTGCCTAGAAGAACATTTTACCGATCTCATAAAGCCCCAGCCGGACGACCGACTGGGGCTTTTCGCATTGAGTGGGGCAGAACGCTTTCTCAGAACCATTCAGAATCGCACGACTGTCTTTGTTCCCGGCCGCACTTCGCCGTACCACTTCCACAAGGCATAGATCACGGGATAGACGAGAAGCTCCATAGCGAAACTCGTCACCAGTCCGGCGATCATTGGCGCGGCGATGCGTTTCATCATGTCGGCTCCCGTGCCCATCGACCACATAATGGGCAGCAGACCCATCATCGCGGCCATAACGGTCATCGCCTTGGGTCGCACCCGTTTGACCGCCCCGTGGATGATTGCCTCGCGGAGGTCTTCATAGCTGTTCATCTTGCCCTTGCGAACCGCGTCGTCATAGGAGAGGTCCAGGAACAGGAGCATGAAGACGCCCGTTTCGGCGTCCAATCCCATCAACGCGATCATGCCGACCCAAACCGCGATAGAGATGTGATAGCCAAGGAACCAGAGATACCAAACCGCGCCGATCAAGGAGAAGGGCACGGCCAACATAACGATGCCAGCCTTGATGGCCGACTTGGTATTCATGTACAGCAGAATGAAGATCAGGAACAGCGTGACGGGCAACACGATCTTTAGCCGCTCACGGACGCGCAGCATATTCTCGTACTGGCCGCTCCATGTTATTGTGTAGCCCGTTGGCAGTTCGAGGTTCTGCTGGACGGCCTTCTTGGCATCCTCGACATAGCCGCCCACGTCGCGCTCGGCCAGGTCCACGAACACATAACCGGAGAGCATTCCGTTTTCGTCACGGAGCATGGCCGGGCCAGAGACAAACTCGATGTCGGCCAACTCAGCTAACGGGATTTGCGCACCCGACATAGTGGGCACCAGGACACGGCGGAGTTTGGTCAAGTCTTGGCGAAACTCGCGGCCGTAGCGGACGTTGATTGTGTAGCGCTCGCGGCCCTCGACCGTCGTGGAAATGACTTCGCCACCCACGGCGGATTGCACTACCATCTCGGCTTCCTTGATGGTCAGTCCATA
>JBDKSR010000294.1:0-3302 GCA_039680545.1 Bryobacteraceae bacterium | reverse complement strand
GGCGCTGGAATGCCTTCGCTCGGGAGTGCAACGCGGCCCTCGACCGGGCGCGGGAGCTGGCGCGGGGCGCCCGTGATGCCCTGGGCGATCTGGCCCGCCAGGCCGGGAGCCTCGCGGAGCAGCTGGGGGACTTCCTGCGCTCACCCGGCGCGGAGGCGCTGGCACAGGGGATGCGGGAACGGTCGCCCGAGGGGCGAGCCGAGCTGCGGCGCCAGGCGCGCGAGGCTCAGGCAAAGGAGCGCAAAGGGGTCGAGCGGCCAGCGCGGGGACGAGAACGGGATGACGGGTGGGAAAGGTGAGAAGGCTTTCGCGCAGGTGGTTTCCGTCATATGATCACAAGTGATTACAATGGAGCACACCATGCCGCAACGCGCTGCATCCGAGCCCATCACCATCCGCACGGCCAAGGTCTCAGAGATCGATGCCTTGGCGAATGCTATGGACCGTTCCCGCAACTACATCGTCAATCAGGCCATCGAGCAGTACCTGGAGGTCAACGCGTGGCAGATGGAGCGGATCGCGGCGGGGATCGAGGCCGCGCAGGCGGGCAAGGTGCTGCCTGCCGATGAGGTCTTTGCCGGGATCGCGGCAAAGCATGGCTGGTCACGTTGAAGCAGCTCGTCATTGCCGAGCCCGCTGCCCACGACCTTGAGGAGATTGTGGATTATATCGCGCTGGACAATCCAGTTGCCGCCGAAGGCGTCTATCGCGGGATTGTGGAAGCGGCACAGAAACTGCCCCAGTTCCCGGCTCTCGGGCGCCCCGGTCGCCATCCCGAAACCCGCGAGCTAAGCGTTTCGCCCTATCTGATCGTCTACAGGGTCGGCCCCGAGGCGGTGACGATACTGGCTGTATTCCACACCGCCCGCGATCTGGCCAAGGCATTGCGGGAGCGCATGGAGGGCGGTTAAGCGAAGGCTTAAGCCGGCCTTACTCCCCACAGACGAGACCACAGGGGGAGGACGCAAAAAGGGAAACGCGGCTTCAGGCTTTCCTCCGTATCAGAGAGCGGAGAGCCGTGAGAAGCCCGCCAGCGGGCTTATGTGTCCCGGCAACCGCCTCGACCTCGACCATCTCGGATGGTGAGGGGGTGTCGGAGGCTTCGACCGGGGCTGGAGCTGGCGGCGTTTCGCGTTGATCGACCAGCAGACGTGCGAGCCTTTGGGCTTGTTCCCGCCATTCGTCCCGCTCGGCCGCGACTTCATCGAAGCGAGCCTGCAGGGCTTCGACCTTCTCCCGCCGCAACGTGTCCACTTCGACCTGTAATGCGGTGTCCGATCTGTCATTTGACCGTGTCGCATGCTGTCTAGTTGGAGCGTTGCGCTTGTCGTCATGCCCTAGTAACTCGCCGTAGACCCGCAATAACTCGGACACGTCAACGACCGGGTTTCCGTCCGCACCCTGACTGGTGGAAATCCCTTTTTTTTCAATGTGCCGATAGAAGGTTTGCCGGGAGACGCCCACGCGTCTCGCCGCTTGCGTCATGTTGAGTTTTGTTGTCATGTCACTGCTCTTTTTAGACAGTGTATCACATTGTATATAGGTGACATAATGGAAGTGTCACTGTGGGACAATCAACCCGCGAGGGGTACGAAGATCACGCCTCCCGGAAAGCACCGTCGGATCCACGATCGCCCGAACAGACCGCGTCGGCCTCGACCCCTACCGGCTTTCCGCTTTTAGCCCCAACCAAACGGCTGGCCACGGATCAGGGACCAACGCCCTTCTCAGGAAATGAGGCGGCTTGCGCCGCCCACCCCCGATGCTTACCAGCCCTTTGATCAGCGCTGCGCATCGGGGGTGAGTGCCCTCCAATAGGGCGCAGAAGGCGCGCTCTCTGACCAGCGCCGGGTCGTGAAGAAGGCTTCAGGCGGCTTTGAAAGGCTCGCAGCGCCGGCTCATTATCAGTCTGCGGCAATGCCCGGCAGGGAGGGCTTCGGAATGCCGCGCGGCATGCGGCGCAGCTTGGCGCGGTTCCCGATCAGCGTCACCAGCTCGTGCGGCCCGTCGCGGTTGATAACGAGATCGTATTCCGGAAGCGGCTGGCGATCAGCGATCTTGCGCACGTCGCCCGCGAAGTTCCGCAGCGGCCGCGTCGAGCCCGACCGTCCATGCAGCGTCTCCATGCGGAAGGAGATGCCCGGAAAATCGGCCTTGTCCGGCACGGCCTTCCGCGCCAGGCGGTAGAGCCACCGCTCAAGCCCCCCCGTCAGGTCGAAATAGTCGGGATGCACGGCGAGGATGCCGGTGCGCCTAGTGATGGCGTTGAAGATCCAGTCCGGCATCTTCACGGCCCAGGGCCGCGTCGCGTCGGCCTCACCGTCATCGTTCAGATTTTGCAGCCACTGGTTTTCGCGGTACTTTTTCGGGATGCGGTAATTCTCGACCCACCGCAGAACCCCCTCTTCCCCTTCCGTGTCGCTCATCCGGATCGAGGTGCGGATATGCGTGCCTGACAGCCGCCGGATGGTCTCGACCAGCTCGCGGTAGTCCTTCCCGCCGGTGCCGCGCCGCATGTAGCGGAGGGCGTCGTAGGGAGGGAACTCGACCCATTGCGAGACGGGCGCGCCGCGTTCGAGCGCGTCGCAGACATGGGCCGACAGGTAGATGACCAGGTCCCAGTCCCAGATGGTCGCAAGCCCCCGCTTTTCAGGAGCCGTGATTTCGAGATGGACCCGGCCGTCCGCTGAACGGAAGTCGATCTCCCTGCGGCGACCCTTCTGGATCGACAGAAACGGGTATTCCATCACGTCCCTGTTGTCGCGCAGGGGCGGTTCGAAGGCTGTGATCTGGAACATCTCTGTCTGGGAAGGGGTCGTCATGACCCCAAGGCTAGATTGCACGCGATACCCCGACAAGAAGATTGTCGGGGTATCGCGTTCAGCCTGTGGATTTTATCGGGGTATCGCGTGCAGATGGACTCGGGGTATCGCGTGCAAAAACTCGGGGTATCGCGTGCAAAACTGCCGGTTAACCCATTGATTTATATCAGCAACCTGACTCTTAAACTCTTAAACTCTATTCCTACGGAATAGAATCTTAAACGGATCGGTTATCCACAGGTGGCCCTCAAAGCCATGTATGGAACGGCCTTCGGCCGATGCCATTTTTGATTCCCGTCCTATCCCGCCAGCGCTGCGCATCGGGGTGAAGGGACTCCGACTAGCGCTAGGAGGCCCAATAGGCGCAGAAGGCAGTTCCCTGCCGGTTAGCGCCATGCTGTCCGCCCAGAGCGGCGCAGAGGCGGGGGCTGGACGCACCGAGGGTCGTGAGGCCCCATACCAGCAGGACGGCCCCCAGGA
>JBDKSR010000293.1:0-5873 GCA_039680545.1 Bryobacteraceae bacterium | reverse complement strand
GAAATCTGCGTTACAAGTTCGCCGCGCTCGGTATAGCGGGCCTGGTGCTGGGCATGTCGGTCCTCTCGACTGAGACTACTGTGCGAACACTGAGTGTTCCGGTCGAGTTCGCCAATGTCCCTCCTGGGATGGCAATTTCCAGTCAATCCACTAACCATGTCGAAGTTCAGTTACGCGGCGGCCGCTGGCTCATGGATTCGCTGGACGCCTCCGCGCTTGTGGCGCGCGTGGACCTTCGCCGCGCCGATCAGGGGCTCCAGGAAGTACGCATCCGTCCGGACTCCATGAACCTCCCTCCAGGAGTGATTGTGGACCGCGTCGCGCCGACCGCAGTGTCCGTTCGTCTCATACGCCGCATACGCTGAACATTACGGCACTTGCGGCCACCCGTTACACTATTCCTCATGAGGCTGCATTCAACGGTGGCGGCTCTTGTGTTCTGCACGGGCCTGATGGCCCAGACCCCCTGTCAACCGACACCGGCTTACTCACCCTGCGACATCGCTTTCGAACTCTCAGCGGACGAGTTGAATGCACACCCCAATCCCTACTTGAGCATCGAACTCAAGGCTGAGTTCCGTTCGCCGCGTTACCGGACGTTTCTCATGCCGGCATTCTGGGACAGCGGAAACCGATTCGTGATCCGATTTACTCCGACGGACCCCGGCAAGTGGGACTATCGCCTCACAAGCAACATCGCGCGGTTCGACGGAAAGATGGGCGCGATTGAAGCCCTGCCCAGCGATTCGCCCGGCTTTGTGCGCCCGCGGAACGTTCACCATTGGGGATACACGGAAACAAATCAGCCGCACCTCTGGATGGGCGATACGTGTTACCGCTTCGCCTTCCTCGATCAGGCGATATTCGAGAAGCTCATCGAAGTCCGCGCACAGCAGAAGTTCAACCACATACGCGGCCTCGTGCTCGGCTGGGAGGAGGACGCGGCAAAGGTCTTCCCCTCCCCGGACCAGCCTGACGTGGAGCATTTTCGCCGTCTCGACCAACGCATACGCGAGATGAACAAGAAAGGGATCGTGGCCGATCTCGTTATTGGCGGCAGGCGCAATGAACTGGCCAAATTGTTTCCCACCTGGCAGCAGCGCGAGCGATACATCCGCTATCTCGTGTCCCGCTATTCAGCGATGCACATCACCTGGCAGGGCCTTCAGGAATACGAGGGATACGAGAACGGGCGGGTGCTGCTGAGAGAGACCGGTGAGTTGCTCAAGAAACTCGATCCGTACAATCACCCTCGCACCACGTATGCGGAGGACACGTCGGCTCCCCTTCTCGGCGACGGCTGGATGACCTACGCCATGTACCAATCGCCGGACAATCAGCTTGGCGCCATCGAGCATCAGCTCTATGCATTTCCGTTCGTCAATGCCGGCTTCGCTTGCGAGGACAGCGGAGCGGGACGCGGCGTTCCGCGGGACGTCGATTCCGACGCCTTCCGCAAGAGGCTGTGGAACACAACGATGAACGGGCAGTATCCGGTATTTGAGAACACGGGAACATACGCCGGCAACGGCCGCTCTGTTGATCCCAAGTACCTCGATTCGCCCGGTGCGAAGGCGATGACCGTCTGGTACGAATTCTTTTCCGGCACACGTTACTGGGAACTGGAACCGTACTTCGACGTGGACGGAGGACGTGCAATCGCCCTGGAACGCCCGCGGGATGAGGAAGTCGAGGGCATCGAGTACATCATTTACGTCGAGAAGCCCGGCCCGGTCGAAATCGCCTTACCGAAGCACGGTTACGACGTCGCGTGGATCAATCCAATCACGGGCGAGCGCATCAAGGGCAAAGATTTCAAAGCCAATCGCTACAGTGGGGAGCCACCGGACAAGAGCCACGACTGGATCCTGCACATTTCCAGGGAAAGCCGTAAGCGTGGGATGCTCGAATCGTACAAGTTCGAATCCAGGGCCATATTGCTTCAGGAAGTGGAGCAGAGCCCTCAAAAGGCTCCCTATCAGATTGCGGAACCTTCGGCCGGCCTTCTGCCAACCGGAAAGCCTGTCAAGTTCGCGGCTAAGGTGACTCGCGACACACGCGCCACGCGGTCCATGATGTGGTTGTGGACAGGCGAAGTGGCCGCCGACGGCCGGGGTTATCGAGTAATCGGTACAGGCGCCGAGGGAGAATACAAGATTCCGATGAATATTGCCGGCCGCTACCCCGCCGTTTTGAATCTGAGGCTAGCCGGCCTGAATGCGAATGGAAAAGTCTATTTCGTCGATAAAGTTTACAGGCTCTCCGAGTGACACCAAGAATTCTTGCAATTGATACAACGACCGAGTTCGGCAGCCTCGCGCTGGTTCAGGGCGGCGAGGTCGTCGAGGAAGTCCTACTGCATTCCCCCGAAGGTTTCGGCCACATTTTGTACGAGAACATCAGACGCCTGATCGAGCGTCACGGCTGGAAGCCGGAAGAGATCGACTGCTTCGCCGCGGCGGCAGGACCCGGCTCCTTCACCGGTACGAGAATCGGGCTGGCGGCTGTAAAAGGGCTGGCGGAAGCGCTCGGGAAGAAGGTCGTGGCCATATCGAACCTTTGCGCGGTGGCGAGTTTCGGAAAGGCCCCGGTCCGGGCGGTTGTGCTGGATGCACGGCGCGGCGAGATCTACGGGGGAGTTTACTCGGACACACTGGAAGCCATCTGTCCTGAGATCGTGACGAAGTTCCCGGAGTGGCTGGAAACACTCCCGGACGGCGAGATCGAGTTTCTTTCGACCGATTTCTCTCCTTTCCGGCTTGCCCTTGCAGGCACCCGGTTCGAAGAGGCGACAGTCCGCGAGGCACCACGCGGGCTGGCCGCCGCCGTGGGACGGATTGCTACCCGTCAGTTCCTGGCAGGCCGCGCCGAGGACCCTGAATTCAGCGACGCAAATTACGTGCGCCGCTCGGATGCAGAACTACTTTGGAAGGATCGCTGATAGGACTGGCCGATAGGAGAGGATAGTCCGTAAGGTCCGCACCCCATCACTCCCCTATCGGTAGCGTTGCAGTATCGCCTAGCCGGGCAGTTTGACTTTCGGAATCCGATCCGCTGCCGGAGGCAACGCGGGGAAATCGGTGTACGGAGTGTCCTGGTACCAGTAGCAGACCGAGAAGAAGTTGTCTCCGTGGTCGTTGGCGTGCCCGTGCTCCATGGTGTGCTTCAGGTAGCGCTTGAAGGTGACCGGGTTGTCGCCGTGCCAGCGGTAGCAGCAATAACGGCCACCGGCTCGCTCAGGCATGATGATCAGCGGCGCGCCATAGTAGTTGTGAGCGAACGGCGTAGCGCCGTCCCTGCCACCAAAATTCCAGCTTCCGAGGAAGTAGTCCTCAGAGCCAGTCCCAATGATGACCGGCTTCGATTCGTCGTCGACGAAGATCATGTCGTCGCCTTCGCCCATCCAGCCCTCGCCGTTCAGGAGTACACCGAGAGTCACTCCCATGAGATGGCCGCGCCCGCGCGTCTCCGCATAGACGTAGTTGAGCTTCCCTTCCGGGTTCTTCTTGGCGGCTTCTCCCTCCGTCCGAACGCAAGGTGAACACTGCCGGTATTGGGCGTGAAAATACAGCGCATCGGCTGGCAATTTCGGTACACGCTGGAAGTCGATATTCGAATAGAAGGCTCCGATTTTCTGCGAACTCTCGTTGGTGACCGTGATCCGGGCCGACTTGCGATACGGCATCGCGAAATAGCAGTTGAGTGACTTTCCGGGCGAGCAGGCCAGGTACGCAGATTGATAATGCACGTACTGTCCCAGGTTCAATCCAAAGAAATCGCCGATGGGCGCTTCAATACTCGGCTTCGCCTCGCCGTCCCAATACGCCCGCAGCACTATTTCCTTTAGGTGGTTGGGGCTCGGCGCCGCGATAGTGAACCAGATGTGGGTTATCACGCCGGGCCCGGCCTGGTTGAATACTTCCTGGGTAGCACCAGGCTCAATCGGCCAGAAGTCACGATTTCCGCCCGTTACGTCATGGCTCGATTGCTTCAGGGACTCATAGTCCTTTGCGCGTGCGTACTCGGGAAGAATGGCACACTGGCACCCCTTGGCCGTCTGCGCCGCTCCGGCCGGCACCGCTGCCGACAGTCCCGCCAAGCCCACGGCGCGCTGCAGAAAGCTACGGCGTCCGTTCGAATCGAATGAGTTTTTCATCAGGTCTGCTCCTTGTATTTACCGTTTCCGGCCGAGAATGGATTATACATGAACCACGAGTGCCCAAGGGACATCCAGCCAATGATGGCCGCAAGTTGTTGAGGTATAGGGAATATCCTGGTACTCCTGACACATAGTGGGGGCTAGTTCTAGGATTTGAGTAACGTGAGTTGACATAGTACTAGATCAGCCGTACAATCGTTCCATTGAGGCTATGAGCGACCCGAGCGCCGCACCAAGCGACGAAGTTGTAACTGGGACTCCGGAAGTTGCTCCGCCAACTTCGATTCGAGTCTTGATTTCGGACGACCATCCGATTGTCCGCGAAGGACTTCGGCGGTTGCTCGATCTCGAGGACGATATCGAGGTAGTAGGCGAAGCGTCCGACGGAGAGATGACCATATTGATGGTCGATCGCCTGGACCCTGACATCCTCTTGCTAGACCTGCGTATGCCCGGCATCGACGGCCTTGCCGCATTGCAGCGTATACAGAAGCAAAATAAGCATACTCGAACGATTGTGCTGACCGCTTCGGAGGACAAAAACGAGTTCGTACAGGCCATGAAGCTGGGCTGTTCGGGCATCGTGCTAAAGCAAACCGCCGCGGACCTCATCGTCAAAAGCATTCGGAAGGTGAATTCCGGGGAGATCTGGCTTGACTCCCACACCACCGCAGCGGTGATGAGGCAGTTTGCCGCGCCGACAGAATCAGTCACCTCCAGCGGGGCCACCCGCCCACGTGATCGTTCGCCCCTCAGTCAGCGGGAACGCGAAATTGTCGCCCTGGTAGCCCAGGGGTACAAGAATAAAGAGATGGCGGAAAAGATGTTCATCAGCGAGCAGACGGTGAAGAACCATCTGCATAACATCTTTGACAAACTCGGCGTTTCCGACAGGCTGGAACTGGCGCTTTACGCGATCCACAAGGGCTTGCACACCGAAGACGCAGGCTAGACCGCACACGGACCTGACAGTACCTGGGTCCTTTCACCCATCCTTTGTAACGCTTGCATTAAGCTCGATTTAGGACTAGCATTTGTGTGGAGGAAATCACCAAATGCGATCGTACCTACTCATTTCCTTTATCGTGCTCGCCATTCTAACCGCTGCTGCGCCTGTATTTGCGGAAGGGGCTTTCCCGCGGATGACAACCGTGGCCCCCGATACCGGGAAGGTTGGTGACGTTCTGAGCGTTTCCGGCGAGAACCTTGGCAAGGAGACCGTCTCGCAACTGTTTCTGACCGACGGTAAGAACGACACAAAAGTCGAAATTACGGAACAGGCTGCCACGAGCATCAAGTTCAAGATCCCAGCCGCTGCCAAACCGGGACGCTTCAACCTATTGGTACTCACCGCCGACAAGCAGCCAAAGCTCATCGAACAGCCGGTAAAGGTCACGATTCAGTAGCCGCTCATTCGTGTGCGGCTTGATTCGTCCCGGCTTTGTTAAGTTCCTTGTTTCTTTCTCCGGTAAGGCTCCGACAGGTACCGCTTTGAGAGACGTGCCGCGTCCGACTCCGGCGCTATGCGTATCGCCGTTTGATATGCGCTGACGGCGTGGGTGCGTTGTCCCTTGAGGTCGTAGATCTGCCCCATTCGCAGCCAGGCGTACGTCCCGGTGTTGAGATCGAGGACCCCGGATCTGGCGGCAACGCGCTTCATGTTATCGAGGGCGCGGTCGAGATCGTTGTACCAGAACTGGACCGTACCGCGGGC
>JBDKSR010000292.1:0-6734 GCA_039680545.1 Bryobacteraceae bacterium | reverse complement strand
ATGCGCGGCTCGCGGCCATCCAAGCGGACACGCGAGAGGCCGGCGCGAATGCCGCCCGGCTGGCCGATGCGCGGATCGGCCAGGCCGTGGCGGAACTCGGCCGGCTGCGCGAGGACCTGAAGCCCGTGCTGGCGGAAGCTCATGAGACACTGGCGCAGGCCTCGGGGACGATCGCCGTCTGGCGCCCGCAAGGGCTTGGCGCGATCGCGGCGTTCAAGGTGACGATGGGCGACGTGGCGCAGATGAGCCGCACGGCCAACCGGGCATTCCCGCAATTCACCGCCGGCGTTAACCAGGTGGTCGCAAACTCCGACCGCACGACGGCAGCGAGCGCCGGCCTGATCCGCAATCTCGAACAGGCTACGAAGCCGCTGCCGAAGTGGTTGCGGATTGGCCTGGGGGTCGCGCCCCCATTGGCGCAAACAGGGGCCGCCGCTGCCAGCGCCTGGGCGCTGATTGGGCGGTAGTCCAACTTTAAAACTGGAGAACAGAATCATGCGAACCGTTGTAATCACCGCTCTGCTTATGCTCCTCGCGCTGTGCGCCTGGGGCCAAACCGCAACGCCCGAAACCTCTGAACGTTACTTCGTGCTGGCCACCGGTGGCTGGGGCCCGGCAACAGGTGGCCGCGGTGAGGGCTCCGTCGGTATCCGCATTGGCACCGGAATCTACTCGCTTACGAGCACGAACCTGGCTGGCGGTGTCGGTGCCGTGACCGAGGACGTGCTGTACAGGGCGGCCACGTCGCGTGGCCTGACCCTTTGGGGGCGAGCGGGCGGGGGTGTCCAAACTACAAACACGGCGACCGAGACAAGCACCGCACCAACATTCGGGGGTGGACTGATGCTCGCATATGACGCGAGCAAGATCGCTTCGAAACTTGCCGGCTTGGAATTCGTGTTCTCGGCCAAGCTGATGTATCTGACGGCCGCCGAGAACAACACGACCGTTACGACGGTGCGTCCGATGTACCAGATCGGCGCCAAGTTCTCGTGGCAATAGGAGGCCGTGATGCGGAGCCGTATCGTCTCCAACTGGAAGACGAGCACGGCAGGCGTTGCCCTGTCCGTGTTCCTGGCGTTCGTCCTTTTCGCCCCGCAATACTTCCCGCCTGTGATCATCGATGTGGCAAAGTTCGTTTCGATCGGCGGCGCGGCGGCGCTTGGCATCGCGGGTTTTGACCGGATGCGCAACCAATGACGATCGCCCAGCGCGAAGCGCTGCTACAGATCGCCGAAGCGGCCATCGCCTCCGAACGTGCCGCCGGCGTGCCGGCCCTGCTAACGGCCGCTCAGACGATCCAGGAGAGCGGCTGGCTGGCGCACTGTCCCGGGTGCAATGCGTTCGGGGTCAAAGCCCATGCCGGCCATGAGCGCCAGCTCCTGCGTACGCGGGAGTGGTTCACCGACGAAGAGATGGCGCGCTTCCTGGCTCGAGGCGACGGGCGCACGGCGGAACTGGTGCAGCCGGAACAGCGCAGCGGCAAGCGGCGGCTCTATGCCGTCCGCGACTGGTTCGCGAAGTATGCCACGCTCGCCGAAGGCCTGGCCGATCATGCCCGGCTCATCAGCGAGGGCGCGCGGTATGCGGAGGCGTGGCAGCAGTACCGCCAGGACGGCGATGTGGAGGACTTGGTGAAGGGGATTGCGCCAGTCTACGCCACCGATCCGGGGTATGCGGATCAGTTGCTGCGGATCATGAGGATGCCCGAGGTGCGCGCGGCCATCGCTGAGGCGAAGGTGGCTGCCCTGCGCCCACAGGACCAAGCGGCAAGCGAGGTCTGAACCTCGAGGAGATGGCCCGCCTGGCGGTGCCGTAGCTTGGCGCTGGGGGAAGGTGTGCGGGTCACCATTCTCCAATAGCTTTGCATGCCCGTACAACACTCATTTCATTTAGGGTAAGCTCGCCCATCGGTTTGGAGCCGTAAAGCAGTTTTGCCACCCGGCAGCCGCGTTGAATCTTTTCGCGTTCGATATTATCGGCGCGCGACTTCGCTTCAGCAGTGTTACGAGGGGCGGTGTAGGGCGTTGTCGGTTCGCTGTTATTGGCTAGGCTGGCAGCCACGATGAGTGCGACTATTACCACTGCCGCTATTAGGGTGGCAGGCGCTAGCCACCACAAGGGCTCCCGTTGCGACGCTGCTGGTGCGTCGGGCTGAACATCGCTGATTTGCGCGGGCTCCGATGGCTTCGGTTCGGGTTCCTCTTTCAGGAACTCGCCGCAGTATCGGCACTTTTTCGCAGCGGCAAGAATGGTTTCAGCGCAAAACGGGCACCGCTTTGTCGGCTCACTATCGGCCATGTCTTTCCTCTTCGCATCCCTGGCGCGGACCCCTCCGCGCTACCAACCCCAATGCGTACCGATGCCGGACAGTGCCTCGTTATCCAGTGCCGCTTTCAGGTCCTTTTCGTACTCCCTTTCCAGATTGCAGAGCATTGCGTGTAACTTGTCCAAGTTCTCGCGTCTTTCGGATAAGCTCTTCCATGGCTCGCATCTTCTCTGTTGGCGTCGGCGAGGCATTGTCAAAATCTTGCTCATTAAGCGCCTCCCCGGTAAGCAATTCGGTGGTACGCACGAACTCGTTCAGGTTCGTCATGATGGCAACCGCAGTTTCGGCTTGCCCGTTCCTGAGGATATAAAGGAATTTTTTCACCCATGATCGTTCGGCTTTCCGGATTCTGTTGTGTCCGTTCGTACATTGTTCGCTCTCATTCATTTAGCTCTTGCTCCGGATTTCGCTGTGGTTGAGCACAGGAGAATCCGCAGAAAAAATCTTGAAAATACTTCTTGACACAAAACAGCGTGTTGTTTTAATATAGAGACATGATGACATACGACAGAACGACGGCGGTTAGCATGGTTGGCACGGTGTTGCTCGACCACGATCTCGTTCACCCCGGATTCGGCGGTGACGGAAGCCCCGCCTCTCGTGCCCGTTCGCAAGCTGCCGATCTCATTGACGAGTACGGCATGAACACCAAGCAAGACGTTGAAGAAAACGTTCCTGCCCGTCTGGTGATAAACATAATCAGCGACTTGTGCGACGAAGTGGGAGAGCGCACAGGCGAACGCCCTGAAACCCCCAGAGCAATCACGACCTTCCGGTGCTAAATGAGGTGGAACGATAGAATCGACCCGGCCACGATTCCTGACGCCGTGCTCACCTCCGAGTGGGCACGGCGCAGAAGCGCCAAGCGGCAGACGTTCGGGGCGGGAACCGGAAGGCCACGGGTTATTAAGACATGCCCATCTTGTGGCGCTGAGTTTTCCGCCCGTGAGTTCAGGAACCATCACTGCCAAAACCGAACGTAGTACTCGTCTGGTACTCCCTCCAAGCACACTGAAATCCGGTTTTGCTATCCTATTCTCTTGCCCAACCTGCTTGGTTTGGACGGCTGGAAAACGTTGCCCCGCAAGGAGAACGACCACGACATCGTGATTCCAGCCGAGTACAGCGCCGCTCCCACCGTCTGCGTTCGGTGTGGCGTTGTTGAACCGGGATTGAAGCGACACGGCGTTCAGCGACAGCGGTTCATGGATACGCCGATCCACGGCAAGCGTGCCGGGATCGTGGTGAAGCGCCAGCGGTACAAGTGTCTGGAGTGCGAGAAGACGTTCTTCCAGTCGCTCCCCGACATGGATGACAAGCGCCACATGACCCGGCGACTGGTGGAGTACGTTCAGCGCCGCTCTTTGGAGCGGACCTTTGCCGAAGTCGCCGCCGATATTGGCGTTGACGAGAAAACCGTCCGCAACATCTTCAATGAGCACGTCGCCAAGCTGGACGCCGAGTACCAGCCGTCCACCCCGGAATGGCTTGGCATTGACGAACTGTTCCTGATCCGCAAACCACGGTGCATCTTCGCCAACGTCAGCGTGAACACCCTCGTGGACATCTTGCCCGACCGGAACAAACCCACCGTTATCAACTGGATGCGGAGCCGCATTGATCGCAATGCAGTTGAAGTCGTCACGATGGATATGTGGCGTCCCTACCGGGACGCAGCACTGGAAGTGCTGCCCAATGCCATCTGCATCGTGGACAAATTTCACGTCGTCAAGATGGCGAACCATGCGCTCGACACGATCCGCAAATCCTTCCGTGAAGGGCTGGATGCGAAGGGACGGCGCAAACTGCTGAGAAGCCGCCACTTGATTCTGAAGCGCCGGAACAACCTCACCGCCGAAGAACTGAAGTCCATGCAGGAATGGACCGACGCCGTTCCCATCCTGTTCAACGCCTACCAAGCCAAAGAGGATTTCTTCGACATCTACGAGTGCAGCACCAAGCTCGAAGCGATGGAACTTTACGATACGTGGAAGGCGTGCCTTGACCCGCACACCGCCGCCGCCTTCTCCGACCTGATCCGTGCCGTGGACAACTGGAGACCGGAAATCTTCGCCTACTTCGACACGCACGTCACGAACGCCTTCACCGAAGCCTTGAACGGCATGGTTAAGATCGCCAACCGCATGGGCCGTGGCTACAGCTTCGAGGCGATCCGGGCTAAGATCCTGTTCGGGTTCTCGAAGGAACCCGGCAAGTTCAAGCCACCGTTCGGGCGAGATCCGGCGCTGTTCTGCGGGTGCTTCGATGACCGGGACCTCGGTGTGCCCCTGACACATCTGATCGAGTTGTTCAGTGAGAATCATTAAGCACACTCAATTCCGGATAGCCCTGCTATCCATGCGTCACCTGGAACGCTGGAATTTGGGCAGTGGAGCACGTCGAGCGAACCGTTTACGGGGATCTTGGCGTTTGCTGCCGCCTACAACAGCGCGCTCACGGCTACGCAGGTGACCGAGATGTATCACTACCTCAAATACAGCGCCATGCCGAAGCGCGGGATTGTGCTGCCGTAGGCAACGTAAAGCTAGCGGGCAGTGCCTACGCCGCCCGTTCCAACTCCTCACCCGCCCGTCTGAGCCATTCCCGCGCCCGGTCAATCTCCGGCGCATCCACCCGGCCTAGCGCGTCTGCTGCAATCTCCACGCAACGGCGCGCCAGGCCGATCAACTGCTCGTCAGTCTCGGATATGGTCTGCATTTCCGCCTTTCCGCATCCCTGGCGCGGACCCCTCCGCCCATCAACCCCGCCGAACACTGCGCGCGAATTTACCTCTGCTTTCGTCTCTTGCCAGGTGGTTCCTCAGCATTGCCAGTTTCTTGCTGCTCAATTCGGCCTTCATCTGCGCCACCAGTTTTTCCGCCTCCGAGATAGCGTTCTGCAAGCTCTCTAATTCGTTGCAGTCTCGGATCAGGGGGCTGTTCCCGCCGGGAAGGATCACCAGTTTCGCCACGCATAAACTCCCCATTGAGAACGCGTGCAAGCAACTCGAACCGTTCCAGGTTCCGCGTGATCGCGGCGCGGGTATCTTCGTCTCCACGCCGGAGAATATATAAGAGCCGTTCCAGCCAAGGGCGCTCCTTTTCTGACAACCGGCCAATGTGTTCGTAGAGAGCACGTTCGGTTGCTGAAAGTTGCGCTTTTCCTGTTTTTGGAACACCTTCGCGTACCACCTCTAAGGTAACGTTATCCCCCCAAGCGCGAAGTGTCGAAAAACAATGGCCGCAAGTGACTTCGCGGGGGGCGGTTTGTTCTGCGAGCGGAACAAGGCCGGATAGCCAAGCCACCCGCTCATCCTCTGATGCGGCCATGAATGCAGCAATCCACCGTTCCAAGACCGGACTCATTTCCGAGCCGTGACGCGTGAGCCATGAGCGGAAGTCCCTCAGTAGATGGATGCTGATGCGAAATCCCGTTTGCGTTCTATCAGTTGCCGGGGGCACAAAATTCCTCAAAAAAACTGTTGACGTTGACGTGGTAACGCGTTAACGTATTACCGTACTCGCGCAACGTTGCGCACAGTAATCATGAACGAGTTCAAGAAGCTACGCAAGTCCGTACGCCGGGAAGCCGTCGCCCGCAAGATCGTGGCGCGGGTAGCAAAGGCAACCGGCAAGTCTCCGAGCGCCGTGAGCCGCACGCTAGCGGGGCGCACCGACAGGCCAGATCCCGCCGTCACCCAGGCCCTTTGGGCCGAACTGCGGGCCATGGGGCTGCTGGGATCCGACGCCGCGTGATTGCCATGCCGTCATTTCATTTTTCGTCCGTCTCCCCCGGCGGCAACCGCAACGCTACCGTAGCCATCGCCTGTGAAATTTTCCAGGAGGATAACGATGTCCGCATATCCTGAATCTACTACCACCCTTCTCCGCTGCCACCGCCACGTGGCGCAAACTCGTGAAAATACGCGCCTTTTGGCGTCCCCTATCGTGCGGACGCAGGTGCTTGACCGCGCCCGCTACCACCGGGCCGGGCGGACGCCGGGCGAACTATCTTCACTGATCGTGGAAGACCTCAGGCATCGGTGGCCCGGTCTTGATGAGCCCCACGTGGACGCCATCATCGCGGATGAAGCGTTTGCGCGCGGGGCTGAGGCAGAAGCCTACCGCGGAGCAATGCAGTCCGGGCTGAGTGTTGGGCTTCAGGCTGCGCGGGACGTGCGGGAAGAGGGCGTCGATTATACCCGTGACGGCTTCGGACGGCCCGCCGGACGCAAGCCCGCACGGACGGAGAGAGGGGCGGCGTAATGCGCCACCTTTGGCCTGACCTCCAGCCCCACCTTCGCCGCCTGGAAGCCGAGGCTGCGCCCAACGCTAATACCGATAGCACGGGCGGTCAAGCAAACTACGTGCGTCCGCTCACTCCGCAAAACACGCGGGGCGAAGCC
>JBDKSR010000291.1:0-7667 GCA_039680545.1 Bryobacteraceae bacterium | reverse complement strand
CCCGAGTCTTGCTCGTTGATGATAACCCCACTTCCCGATTGACATTACAGACAGTTCTGAAGGCCGGGGGTTATCACGTTGACGCTGCGGCGTCCGGCGCCGAGGCGATTGGGAAGCTCGATGGCGCTGAGTACGAACTTGTCTTGAGCGACCTGCACATGGAGTCCCCCGAGGCGGGCCTACGCGTACTTGCTCACGCCCGTCTGATGGACTACAAGCCTGCCACGGCTCTCGTCACAACCTATCAGAATTCCACCACGAGCCGTACCCGAAACAACAGCCGGGCCATGCTCATTGAGTCCGAGGACCTGCCGGAATTGATGAGCAGAGTTGCACAACTGATCAGCGAACGTGCGACGCGACGCGTGGAGCGGGAATTACGTCACACCGGCTTCTAGTGGCGGCCCCAAACGGTAAACCGCCTCTTCAAAATCGTCAAGCGCACCACCGAAGAAATGGTCTCGTCCTTGTACCCAAATCAGTTTCTTCGGAGGGTTAAGCTGTTCAAAAAAGGCCGTTAACTGCGCGGGAGGCCCGTATTCGTCGCCCGTACTCTGGATGAATACCTTTGGTACGCGGCAGCCGCCGAGGTCGTCCAGACCCGCATACGCCGCAGGAAAACCCACGGCGATCACCCGCGACACACCGTCCGTGGAACACCCCAGACGCAACGCGACCCGGGAACCGAACGAAAATCCGGCCAGCGTGCATGTGAGACCCGGATAGCGGCCGCGCAGCAACTGAAGCGCGGCCCGCGCATCCTCCAGTTCGCCGTCCCCATGGCCATATGAACCTTCGCTGAGATTGACTCCGCGAAAATTGAACCGGAGAACAACCGCTCCGCTGCGACGAAGTGCCCGCGCAAGGCGGTAGACGACCTTGTTGTGCATCGTTCCGCCATGTTGAGGATGTGGATGACAGACGAGGGCGATTTCGACAGCTTCCCGGTCTTCCGGTTCCTCAAGCAAGGCTTCGAGCCTGCCTGCAGGTCCGTTAAGGAGCAGGGACTCGATACGGCGGGGCATCAATTGGTCCGGTAGTTGGTGAACTGCATATCGATGCCGAAGTCCGCGTTGCGGAGGAGCTGAATAACGTTTTGCAGAACATCGCGATCCCGGCCGCTGACGCGGATGAAGTCACCCTGGATCGACACCTGCGCCTTCAGCTTTGATTCTTTGACCTTTTTGACGATTTCCCGCGCTTTTTCGATGGGGATGCCCTGTTGGAGAGAGATTTCCTGACGCACGGTCGAGCCTGCGGCAGGCGTCACAGCCCCGTAGGTGAGGCCTTTGAGGGGTACCTTCCGCTTGACGAGCTTCTGTTCGAGAACGTCGACGACAGCCTTCAGTTTGAACTCGTCCTGGCTCGCCAGCAGGATCTTCGAGTCCTTCTCGTTCAACTCGACGCTCGAGTGTGAGTTCTTGAGGTCGAAACGCGTCGCAATTTCCTTGCAGGTCTGCTGAATGGCGTTGTTGACTTCGGCCAGATCGATCTTGGAGACGACATCAAAACTGTTGTCAGGCATTGGAAATCCCTCGCACGCCTCATTTTTTGAGCGCGATGAGGACCTTCGCGGTCAGTTCGTCAATCATAGAAGGCAGCGCGGCATCGAGAGCCAGGGTAACCGCAGCCTTCACGCGTTCCGGGTCGATGTCAGGCTCCACCCCGGCAGCGGAAGCCGGCGGCACCTCAGCCGGAATCTCTTCCGTGGCAGGTTCCGGTACCGCCTCCACGACCGCAGGAGGCTCGGAGGAACCGGTCGCCACCGGTGATTCAGGCAGCGGGCCGGCCGGCTCCGGAGGGGCGAAAGAAACCACGGCGGAGGAGGCAACTGAAGTCAGCGCAGTCACCGTTTCACGGTCCGCCTGTGCGGCAAGCACAAGCGGCTTCACCGTGTTGATGAGTGCCGATGCTTCGAACGGCTTACGGAGGACGGCGTCGGCTTGCACGCGTCGCACTTCCGCCTCGTCAAGCGGTTCAGCGATCCCCACCGTCAGCACTACCCGGGTGTGTTTCAAGCGGGAGTCGCTCTTGACCAACTGGCAAATCTGATAACCAGAGAGTTGCGGAAGGAACGCGTCTGCGACGATCACGTCCGGATCAACGTCGGACAGACGAACCACGGCTGTGTCGCCGTCGGTTACGGTCACAACCTCAAAGCCTTCCTCGCGCAGGATCCACTCGCCCATGCGCTGGGCATGAGGGCTGTCGTCAGCCAGGAGGACACGGCTCATGGGACGGGCGGCGCCCTATCTCCTTCTTCTCTTTTTCAGGTTCTTCTTCTGCTTCTCGGTGGAAGGCTTGGACTTGGCGTCAGCAGTTGACGCCGTGGTCTCGCCCGGCGTGGCCTGTTCACCAGATTGCCCCGAGTTACCCTTCCGGGCATCGGGCTTGGTGTCGAGCGCCGTGGAGTCGCCCACAGTGGAAACCGTCACATCCGAGGCTGGCTGGCCGCCACCACTGGTCGAGGAGGCCGATGCGGAGGCGTCGGCAGCGTTCGCGGCAGGAATACTAAGCGGCATTCCAGGCCGGAACGTCGTCATGGCAGGCGTACCGGACTTGGCCGCATTTTGCGTACCCGGGTTCTTCTTGAACATGCCCCAGAAATTAGCCAACACGGTGTTTGGCGGCGGGGCATTATCCAGCTCGTACTTCATGCGGGCGAGTGCAACCGGATCCGGCTCGGGAATCGGCGCTTCCAGGCGCTCAAGTTCCTTCTTCGCCTCATCCGCGAACAGGCTGAGCGGATACTCGCGCAGGATCCGCGAATAGGCACGGATGCTGCGGTCGCGGAAACGGGGCCCCATCCTGTCGTAAGTCTGTCCGAGACGCCACAGCGAATCGTCCGCCTTACTGAAGAGCGGATAGTGATCCGTGAGGACCTGAAGGCGGTTGGCCGCCGACGGGAAGCTCCCCTTGGTCTGATAGAAGACGCCGACACGGTATTCGCCCTCGGCAATCACTTCCTGGATATTGCGTAACAACTGCTGCACGCGGGGAGCGAATTTACTGTTCGGGAACTGTATCAGGACCTGCCGGCATTCATCCTCGGCGCGATAGGCGTGCAACGTATCGCGGTCCGGTTTCTCCATCTGCCGGTAATGGATCATACAGACCTTCTCTTGCGCCTCGGCAGCCTCTTCAAGAGTCGGATAGAACAGGATGAAGTCTTTATACTCAGCTTCCGCTTGCGCCAAGCCGTGCGAGCCGGATTCGCGATACCAGGCGTCGGCGATTGCCAGTTTGGCTTTGGCGAGGTACTCGCTCGAATCGTACGTACTGATCAGCGTTTGCAGAGTGAGCCTGGCGACGTCGTAGCGGCCCTTCTCGATATCCTTGATGGCTTTGTCGAACAGAATCTTGTCAGGCTGCTGTGTGTCCTTCGTAATGGGATTCTCGTATCGCTTCCGGCGGAAGCAGGATGTCAGCAATCCCGCCATCACCACCAGCAGCACGGTCCACGCAAGTATTCGCCTTACTCTCTTCTCCATAACGCACCCTACACGCGCCCGGTGCTACACACGGACGGCATTCGCCTCCTGAGCGATCTTCCGCAGTTCGGCAACTGTAGCGGCGGGATCGGGCGCCAGAAAGACCGTGGCTCCGGCGACCACCCAGTCCACGCCGGCGCGAACAACGTCCGGGAGATTTCCCGCATTCACGCCGCCGTCGATCTCGATGGGAAACTTCAATCCGAGTTCCTTCCGCTTTACCGCGAGCGCCTGAATCTTCTGGAGCGTTCGCGGGATCATACGCTGACCACCAAAGCCGGGATTCACGCTCATGATCAGCACGAAGTCCGCTAGTCCGAGGACCTCATCCAACATTGTAATGGGCGTGGACGGGTTCAGCACAACCCCGGCCAATGCCCCTTCACTCTGGATGAACCGGAGCGTACGGTCAAGGTGGGGACACACCTCTTGATGCACCGAGATTTGATCCGCGCCAGCCTCAATAAACAAGGGGATGTAACGATCCGGATCGGTGATCATGAAGTGGACATCAAGCTTCAGTTTTGTCACCTTGCGGATGGAGCGGAGAACCGGCGGCCCGATCGTCAGGTTCGGCACAAAGTGGCCGTCCATGATATCGATGTGGAGCATCGTCGCGCCACCAGCTTCGACACGTGCAATATCTTCCCCGAGACGCGCGAAATCTGCAGATAAGATTGAGGGTATTATTTCCACCATGGTGCGGGCTAGTCCGATGGTATCACAGCCGTGAAAAAGCCATCTCCGGGGCCGGAACCCGGGAGACGCCGCCTGATTGCCGCGGGAATCCGGTCCAATACCCGTTCGAGCACGGCTTCATTCTCCTCGCGCTCCAGGGAGCAGGTCGAGTAGACCAGCCGGCCGCCCGGAGCCAGCACGTCGAGGGCGCGCGCAAGGATTTTCGCCTGCCGGTCCTGGAAGCGAGCAAGGTCACCGGGCTGTAGCCTCCACTTGATCTCCGGGTTGCGGCCCAGGGTTCCGGTCCCGGAGCAGGGCGCGTCCAGCAAAATTCTGTCAAAGCGGCGTCCGAAGGGCAGCGGGCCGGTGGCATCAACGACAGCCAGGTGACAGGGAAGGCCTTTCATCGGTTCCAGCCGCGCGGGACTAATGTCGCAGGCAACAGCGCGTACGCCGAATTCGAGCGCCTGGGCGGTCTTGTTTCCGGGCGCGGCGCACAGGTCGAGAAAGCTCTGGCCCGGCTCCAACCCGAGTAACGGCACGATCGACTGCGAGCCTATGTCCTGAATACGGAAGCGCGTGGAATCACCGGAGACGAGACGATAGCAGCCGGCCAGATCAGTGGCTTCGAGTACGGCATCTCCGCCGTCCTCCCCCGGAGCAACATGCACCCATGTTTCCGGAGTCGAGAGGAAGGCGCGGGCGATCCGCTCCGCTGCGTCCGGGCCGAATTGCCGGTCCCAGCTTTCGAGCAGCCAGGCGGGCTGTGACAGTTCGACAGCCCTATCCGGCCAGGCAACCGACTCCCTGTTGACCTTTCGAAGAACAGCGTTCACAAAGCCGGCTGCGGAAGCTTTTCGGGCGCGCCGGACCAGTTCGACACTCTCGTTCACAGCGGCGTGGCGGGGAATCTTGTCCAGGTAACGCAGCTGGTAGATCCCCATGCGGAGAGCGACAAGTACCTCAGGATCAAGCCGGCGAGGCGAACGTCCGGAGAGGCTCTCTATCAGAAAATCCAACTGTGCCTGATAGCGAAGACAGCCAAACACGATCTCGGAGGAAAGCCCTGCATCACGGCTGCTCAGATCGCTGGGCTGGCGCAGGAGGTCCGAGGCAAACCCGCCAGTCAGAGTCTGCAAAAGAATTCGAAAAGCAGCGCGGCGTGAGGGTGACATTGACAAGCAACAGGCTAACGCAAGACCCATGGTACTCCGTCACCGGATCGCACTGCGTGTTCCAGCTTCAGAAGGCGCGAATTTGGGCTCTATTTGAAGCGGGCAATGTTCAAAGGAGAGACGGACTCATCACGGCGGTCCAACTTACGAGCCTGACTGCGGCGGCAACGATCGTACGTTTCGAGGGCCTGAATTAGATCGTCGATGCATCGCCGCCGCAGGTACAGGCGTCCCAGTTCCCCGAATCGGATATTGCCAATACACTCCATGGGGGAGGCCGACCGATGCTCCATGGCGTGAACGTACGGTAAATGCTGCGTAACTACTACATAACGAAAGTAATATTCTGTTGCCGCTGATGAGGGGGTCGCCGCAAAACGATATTAACCAACGAAATACAATTACCATTCGTTTGAGGGGCCACCTGTGCCAGACGAGAGGTGTCCGGCAGAGGACAAAAAGAACCATTTGTACTAGACGGGAAGCGTCTAAGGTCCAGTACAGGACTAGAATCGACTAGTCCCGTAGGCCCTTTACGGTACACGACTTAGGCTGTTACACTTCTCCTGGCCGATACTAGGCCCCGACGGATGCTGGAGCCCAATTTTCACCCGATCTCAACGGCAAAAGTACTTCCGGGACCATGGGCGAGAATACGGGCAGTAGGCATGACGCTGGAGCGAGCGTTAAGGCGGGGCCGGGCTGGGGAGGTGGCCGTGTTCGAAGGTAAGTTGATTTGTCCCCATTGCGGGCATGACGGGAGTCCTGAATCCGCAAAGAGCCCTCTCGAGAGCTTCGGATTCAATTACCTCGAGGATGACGTGGTCTGCCGTGAAGTCCGTGGAATTGACGCGGACGGGAGACTGCTGGTCGAGCGCGAGCCCAAGGCTGGGAATCCTCAAGGGACGAACCCCAGGATCGAGTGCCGGTCCTGCTGGCAGACCTTTCCGTTACCTATTGACAAGGAGCGGGTGTTGGCCCGTGAATCTCCGGTTGTCTCGCCGGCCGAGGAGCCAGCGGGAGAGCCAGAGGCGGTTTCCGAAGGCGCTGCCGCGAGTGGCGGCGAGGGTATCCAGCGGGTTGCCGACAGGCTCACCGATTTTCTCCAGGCCGCCGTCACCGAGATCCGGCAACTGATCGCGGAGGACTTCGAGAGGCTGGAAGGGACTATCGCCCGGCTGGATCGTGATTTCCCCATGTTGCAGTCAGAACTCGCCGAGTTCCGGACAGGCATGGAGGGATTGGCGAACCAGCTTCGGGAAGCCGGCGAGGCAGCCGGTGAGTTGAACACCCGGCTGCAAGGCAGTGAGGAAGACCGGCGATTGATCCGAGAGGAACTCAAGGCGCTGGCGGATGGACAGGCAAGCGTCCGGGAGACATTGAAATCTGATGCAGACTTGTTTCTCGCCGCCAATGAGCGAGCCACCCGGCTGGAACAACTCATTGAGGGACAGCGTGAAAGCGTCGCAAAACAAGCCGAGTCCGCCGAAGCCGACCTACTGCAACTGAGAGACAGGATTGGAACGCTGGAACGCCGCCAGGAAGAGGATTCCGCCAAAACCACCGGCGTGGAAGCAGCCTGGAAGGAGCTTCTGGAAGCGCAGACAGCGCTTGCGAACCGGGTACAGGCGCAGTCAGAGGCTATCCGGTCGATGCATGTGGCAATTGAGGCCCAGGTCGCCCGCCGGGAGGAACTCAAGGCGACCCTGCTCAAGCTCCAGGCACTGACTCAGGCATCGGACATGCCAAGCCCGCTGCCGGACGAACTATAGCGGGAGGGCGATGGCGACTTTCGACTTTGTCACGCAAGCGGAACTTCGGGCATCCCTGGACCGGGATGCCGGGGAACTTCTTGCGTGCATGGAGGCAAAAGCATGGAAGGCGGTTCACGTGCTGGCGGGAAGCCTGATTCACGCGACGCTCGTCCTGCACCTCCAGTCCAGCGGCATTGCCAAGGAAAAGGAACTTCTTAGTCTGAGCCTGCCGGAACTCCTGGACCTCTGCCAGGATAAGCAACTGCTATCGACCAGAACCCTGACTCTGTCGAGCTTTATCCGGCCATATCTGCACCTCCTTCATCCGGACCCCCAAATACGACTCCGCGAGTCCCCCGATGAAACCGGAGCCCGAATCGCCCAGGCGCTGGTCGAGATCATCGTTACTGAGGTATCGGCAGGCAAGAAGCGATCCGCAGGAGTGACATCAGAACAGGTAGTGGCCAAGCTTCAGTCCGATCCCTCGGCGGTCACAATTCTTGACCATCTTCTCAGGAAGATGAACGACACCGAACTCGAGCGCCTCATCCTGGACAGCATTCCGAGCG
>JBDKSR010000290.1:0-7266 GCA_039680545.1 Bryobacteraceae bacterium | reverse complement strand
TGCCGACAGACATCTTCTCGAAGGAAATCGTGGCGTCCGTGTCAGGTTTGAGCGGAACCGGCGCAGCCTTGGGGGGCATGCTTTTTACTCTAGTTATCGGCCGTGTCGTGGACCGCTTCTCCTACGTACCCGTATTCGTAGCGGCCGGTATCATGCCTCTTGTAGCCGCGATGTTCATTGTTCTGTTGGTAAAGCCGATCGCGGCACCGGTCGTCAGCTCGTCGCATGTCCCACAGAACTGCCGGTAAGCAAACCATCATCCAATCACCGCAGAATCGGTAATCAGAATGGGATAGTCCGTAAAGTAGTGACAGAGATCGATGATCATGTGTGCGAAGCCCGCGGCCAGATGACGCGCCAGTGGCAGAAAGGCAAAGGTTCACATGCCCGGAGGTGAGCCCAAGTCATCCTAGAAGCATCCGCTTTGTATTCTTGGGTACTTCAGGGAGATTACCCGCGAATTTCCGCTATTGGACATATACGTCGATGGCGTTATATAGAACCCACGAGCCGGCGTGCCGGCTGGCGTGGTGCAGCACGACTTGGTCGATGTCGCTAGACACTGAACTCCGCAATGGTAGGCCATTGGCGGTATCCACGTGGAGTTTATCGTCCTGCACAGTCAGGCTAAAGAGCCCCTTTTCCGGCGAGACACGGAGCTTGATCTGGTACCAGCGATCTGGTTCGTAACGCGCTACCGGGATGTCCCGTCCCCCTCGGTCACGAACGGATATTTCACCCGTCTCGCTCAGCTCGGCGGTCACCACGGGAGTCCCATCTCTGGTACAGAGGGAGATCTTGCTGCGTTCATTCGTCTGACCCGCTTTGAAGCGGGCATTCACCACGAAAGTGCCCGCAGGAGTAGAAGTGAGCCGTAGCGCTGCAACCGCAGCGTCAGCCGAACGCGCGCTCGTTTCCAGTTTTAAGCCGCGCAGCGCCAGCGGTATGTAGCGCGGGACGGTCGTGAGATCGAACGCGGACGGCCGGAGTTCAGCAGCGTAGTCGGGAATATCCACCACCGTCACCCGTCCTCCGTTTTCGGCAACTCGCCAATCCGAGGGAGGCCCGCCTGCTTCGATCCGGCGGAAGTTTTCGAACGCCAGGAGATCGGGTTTCACAAATACGATGTACGGCAACTGGTGCGTGTCCGTCACATTATTGCCGAGAGTCACTTCTCCCGCCGGAAAGTCTTTTGAGAACATCTCGAACACATGCGTCTTTCCGGGCGGACGGTTGCGATAGCGATAGGGCCAGTCCCACTCGCCGACTTCCAGCGTCTCACCGGTAGGCGTGAACCCGCTCTCAGCCAGCCAGGGAAGCTGCTGACCTTTCTGTTTCGCCACATAGACGCGCGAGCGTCCTTCCAGTGAGAATCGATAGCCACGACCGTAGTCTGTCTTAACGGACGCCCTCCACACACCCTTACCGTCCACCGATTTCACGCCGCCGATCTGGAATGCCCCGCGGATGGGGAAAGAGGTGAGCGAGTATGGAGAGCCGTCGAAAACGGCCACATTCAGGCGGTCGGCCTGGTTACTGTAGACCGCGTCGCCAGCTTTCGCAGGATCGTGCATAACCACGTTGCCGAGCCACGGATGACGTTGCGGCTCGATGCCAGTGACCAGGTTCATCGATTCGGCCTCCAGCCGGAGTCGAGCCTTCTGGTAGACGTTATACAAGAGATAGAAGTCCTTATTCGTGCTGGAACGGAACCAGAAGCGCCATTTTTCCGTGGCACGCTGGCCGCGGAAACCCTCGTACAACTCCTCGGTCAATGGCCGCGCGTCCAGCAGTACGGCGAGTGCACCGGCGCGATCGCCACTCTTGAGACAGGCGATGGCGTCCTGGGTGGCAATGGAGAGTTTGTATATGCCGCGAATGAGCCGGATGGCATCCACGAACTCGTAATCGAAGAATGCACGCCGATCCGCGGGAATCGACGGTCGCAGAGCGCGCGCACGCTCCAGGACGCCGCCGAGGTCCCGAATGCCCCGTTCGTAAGTCTCCCGGTCGTATTCGTAGTTCAGAGCCAGCCCGTCGTTCGTGCCGTTCTCGATGTTGACTAAGTTACCGATCACGGTGAACAGCGGCTCCATCACCTTGTAGTAGAAGGAGTATTTTTTGAAGCCGTCGTCCACGATCTTGTGGGGATACTTGTCGTAGTAGGCGTCGTAGAGCGCGGCGACGGCCGGCGCGGCGGCCTCCCCGAACTCTTCGCGACAATAACGCAGCAGGTATTCACGCGGTTGGAACGCGGGGTAGTCCCACAACATTTCCGCGATGCCGCGGATCTCGATTTGCTGGGATCGGAGCTCGTTCATGGCCAGCAGCATGTGTTGCGTGTCTCCGCGCTTGAACATGGCGTCAATGTTGACCTTGTGGTAGCTCTCGATGGGAGTACACTTGGCGACCTGCGGCCCACCTCCGAAATACTGGGTGTGAAAGTATTGCCCGTAGCGGCGCTGGGGATCGCGGGTTTCGGTCCAGAACTTCTTCGACCACGACATGCCGCTCATTCCGGCGTCCGAGAAGCCGATGGTCACTCCCGGAACAATCGGAAGCCAGCCCCGATCGTAGTAAACGCCCATCTCCGCATAGAGCGTAGTCATAATCTCAGGGTTCGGATTGGGGTCGAGTTTGCGGATGATCCGAACCTGATCGGCCAGCGCCTCGCCGATCACCTCAGCCTTCTGCTGGCCAGTGCCACCTCCCGGCAGGGTGGATTCAGTGTAGGGCGCATCGGCCCAACCGCGCAGGTTGGACTCCCAGACCACCTGCGGAGAGAACTCAGACCAACGCTTGACGTAGTGGCTCCAGAATTCGCGGAAGGCCTGCGGGTCCTTCCGATAGGAGAAGCCCTGCGGCTTACCAGCGGGGTTGTAGTTCGCCCAATAGGCGTTCCAAAAACCCACGTCGGCACCGAGCCCTTCCATCTGTTGCTGGGTGACGAATAGCCCGCGATCCACTACTTGGCGCAGCCGCTCATAATCCGGCTGCCACTCGATGTCCACGAAATACCACGCGAACATATTCATCCTGAGCCGGAGCGCGGCCTCGATGAGCCGTTCGATGACTTCGGGGTGCAACCCAAACATGTACCGTGAGAACCGGGTGCGCTGGACGATGCCGCTCTCCATCCACTCAATCAGTTGCGGGTGATCGTTGAGGGTCCATCCTCTGTACTTCCAGGTGGGTTCTCTCACCGGCCCGTAATCGATGCGGCTGTCGAACACCAACTCCCCGCGGGTTGGCGGTTCGTGGTCGGACCAGAACCACAGCGGATCGACGCCGAGGTGGCGCTGCTCGAAATCGTAGATGCCATAGATGGTGCCGCGTACGTTGCTGCCGGCCACAGCGAGCACCCGGTGCTTGTTTCCGGCGGTGTTCACCACGCGGTATTTGTAGACTTCCCACTTGCCGGCCAGATCGGCGGTGTCCACTCCGACGGACTCAAGCAGCGCCTTGCCTGCGGCGCAGTCCGCGCTTCCTATAACGATGTGGTTTCCGGGCGACGCGTCCAGTGAGTGCACGATGTTTGGCGTCACACCGGTGATTTTGGTGATGTCACGCTGGAGGTCCTTTGCCGCCGCCAGAACGCCCCGATGCTCACCGGCGGCCAGCACGATGGAAGCCGGGACGGCGTCTTTTACCAGTTCGACGCGAGGACGAGTGCTCTCCACGGACTGAGCGAACACCGTGCCGAAAGCGAATAATCCGATCAATATGCGTTTCACGCCACTATCTCCGCATTCTCAGAAATCCTGAAGTCTTCCAACTGACACGTCAGAGCTTCTCCGGAATGAGAGCCGGCGTGTCCGGACGCATACGTTCGGTTCGAGGGTTAGTTGGATTCAAGAGGCCCTTGAAGACACCCTGGCCGGGCAAATACAGAAACAGTTTTCCGCCACGATCACTCTCCCCACAAAACACCGTTCCGTCGACGCCAATCGTCACGGCGTCAAACTGGTAGGCGCGCCGGGAATAGTACGGACTGTGATCGACCGCAAACGGGCCCAACTCCGAAAACGCTCCCGTGGCCGTGCTGTATGTATGCAGCTTACAGCTTCGCTCTGGTTCACCAGTGATCATGTAGATCACGCCGCCGGGTCCAATCTTCATTGCCCGTACGCGCCGCATGATACGCGGTTTGCCAAGAACTGTGGTTTCTTCATGCGCAAGATCCAGGCGTACCAAAAACCCATCATTGCTCGCGGCATAAACTTGGCCGTGCTCATCCGCCTCGATGCTTTCCACAACAGGATAGTCTTTCGAACTCAGTCCCTCCCAGTATTCTCCCGGGAGCCGCATGTAGGTCAGATCCAGGCGTCCGGTCTTCGGACTGTAGCGGACGAAGAAACCGTTGTCACCCGAAGTGTAGACATCACCGGTACGTGGATCGCAATACAGGGCTCTTGGAACGCTACGCCAGTCCCGTTCCGGACCGCTATATACCTTTTGCGTCATGAATACGCCAAGGTCGCGCGTCTTTCCCGTGGATAGATCAAACACAAAGAAATGCGCGTCTGGGTAACTAATACCGTAGATGCTGTTCTTATCAGGACTCAGCACCATCGCGTACACGCTATTGCCTGGCACCGGGACGCCCAGGTCTTTGAGAGGACAGGGGTCTTGATCACGGTATGTTCTTGTGTCACCGGTTTTCGGCTCGTATTCGTAGATATGGCCACCTGGGTAACGTTCGTAAGGTTTACAGATGTCCTTCCATAGCTGTAGTTCGGCGCCCTCGGAGGCAACCGGAAAGTCCTGGCTGAGCTTCACCTGAGCGAGTTGGTTGAGACCGGTGCCGATGTAGATACGGCCATCCTTACCCTCCACAAGCCCGTGAAAGACGCCCTTCTCTTCAGCGATTCGGCCCAACGGGCGTACTTTATTGATGTAACGGTTGTACAGGAACAGATAGGCCTGTGTACGGCCGCTCGTCGCACCATATATCAAACCGTTCGAGTGTGTGAGCAGGGCTGTGATACGGCTGTTGTCAGCAGGGATCAGGTTCTGATTGGGATAGCCAAGATCACGGTAATCGAGCCGGTGTGCGTCGAAGTGCGGATTCACCCACTGCTGCCCCTGCACAGCAGAGCTGGCCATGAGCAAGAAGCTTGTGATGATGTAAACGGTGTTTCTGATCATTTGGCACGTTCCTTTTCTGCATTCGGATCGTACACTCCGAGCCCTAAACTGTAGGCATAACGTCCTTGAATCTTGCCGGCCGACAGTTCTGCGTTAGGCTCTTCGAACGCTCCCACAAACCAGAGTCTGCCCTCGTGGTCCAGCTTTGCACCGCCCATCCCATAGGCATAACGGCCGTCTTGAGCACGTAACAGTCCGATCTCGTGAGACTCGCCCGTTTTGAGGTTGTATGACATAAGCAGCGAGTAGGCGGGTAGGTCCCTACTGACAGCTCCGTAGTCAAAATCACCACCGGTTACCGGGATGTAATAAATCTGCTGCCGCTTCTGATCGATAGTAAGGGTTAAGGTTGCTGATGGATAGTCCATCGCGTCGCCCGCCTGTAAATGTCTGGGAAGCAGCATTCTCAGAGGTGTGATCGTACCCTCCGGCCCCGCGTGGGGATCAAATCTGAAGAGCAGGTTGCTGCCACCGACAATCCCATAGGCAACGCGTTCCACAGGGTCCCACTCGACGATACGCCACTGAACTTTACGGTCCAGCATGGGGTTCGCCATCGTTCGCGATTGGTTGATGATGGGGAGAGTTGTGTGTTTCAGATCAAAGATTCGATCCTTGCCCACATCGTATTTCCAGATGCGGCCCGGCGGAAAACTGCCATACACATTTCCTTCGTCGTCCGCGAAAATGGTCCGGCAAATATCCCAGTTGTCCACTCGGCCAAGATCCTCGGTCCAGTCCTCGTCGATCCGGTACCGGTAGAGGTGTCCGTTTTCGGCGAGCCCGTAGATCAGCCGCCGCTTTTTGTCCATCGTCTGGCCCACCAACCCCCAGAAGCTATTGATGTGGCTGAGTTGTTCGACCTTTCCAGTCTTCATCTCAATCCGGTACCAATAGGGGCCACGGTAACTGGAGGCGTCGATGGCAGGCGGCCCGTTGTCTTCGCTCATTGAGCCGAAATACACATATCCATCCAGTTCCTGCATCTGGACATGGATCTTGCCATTTGTCCAGATGCCACGTCCTCGCTCCTGCGAAATGATCGTCAGGTTCGCCAAATGCCTCATTTTCTCGGTGGCCGGATCAAACTCGAAAACATTGGCCGCGTCGGCGTGAGTACATAGACCAATGTAGAGCTTGCCGTTCGAAGCTATGTAGAGAGCACTCCACATCTGAGCGTCTTTGTCGATCGTGCTAAACCGGTAGTGCTTAATCGGAACCGGCTTATATCCGAACGCATCCGATGGATGCTGTGCGATGGCACCACCACAGATGCTGCAACCACTTAAGAGAATCTTCAGACACAATCGACGCGGCAATAAGTGCACGTAACTTACTCCTTGTAGCGTACTGTCAGGGTCTACACTGCCTCGTAACTATTTTTTCGGGCAGCCGGGAATATCAAAATGTCACAACCGCCAACTCGTAAACATCTAAAGATGGCAATTGGAACCGAATCCGTCTTCCTTCCGTCCTGAACTCCAGAGGCTGACTGGCCTCACGATCCGGAGAGAGCAGTTCCACCTTTCGCACGCTCTTGTTGGAAGGGATTGCTAGCGTGACCTCGGCCGGAGCTACTTTTGCACCAAGTTTGTAGTTAATCCAGTGCAGCACTCGCCCGCTGCCGTCGTTCTTTTCGGTCAATTCCATGACTGTATGCAACGGCGCACCCACGAACTCAGCGGAAAACGGTGTCCCTGCCGCATAGCGAAGGGCAGCCAGGATTTCGTTGGAATTTTGTGGCAGAGTGAACACGCTTCCACCACTGACTGGAACGGGGGCAGGCAGAAACGCAACACGACCTTGTCCGAAGCTTGCACGCCGGCCTTGTGGCAACGCACGTCCCGGAAGTGCGTGGATGCCAAGCACGTCCGCAAGTGCATAGTCCTCGCGAACGCGCCGCCACTCGGTGAAGAGTGACGTGTGTCCTGTGACAATGAGACCGCCCCCGCCCCGGACATATTCGCGGATCTGCTCAATGGCACGGTCAGCTAGGCTTTCCTGGCTTCCCAGGATCAGCGCTTTGTACTTCTTGAGATCGCCGAGTTGCTGATCGAAAATGATATGGAACGGCACCTTGTGCTGGATAAGCAACTGTTCGAGCAGAAGCGTATCCCG
>JBDKSR010000289.1:0-2314 GCA_039680545.1 Bryobacteraceae bacterium | reverse complement strand
TGATCCGGAGGACTTCCTGGATTTGCGGCTCCGTCTGGAGCATGAAGTTCTTCGGACTGCCGCCACCCCAGAGGACGACGCCGCTCTTCCCGCCACTCCTCTTCGCTGCAAGGACGTACGCGGTAGTCTCATTGACGTCGATCGACGGGTTGACGCGCAGCTTATTCCCGCGGAGTTCAACACCGGCGAAGTTCATGCCGATCGTTGAGTCGCCGGGCGAGGACGTGTAGCAGGGGACTCCGGCGCGGTAAGCCGCCGCCAGCACCGAGACGTCCTTGATGCCTGCCTTGCGCTCCCACTCGGCCGCGTACTTACCGAGCAGGTAATGAAGTTCCGCCGTGCCCATTTCCTTCTGGAATTCGGGCTGGACCAGGATGCTGCGGAGGATATCGTCGGTCGCCATCAGGCAATCGCTGTATCCGAGCAGAACATCGTAGATACGGACGATGTCGTTGTTCCGCAACTCGGTGTCGTCCATTCGGAAACTGCCGATGTGCACCGGATAGTTCAACGCGAAGTGCAGGTCGTGATACAGGTTCGCACCGGTGGCGACGATCCAGTCGACGAACCCGGCTTTGATCAAAGGAACAATGGATGAACAACCAAGGCCGGCTGGCGTTAGGGCTCCGGCGAAGCTCATGCCGATCGTCACGTCGGGATCGAGCATCTTTTCCACAAAGAGGTGACAACCTTCCTTGAGTCGAGCTCCGTTGTAAGCGAGAAACGTCTCGTCCAAGAGGGCAGAGAGCTTTTCCCTGCCGGTGATGTTCTTCGGCAGAATGCGTTTACCCGAGAGATACTTGTCCCGATTCGGGCATTTCTTCTTTCTGAGCCAGTCCGGCGCGTCGGACAAATCCTCGCGATAGCGGCGTTGAGTGGTTTGATTCTTGGCCATGGGCAATCTCCAATTTTAGGGCAGAATCACCGGTTACGGCATCCCCTGGGACTTTATTCTGTTTCGAGGGCCGCCAAGCGGGCCTCCACCGAGCGGCGAAAGTCCTCGTTCTTGATGAACGGAACGTTGATGCGAACGTTGGCCAGAGCGCCAGAAAGCGCAGCCGAGGCCAGATGGAGCGCCACCTCGACGTCGGAAGCCACCTTCTTCGGGGCTTCCCGTGAGAGCGTTTCCAGCCGCTCTTTGAGCTGGTGGGAATGTTCGGCGACTTCCAGCGGCACCGCCGTAGCCGTGTGGAACGCAGCCTCCACGTACGGCGCGCGTTCTTCCTTAGGCCGTTTATAGGCCGCAACGACTTCCTCGTAGGCGGCGGCATCACGCCGGACAGCCTCGGCGAGGAAAAAGCGGTCGGCGTCAAAATCCTGCCGTGAAAATCCGGCAATGCCGGCAACCATCGCGCCCAAAGACGCAGCCATGGCCGCAGCAGCAGCCGACGCGCTCCCACCACCGGGGGTCGGCGTGGACGCGGCCAGTTCGTTCAGAAACTCGTCCAGCCCGCGGCCCTCCAGAGCGCTGGCGAGCCGGTTCTCCAACACGACATCGGGATGGAAGTTTTCGAAACGGAGGTAGAAATCCGCCGTCATTTCGATCGCTTTTCGCGGAATGAGCCCTATAATCTCGCTTCCGGCGATCTCCACGCCGTCAAGTTCAGCCTCGGCACGAACGGCTTCGAAGACTTTATGCACTGGAGTCTGCTCGAAGTCGGTCAGATTCATGGAGACTTGAGCGAGGTTTCGCGAGGCCAGTGGAACCCCCATCGCCTTGACAAAAGGCATGCCTCCGGACGAAAAACGGATCTTCCTGGCGATCCTCTTGGCTACCGCGACATCCGGCGTATTGAGGTTGATGTTATAGGCAATAAGGAACTTACGTGCGCCGACCACGGCGGCTCCGGCAGTCAGGTGAAGCCCCGGCCCCCCGATATCCGGACGCCGTTCCGGATCAGTCACAACATCCTGGCGCAAACCTTCGAATTGCCCGCGCCGTATATTCTCGAGGTTGACCCGCTCGGGGCGGCGCGCCGACGCTTCGTACAGATAGACCGGCAACTCATAGCGCTTCCAGATCTCCTCGCCGGCACGCTCGGCCAGGCGGGCACATTCGGCGAGCGTCATGCCCTCAATGGGGACGAACGGAATCACATCGGCGGCGCCGATCCGAGGATGAACGCCCGTATGGTTGTTCAAATCAATCCGCTTCACCGCCACGCCGACACCTCGAAGGGCGGCTTCTACGACCGCGTCCGGCGAGCCCGCGAACGTGAACACAGAGCGGTTGTGGTCGGCATCGAGTTCCCGGTCGAGAAGCGCCACGCCGGGCACCGAAGCGATGGCCGACGCGATCTCGTCGATGACGTCC
>JBDKSR010000288.1:0-2267 GCA_039680545.1 Bryobacteraceae bacterium | reverse complement strand
GCTGATGTGCCTGGTGTTCGCTTGCGTCTGCCGATCCACGCCTGTGCGCTGGATTCTGCTGGACGCAAACTCTCTCAGGCACAAAGCGTCGGTGTGGGCTTGGGGTAACGCCTACTACTGGGACGCGCGAAAGGGTGGTTGGGTATGACTGACGAGAGATTGGCCTAGATCGAGAAGAGCGTGCAGAAAGTTACGGGCACGTTTTACCGGCACGCATTGCGCGACCTTCTGGCTGAGATCCGCAGACTGCGCGCGGAGCTTGAGACTGCGCGGAAGTTCACGCCGAAGCCGTCTCCGATCACGCTCCCTGATCGTGCGGACTGGGAGGTATCTCGATGACTGACGCACAGAAGCAGCGCCTGGCCGAGCACCTGGCTACGAAGGTCTGCGGGTGGCGACTCGAAGGCGACCAGTGGCAGATGCCCAATGGCGGGACATGGCCGGTCTGCCAGTGGGACCCGCTGGGGGATGCACGCCACACGGAAGTGGTGATGCGCGAGTGGAAGAAGCAGGGTGGGGAGCTAAACATAAATCTGGGAATCGGACCGGTTACGTGCATGGCATTTTCGAGAGCCGGGAATTTTGGGCCAAGAATCGTGCAGTCAACAGACAACATCACCGACTGGCGCGAGGCCGTCTGCCTGGCTATCGGCAGGGCCAGCGGGTTTGTAGGGGAGGAAAAGTAGATCATGGAATCACAGAGCGACAAATTAAAACGACTTTATCTGATGGCAGACGGAGATCCGAAGTGGGATCTGTCCGACCACGACACCGAGGCGATTGGGTGGGCAACGTCCCGCATCGCCGAACTCGAAGCGGCGCTCGCGGAGCGTAACAAGCGCATCGCAGAGTTGGAGGAAACGCTGGACAAGGCCGCAGAAGCCCGAATTGCTGACAACAGAACGCTCTACGGAAAGATCAACCAGCTCGAAGCCGCGCTCGCGGAGCGGACGCAGGAGCGGGATGCGCTGGCTGCGGCAAACGCCGAGTTGCAAAAGCCATCTAATTGGCAAGCAATCTGCGGGGCGTCCGTCTCATGGTGTCACAAACAGTTAGACTATCCAGACCCAGAGAAAGCCCTCGCCGCCCGCGACCTCGGCCAGCAGCGCAAGGGCGCCGTGGATGCGCTGAAGCCATACCTGTGGCGTCCAATTGAAGAAGCCAACGAGGATTACGGAGACATCGTGCTCGTCAATGATAACGATCCGGGCGATGTTCGACTCAGCCATGTGTGCTCCCTGCATTGGGATGAGGACGCCGAAGGGATGACACACTTCGCGCGTGTGCCAGCCTTCAAGTACGCGCCAGACCAGATCGATCGCGGGGAGGTGAAGCCGTGAACAACTGTGATCTTTCGTTCTACGCTGATGCTGTGAGAAATTCCGTTCAGGAGGCCATGTGGGAGTTCCAGCGGCCGTCTATGCTACTACATCCCAAGCTATCCCTGGACGGAAACCAATACTGCGCCGGGTTTGGCGATACTGCCGATGCAGCCATGCGAGATTTCGACAAGAACTGGCAGACGCAGAAGGCGCCAGACCATCCCGAGCCGCGGGAGTAGCTACCCCCGCTTCTTCGAGCAGTGCCGCCACGCCGCGCGCGCCGAGGGGCACATGACATGGCAGCGCCGGCAGGGGGTCGGCTGCGGAGCCGGCCCCCCTTTGTGATGCTTCCGCTTTGCCGAGCGGCGCCTCTGGATCTCGGAGAATAGCTCGGCGTCCGTGAGCTTAGAGAGGTCGGGCTTCATGTGATTAGGCAACCTTCCCGTAAAGATCCTGCCGCTTCTCGAACCGCTTGGCGTAGTGCGCTTCCTGCTTCGCATGGGCTTCGGCGACTCGCGCATAAAGCGGATGATCCGGCATCACGCGGATGATGTCAGCGGCGAAATAGTCCGTTATCGGGTCGCTGGCGTTTGTGACCGTGAGTTCGCGCTCAACCTCGGAAGAAAACGGCCTGTAGCCTTGCGCGTAGATCGTGATTATGTCCGGGTTGGGGTAGTGAATCAATGCACCCTTGGAGTACGATACTTTCTGCAGCCGTCCGTCCGTGCCTTTGATGCCGTTCCAGAAAAACCTCAGTTTCGATTCGCTCATGATTTCCTCCTCCTGTGCTCTGTGCCAACATCCAGCACCGCTGCGACGGGGCTGGGGTGGGCGCAGTTACCACACCACCGGGTACAGACTACGGATGGTGTCGCGGTAGATCGTCTCTCCCTTACGGAATCCGCCATCCGACTTGATCACCATGCCGGACGACTGATTCGGGCT
>JBDKSR010000287.1:0-2469 GCA_039680545.1 Bryobacteraceae bacterium | reverse complement strand
GGAACGGCGTGATTGCGCCAGGGGTCACCACCCAGAGATAGGACCCGTCGGGCGAGATCCAGAACGAGAGCAATACGGCGTCGAGGCGTCTCGCCTTCTCGCGCAACACAGCGGCTGTCGCCGTTCGGGCGTCCCCATCGAGTTCGAGTTTCTCTGCCAGCACGCGCGCCCGGCACGCCTCGGCCGCCTCCAACGCATGCTCGGGATCGTTCCGTTCCATGAGCGAGTGAACGTAATCCTGATAGAACGGAACGACGCTCGATTGGAACGTCAGTTTCCACTCATCGCGCCGGAGTTTCGAGCGCGTGGACTCGATCGTACGCGAGACGTCGCGCAACTGGCGAGCCGCCAAATCCCAACGTCCCTTTCTTATGTACAGGCGGCCCAAGCGCGCCTGACCCTCAATCTTTATCCTCGGGACGCGGTAGCGTTCTGCCCGGAGGATCGCTTGCCGGAATTGCGACTCTGCTCGCGCGAACTTTCCGTGAGCAGCCTCGATACGAGCGCCAGTGACAAGCGGTTCGAGCGACGCCTTTTCCCGTGCATCGGCGTCGATGTGCTTCAAGTTGTCCAGGCTTTCGCGGAGATACCTACTGGCGGCGTCCAGGTCCCCTGATTCAATCGAGAGAACTGCCAGGTTGTTCAGCCATCCTGCCGCATAGAGGAAATTCCCCATGCGCAATGCGGCGTCCGCCGCACTCCGGAAACACGCCGCTGCCTCCCGATGCCGGTGTCTTGAAGCGTAAATGTTCCCCATATCGCCCAGCAGGTCGGTTAGGGACTGCTGCTCACCTGTCGCTTCGTAAAGGCGCTTTGCCTCCTCATAGAACTTCAACGCCCGGTCGAGATCACCCAGATTCCGGCTGCAAACGCCAAGATTGTGTGTAGCCCGGGCCTGTACACGGCGGTAGCCGCCTTGCCGGGCGGGCGGCAACATCTGCTCAAAGAAGCCGATTGCCTCGTCGTAGCGGTGCGCAAACATGCGCGCGGCGCCAAGATTGCCGAGAGCGGAGGTTTCGAGGTAGGGATCGCGGGCTCGCCGGGCAGCGTCGAGCGCATTCCGGAAACAGGCCTCTGCCTCGGGCATCCTGAGTAGGAGCACGAGCGGCTGGCCTCGTTTGTTCTCGATCTCGGCGATGAGCCCGGGCAGGTTTAGCGGCTTTGCCTTCTCGTAGGCCTCGTTGAAATAGCGCAGGCTGTCCTTGAACCCGCTGAGACGAAAGCGGGCATACCCCTGATTCATCTTCAGCCTGGCGGTCAGTTCATCGATGCCCGGCGTGGACTGCGGCACCGGGCTGTTGAGCAGGGACAGAGCCTCCCTGGCCCGCCCGGTGCTGGAAAGAATCTCAGTCTTTAGCAGGAGAAATCGCCAAAACCACGGCGAGTTGGGACTGGTCTGACGGCGAAGTCCCTCATCGCAAAGAGAGAGGGCGGCGCCCAAGTCCAGACGCCGCACCGCAGTCCCTGCTTGCTTGTATAGGACTTCCGGCTTATTCCCCGTGTGGCAGGCGGCGCCCGCAAGCACGAGGACTAGTGCCAGGAGCCAACGAATCATGGAAAGAATTCACCGTTGTCCTGCAGCCAATCAGCCACCACGATCTGCCGTTCGATCTTGGCTGTATCAGGGTTTCGGAACTCGACCCGCAGGCCGACCACCCCCTGCCAATCATCGTCTTCAGCCCACTCGCCGAGGTACACGCGGGCAGTCTCCTGTCCTGCCAAATTCTTCACGGAGCAATACCCGAAGTCTCCCGTAAGCGGGTCGAAGACCAGCCGGCTGTCTTGTGCGATACTGCTTTCCACCTTCAACCCCCGGCCGGAAGGGGACTTCGACTTGTGAATGCGGTACTTGCCCTTGAGAAGCTTTCCGTTTTCGAGTTCTTTTCGAAAAGCTTCATCGTCCGCGCCGGCGATGCGTGGAATCGCCTCGCTAAACGTCACATCGCTGAAATCCTGCCCTTGGATCTGAAGCCCCGTATACGGCTTCTGTGTCACATTGACAGTGAGTTCCCGCGGTGACTCTTTGTACTGAAACTTCAAACAGACTTCAATCCGGTCGGCGTGCAGCCAGTCCCCGATATTCAGGTTCTCCACAACGACCGTATTTTCAGTGACATAGCAGGATCCGTCGTACCAGCCTTTTACGTGGGCTGTGGCGGACCCGAAAGAGAATGCGGAGCTCTGATACGACTCCGGCCCCGCCGTCACGTGACCGCCCGTCATGGGGAGCGTGGCGGTTGCCCATGCCTTACCGGCTTGAGTTGGTGGTTCAGTGTTATCAGCTACTGCAACGGCATTGGCGCAAAAAATGAATCTGGACTGCATATTCGCCTCATGGTCGCTCTTTGATTGCAAAGCGATAAGCCTCCAGTTTGACCCCCGGCCCTGGCTCGCCAGTAGCCTGGAGTCCATAGATGGTCAGAGTGTACGTGCCAGGCGGCACGCTGGATTTGTGCATCAAGAACAACA
>JBDKSR010000286.1:0-4625 GCA_039680545.1 Bryobacteraceae bacterium | reverse complement strand
CCCGGTCGAGTCCCTGACAATTTGCTATCCTTCGGACTGTCTTTGCGCGAATATTCACAGACCTTGCAAGCAAAAATTGGAGGTTTTTTCATGTCCGTTACGACCGAATCGATGGCCGCCTGGTGCCGCAAACTTTTGGGGGCCGATCCGAGCTGCCCGCGTCTGACCCTGGAACAATACATGGCGGGCATCCCCCGAATGGAATGTCTCGGCAATCTGCCCGCCGGCACGCCCGTGCTGGTCCGCGGCGACGTGGACGCCAAGCCCGGCGCCAAGATCGGTGAGGGCGACATCCGTCTGCGTTCGATGAAAGAGACGCTCCAGTATGGCCAGCAACGCGGCTGGAAGCAGATCGTTTTCGGTCACATCGGCCGCGACCCCGAAAAGTCGCTCTCGAAGGTGGCCGCTCGCCTGGGCGAGATCCTCGGCTGCCCGGTCACATTCGTGGAAGATTGGCTCGATCCGGCCACAACGACCATCAAGCCCGAGGTGGTCAAAACCATCGCCGACGCCGCGCCCGGCAGCGTCATTATGTTGCAGAACACGCGGAAGTACGACGTCGAGCGCGTGTTGTGGAAGGCCAAGCCGGCCGACATCGACGCGCTAGCTCCGAACCTGGCCAAGCTGGCCAACGAGTTCGCCGACAAGGTGGCGAAGATTTATGTCCACGAGGCGTTTTCAGCCGGCAGTCTCGACGCGTCGAGCGTGGTCGTGCCGATCGCGATGGATAAAGTGGCGTTGGGCAAGTACGAAGCCGAACAGTTCGACGGCCACTTGAAGGAATGCCTGAACGCTCAGTTGGTGATCTTCAGCGGACTGAAGATCGACAAGCTCGACGACCTCGAGGCAATGATCGCCCGCGGCAAAATTCGCAAGGTGATCGCGGCGGGCTCGCTGGCCATGGCCCTGAAAAAGGCCGCCGCCGAACTCGAAGGCAAGCAGTTCGACCTGGGCCTGTCCGAAGATCCCGCCCACAAGGACAAGCCGTACTACATCCCGCCCGAGCGGATCGAACAGGCGAAGCGGATGATCACGGACGGCCGCACCAAAAACATCGAGTTCATCATGCCGGTCGATTTCGTGCTGCAAGACGGCCAGGTGTCGACGTCCGTCGGTCCAGGCAACCAGCAATTCGACGTCGGCCCGGCGTCCAGCGCGATGTACGACAACGTGGTGAGCGATTTTATCGCAGCCCACAAGTCCGACCGTCCGGCGGCGGTCGTCTTCCACAACGGCGTTTTCGGCATGTTCGAGGATCCGCGATTCGAGAACGGCACGAAGAATTTCATTCCGCAACTGAAGCGAATGACCGACGCCGGCATCAAGGTCTACATCGGCGGCGGCGAAGGCGGCACGGCATTGGAGCAATACGGCCAACCCAACTGGATCACCTACTGCTTCACCGCCGGCGGCACGGTTTTGAACGCCCTGGGCAGCGAGCCGGTTCCGTACTTGGTCGCACTCAAGATGGCGGCCGAAAAGATGGGCCCGAAGCCGCATCCATAAAGCGACATCGCGCGATCCTTATCGCAAACAAGACCGTGCAACACGCGAGGCCATGGAGCAATTCATGGCCTCGCAGTCCTTGGAGATAGATTCGACCAAAAAGCTCTTGACGGATTCTCTTTTTCCCGATACCATACTGACAGACATACTGTCTGTCGTTAAAAAATGGAGGCTAGTTAGACGTGAAACTCGACCGGATCACCGATGGGGAGCTATCCATCCTGCAAGTTCTTTGGGAGCGAGGGGAGGCCACCAGCCGTGAGATTACGGCTGCTGTTCACGAGGAAGTGACGGACCCGAAAATGGCGTCCGTGCAAAAGCTCATTGAGCGGTTGGAGGCGAAGGGGTGCGTCCGGCGCGACCGGAGCGAACGGGCGCATCGGTTTCGCCCGTTAGTGAGCCACGAACAATTCCTCCGAAGTCGCCTGCAAGCGCTCGCCGACCGGCTGTGCGAGGGCGCGCTGGTTCCCCTAGTGACGACGCTCTTGCGATCCGAATGGCTTCCCAAGAAGGAACGCGAGCAACTGCGCAAACTCGTTGATGACCTCTGGCCGTCGAAGGAAAGCGGCAACCATACCTCAAAATAAGCGAGAACCGGTATGCAACCATTTTGGGAAATCGTGGCCAGCAATGCCATGTTGGTCGTTGTCCTGGCAGCGGGCACTGCCCTGTTGGGCCGTATCTGGAAAAACCCATTGTGCCTGCATCTTCTCTGGGTATTCGTACTGTTGAAACTCGTCACACCGCCCGTGGTAACGGTCCCTATTGTGTTGCCGGCAAGACAGGCTCCGCCTGCACCAGAAGCACGTATGGCAGATCAGCGCCTGGCACATCCATCGCACGTCGATGCTTCCCAGCAAGAGATAACCTCTATCACAATGGACCAGGAGCTTCAGCCTCTTGCGAATGATCGGGCGGTTTCCGAGAACCCGGCTCCGGACCTTGGCGCTGCCTTAGTCACCCAATACCAAGGGATACCATGGCTAACCGTTCTCGGTTGGATGTGGGGCGTCGGAATTGTTGTGTTCGCATCCGGCCGTGTCTATCGCATACTTCGCTTCAGGAAACTACTTCACTGTGGCGAGGCCCCTGCTTCCGCCGTGCTCAGCACGGCAGAGGGGATCGCCAAAAGGCTTGGTCTGAGACGGGCTCCTGATATTCGTATATTGCCCGTCTGCGTGTCGCCGCTGGTCTGGTCGCTTGGCGGCATGCCCAAAGTATTTCTTCCGGCGGCGCTTTTCGAGCGGCTGGACGGAGCCGCCCAGGAGGCAATTCTCGCCCACGAACTAGCGCATGTGCGACGCAAGGATCATTGGGTTCGACTGCTGGAAGTGGTTATCACCACGCTCTTCTGGTGGCATCCCGCAGTGTGGTGGGCCGCTCGCCAACTGCAAGAGCTTGAAGACCAGTGTTGTGATGGGATGGTGGTCGATATGGCACCACACAGTGCCAAGAGTTATGCCACTGCATTGTTGGATACGTTGGATTTTCTTTGCGAACGGTCCATTGCCGCTCCGCTGGGCGCAACTGCCGCCAAGTCTTCCATTTCTTTGACAAGGAGAATAGCGATGTTGAAGAATCGTTCCTGGACCGCGCGATTGACCTTCGGTCGCTTGATGCTCTTGCTGACCTTGGCGGCTCTTCCAATGGCGTTGGCTTTCGGACAGAAACCGCCGAAGACCACCGAGAAGACGCCGCCGGTTGTCATCGAGCTTAGAATCGTCGATGTACCACGAGATTTGGACCTTGTGCGGCGACTTCCGAGTGGAAGCGTCATTCTCAACGCGGCGGAAGCCAAACAATTTCTGGAAGACCATAAGGCCAACGTTCTTCAGTGCCCTAGAGTAACAACCCGTCTCGGACTAGGCGTTTTCGTAAGCAGCCCGTGGGGTACGCAGGAGTCGCTGTTGTGCCAAGTAATCCCAGAAGTCGCTAAGGAACCGGATGTCATTGCGTTGCGAATCAAGCCCGATCTTGTCAAACAAGGCCAGATCGGCACCGCAATGGGAGACCCGAAGAATTGGCAATGGCGCACAAGCATTCATGCCGAACTCAAGCCGGGCGAGGCCGTCGCATTCGGCGGCTGGGACGACGCCCGCAACGATTCCCACGACGCCAAGCATGTCACCGTATTTCTTGCACAGGCCAACCACATCGGGCAGGGTAGGGCGAGTGAACAACCCGTTGCCGAAAGACGGGCGGTCAACAAACTGGTGAAGGACTTTCCCGAGAAGGTTGACCTATCCACACCGGAATCGGCGGCAGCGGCATATCACCGGTTGATGGCGAATCCGAAAGCTACGATGGAACTGTCGGCATGGAAATACGGGCCGCAGGATATCGAGCAACTCAAACAGAAAAACGAGGCAGTTAAGGATAAATTCGCCAAGCTGACCGTCGCATATCAAAACGCTGAGATTATCGAAGTAATTACCTATCGTGGCGATATGGCAGAGGTCATCTCCAAGCTGAAGTTTCCCGATGGCGTTGGCAGCAACCCCTACAGTGCCCGATCTTTTGTTCGTATCAACGGCCAGTGGAAGAACTTTGGCGAAAACCGGCTGCCAAGTGCTGAAGAGGCCAGAAAGAATTTCGACTGCAACAAGGATGCTATCTGGGAAAACTACATCAAAGTGTTAGACGGCCTAAAGAAGGGCAATCCGGTGCAAGTAAATGTCGCCGGTGACTTACATAGCTTGCGAGCAAATCGAGCGTCCATCGCCCCTGGCGAACCGCTGGGAATCAGCGTCGAAAAAGCTGATTTGATGGGCCGAGTCGAGTGGGCTATGATGCACGGCGGCAGAGACATTACCGCGAGGAAGACGATCGAGTGGGGCGACGTGGAAAAGGACGCTGACGGGAACCGGAAGATTCGATACAAGTTCTACGCCACGATTTGGGACAAGGATGTGGTCACCATGAACAAGGTGTTCACCTTCGACGCCAAGGGCAATATTCTTGACATGGAGGATGTCGAAGGGTTTCCGCAAAAGGTAACCGGTCACGGTTTTTGTGAAGAATTGGTATTGCGCCAGGGCGGTTGATCGGTTATCAAGGTGGTATGGCGAGATGTTTTACTGAAGAAGATGTACGTCGGTTGATCGAGGAGGCGGTCGCTC
>JBDKSR010000285.1:0-9797 GCA_039680545.1 Bryobacteraceae bacterium | reverse complement strand
AACCCCCCGGCACAGGCCCTCAACACCGAACTTGTGAGCGAGCCGTTCACGATCGACAATTCGGCGCCCGCGATCTCCAGCCTGACGGCAACGCGATCCGGAGGGAAGCTGGTGGTCCGGTGGAATGCCCGGGACGCGCTGAGCGTAATCGAGAGGGCCGAGTACTCAGTAAACGGCGGCGAGTGGACCTTCGTTGAGCCCACGACCGGGCTTTCGGATTCGAAGGAACTCGGCTATGAGCTCGTCCTCGAAGGCCTTCTCCCCGGAGAGAAAACAGTCGCCGTCCGCGTGACGGATGAGTTCGACAATCAATCGGTGGAGAAGACCGTCGTACCGTAGAGGACTCGCCGGCCCCACTGCAAGGCGGAAGCCGGCGCTTGCTCTTAAATCTTGAGCACGTCGTGGCAGTAACGCATGCTGACTTCAAGGTCCTCGCGTTCCCGCTCCGCGGCCTGCTCCTTCGGCGCGGGAGGCAGCCCGGCGTGGGGCTTACCCGCTTCGGCCAAGGCCAGAAACCTCGCGAATTCCCACGCCCGAACGTTCCGGTAACCTTCCCAGAACTTCGGATCGAGGTACCTGTAGATGCGCGGTTGGGTCACAAGGACTTCGAGCGATAGGGTCTTCCCCGGACACAGCTCCAGGAAGCGCCGCACGTAATCACCGAGCCCCACGTTGCCCTCGCCCATCCGTACCCATTTGACGGCGACGCCCTCCGGGATCCGCCATAGCGCACTGTCGCGCAGGTGGCTCGTGAGCACATAGGGATGAAGGACTTCAAGCGTCAAGTGCGGGTCCTCCAGCGTCCAGAGCGGGTTCGCTGAGTCGATACACGCGCCCACGAAGTCTTTGCCTGCCTCTTCGATCAGAGCTTTCAGTTCCCTCGCCTGCAAATCCCCGGCGTGATTCTCCACCGCGATGCGGACACCGGCGTCAAGGACGCGCGATCGCACAGCACGGAGAACACGCGCCGTATTTTCGATGTGACCTTCAATCGGAACAGGCCCGGTCCGGTCCGCCATTGAGCCGAGGAAAGCCCGCACGAATCTGGCGCCGGTGATCTGAGCCGCTCCGCACATGCGGACGATCTGCTCCTCAGCCGTGCCTTCCTTGGGATCGAATGCGCTCGATGTGGGACAAATCGACCGCATCCCGATTTCGAGTTCGATGCCCAGGCGCTCGGCGTGAGCGCGCACCTTTTTCAGGTGTTCCTCTTCCAGGCCGCCGAGGAAACGGATCTCGGAGAAGTGAACCACCTTCGCCTTCCACTTTGAGCAGTAATCCAGGTATTCGAACGGTGACCAGCCTTGCGAGCGCAAACTAAATAGATCAATTCCGAACTTGGGTGCGGCCTCGCCGCGAAGCATGGACGGCGCAAGAGATGCCCCCGCGGCGCCTGTCAAGAAATCCCTTCGTCTCACCTGAGTCTCCTTCGCACGGGCCGGCGATCCCTAAAGGCGCAGGCCCTTCAAGTACTCGCGGAACTCTCCTCCGAGGTCGGGGCGCCGGAGCGCGAACTCTACGGTCGCCTTCAGGAAACCCAGCTTGTCGCCCGCGTCGTATCTGGTCCCTTTGAACCGGTAGCCATAGATGGGACGGTTACGCAGAAGGTCCTTCAACGCATCGGTAAGCTGTATCTCCCCGCCCCGCCCCGGTTCGACGGCTTCAATCGATTCGAAGATCTCGGGCGTGAGGACGTAACGGCCAATAATGGCAAGGTTCGAAGGCGCCTCGGATGGTTTCGGCTTCTCGACAAGGTTATGTATACGGAATACGCGGTCATCCTCGCCGTTGTGCGACACGGGTTCCGCCTCCACCACGCCGTAAGCCTCGATTTTGTCGGAGGGCACCTCCATGAGGGCCAGCACAGACGCGCCGAAGTATTCGTACACGTCGAGTAACTGCCGCAGGCAAGGGACTTCCGCGTCGATTACGTCATCGGATAGAACCACCGCCAGCGGCTCGTGCCCCATCAATTCGCGCGCGCGCAACACAGCGTGACCCAGACCCAGCGCCTCTTTCTGACGGACGTAGGCGACGTTGATCATGTCGGAGATATCGCGCACAGTCGCGAGCACATCCATCTTGTTCCGCGACTCGAGTAAGTGTTCCAGCTCAAAGCTCACGTCGAAGTGATCTTCGATAGCCGACTTACCACGCCCGGTGACTATGATGATGTCTTTGATGCCTGAGGCGATCGCCTCCTCAACGCCGTATTGGATGAGCGGCTTGTCGACCAGCGGCAGCATCTCCTTGGGCTGCGCTTTTGTTGCCGGCAGAAACCTGGTTCCCAGCCCGGCCGCTGGGAATACAGCCTTGCGCACCTTTGGGACCATGACGACCATTGTAAGGCGGTTCCCTCTTGCCACGCCGCACAACTTCGTATACAAGGGTTTCATGGCCGATGAGCGCTTCGATCTGGCGAAGGAACTCTTCGAGAAGGCCTACACGCTTCAGATGCAGGGCGAGCTCGATCTGGCCATCTCCCTCTACAAGCGCTCGATCGACATTCGTCCCACGGCAGAGGCGTATACCTTCCTGGGTTGGACATACCGCTTCCAGGGAAAGATTGACGAAGCCATTGACGAATGCAAGAAGGCGATCGCCCTCGACCCGTCATTCGGTAACCCGTACAACGATATCGGAGCCTATCTGATCGAGAAGAACAGGCTCGACGAAGCCATCACTTGGCTTGAACAGGCCATTGCCAGCCCGCGCTACGACGCGTATCACTATCCCTGGTACAACCTCGGCCGCATTTACGTGGCCAAGGAGATGTTTAACAGGGCCCGTGAGTGCTTCGCGCGGTCGCTTGAAATTCAGCCCGGTTACGCACCTGCCGAGGAGGCAGTCGAACGCCTGCGGCGGCTGATCCAGTAACCCTGCGCCGAAGGGCAATGCGTTAGAGCTATCCTGAAAGTAAAGGATCCCGGCGGAGGGGAAACCGGGAGCCACGAGGGGAAATCAATGGCGTACGTGATCGCAGAACCTTGTATCGGCGTTAAGGATACTGCTTGCGTCGATGCCTGCCCGGTGGACTGCATCCACCCAAGAAAGGACGAAGCCGACTTCGCCCAGGAAGAAATGTTGTACATCGACCCGGTCGAGTGCATCGACTGTGGGGCCTGCGTTCCGGTCTGTCCGGTTTCCGCGATTTTCGCGCTGGACGACCTGCCGGAGAAGTGGTCGCACTTCACCGAGCGCAACGCGGCGCATTACAAGCGGTAGCGGGGCGCTACGGACGGTAGCTCGCCGTTGACGTGTCCGTTTCCCAAACCTTGACCGAGGCGACTCGAACAGGCGGCGCTGCGTCGAGTGAGGCTAGGCCCGCGCTGACGGCAAGGCAGATGTACCTGGCTAAGTTTTCCGCCGAGGGGTTCTCAGTGTCAAACGGCGGAACTTCATTGAGGAAACTGTGGTCGAGGCGATCGATGGCCTCGCGCAGAATCCGTTTCACTTCGACGAAATCCACGAGCAATCCCGTTGCATTCAGCCGCTCGCCTTCAATCGCCACCTGGACCCGGTAATTATGTCCGTGCAGGTTCTCACACTTGCCGTGGTAATCGCGCAGTGTGTGTGCCGCTGCGAACGTTTCTTCAACTGAAATCTCAAACACTGAAGAACTTCTCCACGTCGTCGAGGTCCGTTGTAAACCCGTAATCGGGCAGGCTATCGAAAAATACCTGCCCATACTGTTTCTTCGTGATCCGATTGTCGAGCAACGCGAGCACGCCCCGGTCCGTACGGCTTCGAATCAGACGTCCGAAACCCTGCTTGAGAGCCAGGGCAGCCTGGGGGATCTGGTAGTCGAAAAAAGGATTGCCCCCCTCTTCGCGGATCTTCCGTATCCGGGCCTCGACAACCGGGTCATTCGGGACCGCGAACGGCAGCTTATCTATGATAACGCAACTGAGTTGCTCTCCCGGCACATCCACGCCCTGCCAGAACGACGAGGTAGCGAACAGTACACAATGCGGCGTGGAGCGGAACTCCTCGAGCAGTGCGTGCCGCGGCCCGGTCCCTTGCAACAGCGTCGGGTATTCGATCTCGTATGAGATGCGGTCATGAATCTGCCGCATCTGCTGGTAACTCGTGAATAAGACGAAGGCGCGTCCCCGGCTCAAACGCAAGATCCGTAAGATCTCACTGGAAGCCATAGCCGGGAAAGCCGGGCTGCGAGGGTCCGGGAGATGCTGTGGAACATATAACAAGGCTTGTTTCTGGTGGTCGAACTGGCCCTCGACGATCAACGTCCTTGCATTTCGCAGCCCCAGCCGCCCCTTGGTGTATTCGAATCCCCCGGCCACGGCCAGTGTCGCCGATGTCAGCACGACCGCATCGACATTGCCGAACAGCCGTTCATCGAGGATGGAAGAGACGTCGATCGGCGTGGCTTGCAGGAAGCATCCACGGCCGCGGCGCTCAACCCAATAGACGAATGAGCTGTCCCCGCCCAGCATCCAGAACCTGAGGTTATCGGCGATTTCTCGCGCCCGCCGGAAGAGCGGGATGGCTTCTTCGGGCGCCTGGTCAATCGATTGCAAGTGCGCGGCGAGAATGTCCAGGCAACGCAACAGGTCGGCGTAGTCGTCCTGGTATTCCTGCAGGAAAGCCTGCTGCGCGGTAAAGCCCCGCCTGCCTTCATTTCCACCGAAGAGCTCGAAGAATCGCTCTGCCCTCTGTTCGAGCATATTGAGCGTGGTGTCGAGTTCGCTTGAGCCGAACTGCTTGCGTCGCGAGAGTGACAGCACGTCTCGCCGCAGGTCCTGTACCTGGTGGCTGCTCACCGAGATGCCGAAGTACTGCCCGGCGACGTCCTCGATATCGTGGGCCTCGTCAAAAATCACAGCCGCATACTCGGGAAGGATGCCGCCGTACTCCTCCTCCTTCACCGCGAGGTCCGCGAAGAACAAATGATGGTTGACGATAATGATGTCGCTCGCGGCGGCGCGCTGGTGCATCAGGGTAATGAAGCAACGCTCAAACTGCGGGCAATTCTGCCCGGTGCACATTTCACGGCGCGCATCGATCTTCGCCCATGCCGTGCTCGCCTCGGGTAACTGGCGGATTTCCGCGCGGTCGCCGGACTCGGTGGTCTGCTCCCAGTCGCGTATGATCTGGAAATCGGCCACCTCTTCTAGCCCCGCGAGGATCGGCTCCTTCTCGGCGTCATAAATCTTTTGCCGGCATGCGTAATTGTTGCGGCCTTTCATGTAGCAGACTTGCAGTGGCCGGTCGAAATGCTTCTGCAGAAACGGGAGGTCTTTGAAGAAGAGCTGTTCCTGCAGATTCTTGGTGCCCGTGGAGATGACGATACGCTTGCCGGAGAGGATTGCCGGGACAAGGTACGCCAAGGTCTTTCCGGTCCCCGTCCCCGCCTCGACAATGAGGTGCCTGCGTTCGTTGAGCGCCGCCTCGATCGCCTCGGCCATTTCAAGCTGCCCCTGTCGGAATTCGAAATTCGAATGCCATCGGGACAGCAGTCCGCTTCGCGAGAAGAACTTGTGGACAGTGATCTGCTTGGTCTGCGCGGGCATCTACTGAATTTCAGTATAGAGCCTCGCGGCGGCTGACCCCTTCGCGGTTTCGGCTATATTCAGAGAGTGATTAAGAGCGCGATTGTTCCCGTTGCAGGATTCGGCACGCGGCTGTTGCCGGCTACGAAATCCCAGCCCAAAGAAATGCTCCCGGTCGCCCGGAAACCGATCGTTCAGTACGTTATCGAGGAACTTGTCACCAACCAGGTCGAGGAGATTTTGTTCGTCACCGGCCGTAACAAGAGTTCCATCGAGAATCACTTCGATCACGATCCGGAGCTGATGCGCACGCTCAACGCCACCAACAAGCAGGCTCTGATCGAGGAGTTGAAATTCGAGGAGCTCCAGGCGCATTTCTTCTACACGCGCCAGCGTTTCCAGCGGGGACTTGGCGACGCCGTCTTGTGCGGCGAGAATTTCGCTGGAGAGGAGCCCTTCATCGTTGCGCTCGGCGATTCCATACTTGGGCTTAACGCCAATTCCACATCGGTCCAGCGCATGGCCAAGCTGTTCGAATCGAAGCACGCAAGCTGCGTCATCGCGGTCGAAGAGGTTCCCCAGGACCAGGTATCCCATTACGGCGTAATACGTCCCGCCGATGCTGATGGCGATTGCTTCCGCGTCGCCGACCTTGTCGAAAAGCCCCAGCCGAAAAACGCTCCGAGTAACCTGGCGATCGCGGGCCGTTACGTGTTCTCGCCCCTCGTCTTCGACCTGATTCGCAGGGTCAAGCCCGATAGCCGTGGTGAGATCCAGTTGACCGACGCCATCCGGCTGATGTGCGAAGAGGGCAAGCGGGTTCTCGCACTGCGCCTCCCGCCCGGCGAGCGGCGTTACGACATCGGCAATTTCCCGAGCTACTTCGAGACATTCATCGAGTTTGCGCTCGCCGATCCGCTCTACGGGAAGGACTTGCGTAAAACTCTGGAGCGGATGCTGGAGAAGCAGTGAAATCCCCTCGCGTGGTCTTCGGGCTGCTTCTGCTCCTGCTCCTCGCCTCGCGAGTCTGCCACGTGGGAATTTTGTGGGCGGAGGAGGACCTTCCTCTCGCCGCCGCCGTGCAACTGCTCCACGGAAAGTTTCTCTATCGTGATTTCTGGTTCGACAAGCCCCCGCTCACCGCGGCGGTGAACGTACTGTGGGGCGCTGCGACAGGTTGGACCCTCCGGCTCGCGGGCGCGCTGTGGGTTTTCGCCGCCTGCGGCCTCATCTATCAGTTCGCCCGGAAGCTTTGGGGCGAACGGGAAGGCATCATCGCCGCCTGTGCGCTCTGCTTTTTCCTCACCTTTGGGATCCCGGCAGCCGTAATCCCGCTGGCCGCCGATTTGCTCATGCTGGTCCCGCATCTGGCGGCCGTCTATCTGGCCTGGCGCGGCCGGGCGTTCTGGAGTGGAGTAGCGGCAGGCGTCGCACTGCTCTTTAATTCCAAGGCAGCGTTCGTACTGGCGGCGTGCGCGCTGTGGGCGCCGCGGTCCATCCCCTTGCTGCTCGCAGGCGCCGTTCTCCCGCACGCGATCGCCGCTGTTTGGTTCTGGACACAGGGCGCGCTCGCCGCCTATTACGAGCAGGTCTGGAAATGGGGCGGAGTCTACGCGGAGAATACCTTTGTTGAAAACCCATTTGTGAACGGCATCCGCCGCACGCTCAATTGGGCTGGATTCCACATCGCGCTTCTGGCCGGGGCGTTCTGGTTTTGGCGGCGTGATCGCTCGCCCGAGCGCTGGCGTTTCGCGATCTGGGCTGCGCTGTCACTTGCCGCTGTCGCTGCCGGCTGGCGATTCTTCCCTCGCTATTACTTCCAGCTATTGCCCGTCATGGTACTGGCAGGCGCTCGGGGATTCCAGATGCTCGGCCGGAAGGGTCGCCTGGCGGTCCTCGTTTTACTCCTCATTCCGATCGCTCGATTCGGGCCTCGGTACGTGCAACTTGCCCAGGACCTGACCATGGGACGTTCGGATGCGTGGGCCGACGTGGACATGAATAGTGACAGCAAGGAGGCCTCCGCGATGCTCTCCGGCATGGCCCGCCCCGGTGACACGCTGTTCGTCTGGGGTTTCCGCCCCGATCTGTTCGCCTATACCCGTTTGCCCGCCGGGACCCGTTTCCTTGAAAGCCAGCCCCTGACGGGTGTCTTCGCCGATCGTCATTTGGGCCAGTCCGCGCCCCTCGAGCCGGAGTGGACGCGGCGGAATCGCCTTGAACTGACCCGGTCCCACCCGGCATTCATTGCCGACGGGCTCAGTTTGTTCAACCCCGCGTTGGCGATGGACAAATACGCGGAACTGCGGCCCTGGCTTGCCGGCTACGAAGAGGTGGCTCGGTCGCGCTACACCACCATCTACAAACTTAGATCGGCGTCCGCTCGACGGTAATCCCCCAGCAGGAGGTGGGGCTCAGTTTGGAGTTCGTCCCCGTGGCTCGCTACAATCGCATTAATACCCTGTTCCTATGGCGAGGATTCTTGTAACAGGCGGCGCCGGATACATCGGCTCCCATACCGTTAATTTATTGATCCAGAAGGGTCACGACCCGGTGGTAGTTGACAACCTATCCCGTGGCCACCGTCACAGCGTCGACGCTCGGCGCCTGCAGGTCCTCGACCTCACCGACACTGCCGCCCTGGAGACCCTGATACGCCGGGAGGGCATCCAGGCCGTGATCCACTTCGCCGGATACATAGCCGTCGGCGAGTCGGTCCGCGAGCCTGAGATGTACTTCGCAAACAACGTTGGCGGCTCGATCTCCCTGCTGACCGCAATGCAGCGCGCCGGCGTCGGCCGGCTGGTCTTCTCCTCAACGGCCGCCTATTACGGAATCCCCGAACGTATTCCGATCCCCGAAGACGCTCCCGCCGCTCCTGTCAATCCGTACGGTGAGTCCAAAGTGATGGTCGAGCGGCTTCTCGGGTGGCTCGACCGCTGTCGCGGAGTACGCAGCGTGTGTCTCCGTTACTTCAATGCTTGCGGCGCTGATCCCCATGCCGGACTTGGCGAAGAACACGATCCCGAGACGCACTTGATCCCGTTGCTCCTCCGTGCCGTCATGACCGGCAATCCGGTAACGGTTTTCGGGGACGATTACGACACTCCCGACGGGACCTGCATTCGCGACTACATCCATGTCTGCGACCTCGCCGAAGCGCACATCTCTGCCCTCGACTATTTGCTCTCTGACGGGCCGACGGCGGCATTCAACGTCGGCACGGGCAAGGGCTATTCGGTCCTCGATGTGATCCAGGCCGTTGAAGAGGCCACGGGAAAGCCTGTGCCGCGTGTCATCGGCCCGCGCCGCGAGGGCGACCCACCGGTCCTGGTAGCCGACTCCACGAAGCTACGGCACGCATTTGGTTGGGAACCCCAATCGAGCGACATCCGCCATATCGTCACCTCTGCCTGGGAGTTCGAGAAGCGCAAGTAGCAGTCCGCTCAATGAATTCGGGGCGACGCTGGACGGTAAGTCACCCCCGTTTCCGGCTCTGGCGGGCGATCCGGACATGACTTTACCGTGCTTCCAAGAGGACCGTATGGTACCGAGCCGGTACCCTGGAACCAATAGACCCCTCGCTTCTAAGTCCTAGAACAATTCTGAGGAAGCGCTGTTCCGATTAGTACTCTTATTTCTTTTGCTTCCGGGGTACAATCAGCGCATCCGGGCTATGACTGGGCGAACGCAGAGGCGGTGTCGAGCGGGAAGGGTCGATCTCAAACCCGGAAGATCAACGTGTTTTCAGCCGTCCCATCGGGGAAGAGGGAACGATCCGATGTAGATGGCATGGTTGACGCAACTTTCTAGTGCGCTGTTGATATCACCGATGAACAATGAGTGCGGGAGGACTGTCTAGGCGGATACGTGCCTCGGGTTGAGGCCGTTTTGAGCGAATAGTTCAGGTCGCATTTGGCCGGCATGAGCGGCTTCGGCCGTGCCGAGGTTTGAAGGGCGTTGACCCCGAACCCAGGCCGAGCGACGACGTTGGGGGAAAGGCGCCGTGAACAAGGTAAGATCGATCGCCAGTGCTGCTGCCAAGCCTGACTTCTTGCCGGCTGGTCCAGGTGAGAGGATGCCGCCTGGCAGTGAACAGACGCCATGGCCCCGCCCAGTCAGTACCGTGGAAACCGGCTACTGCCAGCAACCGGCCAGCAACCCCGTGATGCGCGCCATCCGGTCCTCGCTTCCACGCATTGCCGCTTCCGATGCGCCTGTACTTATCCAAGGTGAAAGCGGCGTGGGGAAGGAGGTCATTGCACGAGAGATCCATCAGCTCTC
>JBDKSR010000284.1:0-8742 GCA_039680545.1 Bryobacteraceae bacterium | reverse complement strand
CCCCCAGTCGTAGAGCCGGAAACTGCCCTCGGCAACATGGAAACGCGTGAACAGGATCAGTCCGGTCGCGAAAACCACAACCCCGGCTGTTAGAGCCAGAACATCCGTCCAATAGTTGAACCTCGCGGGTCGCGGGATGAGTGTCATGAGAAGGTCCTAATACAAAACTATCCGGAGACTTGCGTGTGAGACTTGAACTAATCTGCTGCCTGTGACGTATCTACAATTTGTGCGGAGAAATTGAATGGGATCGCTCAGTGAATACCGCGGCGCGACACGGTCGATCTTGTGGCGTGGTGGGTCCGCCCACCTGCGAGTCTGCGGCGACTCGCGACCGGCGCCGGATCCGCACGCCCACTTCGCCGTTCAGTTGACGATTGGATGGGGTGGCGAGATTCCGCTGCGCAAAGGGTGGCGGGACAGTGGGCGCGTTGCTCCAGGCTGGCTGATTGGGTCTGACCGGCGGCACTGGATGCAGGCCTGCGGCGTTGGAGTAAGCGTCTTTTTCGATCCCCTCTCGACAACCGGACGGCGGGCCACCGCATGGCTGAACGGGGCTGATGCTCTAGCCTTGACGGCCCCGGAGTGCGAATTTACCCGGCGTGAACTGGAGGGCTGTTGGGCGTGCGGCTGGCTATCGCGCGACGTGTGCGCCGCGGCCGATCGAATTGTAAACCGGTTCGCTCCGGCATTGAGCGCCGTCGATCCGATGGACGCGCGCGTTCGGACAGTCATTGACGAACTCACGCGGACTTCCGGCGAGAATGTCAGTTTGGCTGAACTCGCGGCCAACGTTCGACTCTCCGAGAGCCGTCTGGCGCACTTGTTCAGCCGGGATGTGGGCTTACCGATGCGGCAGTACCGGTTATCGTTGCGGATGGAACAAGCAGTCGTGCAAATCGCGCAGGGCAGTTCACTGACCGAAGCTGCACACATGGCCGGATTTTCGGATTCGGCCCATTTCTGCCGCGTCTGCCGCCGGATGTACGGCAGCGCCCCGTCAAACCTCCCGGATTTCGCTGGCGAGATGAGCAGCTTGCGCCCCGCGTCAAAAGCCGGTCCACCAATCGGAACTCAATTGCCGGAATGGCCGGAGCAACCTACCGTAAACCCGAAAACACTCTAGCCGCTTGCCCTCCCGATGTGGAGCGCGACGATTCCTCCGGTCATGCGTTCAAAACTGACGTCGCAAAATCCGGCACGGGTCATCGTGGCGGCAAGTTCCTCGGCTCCCGGGAACCGCCGCACGGAGTCTGGAAGGTATTCGTAGGCGTCGCCGGCTCCGGAGATTGCTCCACCCAATACGGGCAAAACCCGTTTCGAGTAGAAGTCGTATAGCGACGCGAACATCCGGTTCGGAGGTCTCGAAAACTCCAGGACCGCAAGGGTACCTCCCGGACGCAGTACCCTCAACATCTCCCGCAACCCGTCCTCGTAATTGGCCAGATTCCGCAAGCCGAAGGCCACAGTGATCAGATCGACGGTGCCGCCTGCGAAGGGCAACCGGAGTGCATCTGCCTCAAGCAGCGCCGATTTGCATCCTTGCGCGGCCAGCTTGCGCCCGGCCGTAACCAGCATGGGGTGACAAAAATCGCTCCCCCACACGGCGGCTCCGCGCTCGGTCTCAAGAGCCAGCAATAGATCACCCGTGCCGCAGCACAGATCGAGGGCCCGCGCGTCGGGCCGGCGCAGGATGGCCCGCACGCTTCGTACCGTTCGCCACCGCCAGTACCGGTCCATGTTGAAAGAGAGGACATGGTTCAGCAGGTCATAGCGGTGGGCAATTCGTCCGAACATCGTACGCACCCAACGCGAGGCATCGGCCTCATCCTGGGCGCCGGGCGGCCTCGTGCCGCGTCCTTCCTGCAATGCCCGGCTCATGCCAGAGCAGCCTGGACGGCGCGCAGCACCATCTTCTCATCGATGCCGCTCACGATCTTCGTCTGCCCGATAGCAACCGGCAGCACAAAGTGAACGCGTCCCTGCATCGTCTTCTTATCCGACGCCATCCGGGCTACCAGCGCCTCGGCGGAAATGCCATCGAGTGGGGGGATCGGGCCGTAAAGGGAGATTGTACGCAGAATTTCATCACGCACACTCGCCGGGATGTAACCACAGATCCCGGCCAGGTGGGCCGCCGCACACATCCCAAAACCCACAGCCTCGCCGTGCAGAAAACGGGCGTACACGGTCTCTGCTTCAAGAGTATGGCCAAACGTATGCCCGAAGTTGAGGATGCGCCGCAGATCGCCTTCCCGCTCATCCTGGGACACTACTTCCGCCTTGATGCGAACCGACTCCCCGATGATCTCGTTGACAACATCGCGAGCGCGCGCGAGGACTTCGGTACTCTTGGCCGCCAACACGTTGAAGAGTCTCGGGCTGCGAATAATCCCGCACTTAATGACTTCGTATAGTCCGGCGCGGTATTCTCGCTCAGGCAGCGTCGAAAGCACATCCGGATCGATGAGGGCAGCCACCGGCTGATGAAACGCACCCACAAGGTTCTTTCCGGATAGCAGATTCACCCCGGTCTTGCCGCCGACACCGGCATCGACCTGCGAGAGCAGTGTTGTGGGAATCTGCAGGACCGGAATGCCGCGCATGAAGATCGCCGCCAGGAAGCCGCCCAGGTCGTTAACGATTCCGCCTCCGAACGCGATCACCAGGCTTGTACGGTCCCCTCCGCCGCGGATCATCGCCTCAGCCAGAGTCTCCACCTCGGCCAGCCGCTTTCGTTCCTCTCCGCCGGGGAAATAGAGGACTTCGAAGGACCTGCCTTCGAGGCTCGCCTTGAGTACGGTGCCATGCTTCTCCCAAACGTCCGCCGTCGTCACCACGAACAAACGCCCGGCGCCCGGCGGGACAAAGGAGCCCGCGCGTGATAGAACCCCACGCTCAACCACGGCGTCGTATGTTCGCTGAGGCGTTTTGACCGTGTAGATGGCCATAAAACGGTTGTACCATGCGTGGGATGTTAGAATCGCAGTTTAGATGACTCCCGATTTTCTCGTCGTCGGTGCTGGCGTCGCCGGGCTTCGTGCGGCGATTGAACTGGCAGAGGCCGGCGAAGTCCTGGTAATTGCCAAGGACAGCCTTCGTGAATCCTCCTCGGAATACGCGCAAGGCGGCATCGCCGTAGCCCTAAGTGATGACGACGAAGTTCACCTCCACGAACAGGACACCATGGCGGCGGGCGACGGCCTTTGTGACGAGAAGGCGGTCTGCGTTCTTGCCGAGGAAGGCCCTGCGGCGATCCAGCAACTCATAGACTGGGGAGTCGAATTCGACCACGAGGGGACGAAACTTGCCTTCACGCGGGAAGGAGCGCACAGTCGCAACCGCATTCTCCACGCGCACGGCGATTCCACTGGCAGAGAGATCTCCCGTACGCTCTACCGTAAGGCGGCTTCTCTGCCGAACGTCCGCTTTGCGAGCTACATGGCCGTCACCGACCTGCTGGTCGCGGATGGCGAGGTAGCGGGCGTGGTGGCATGTGATTCGTCCACCCGGCAGTCGGTGCCTCTCTATGCGAATGCCGTTCTGTTGGCTACGGGCGGCCTCGGAAACGTGTACCGCGAGACAACCAATCCGGATGTTGCAACGGGTGATGGAGTGGCCGCGGCTTTCCGCGCGGGCGCTGGGATCAGTGACATAGAGTTCGTCCAATTTCACCCAACCGCTCTGTTCGTCGAGGGCGCTCCGCGTTTCCTGCTGTCGGAAGCTCTGCGAGGTGAGGGGGCGCTGTTAAAAAACAGTTCCGGCGAGCGATTCATGGAGCGTTACCATCCGCTCAAGGATCTGGCGCCGCGCGATGTCGTGGCCCGGTCGATTATTGCGGAGATTCAACGTACCAATGCATCGCGCGTATTCCTCGACCTGAGCCATCTGTCCGCCGACTTTATCAGGAAGCGCTTTCCGCGCATTTACGAGACCTGTCTGCGCCACGGCGTTGACATCACAAAGGGGCCGGCGCCCGTACACCCCGCCGCACACTACGCGATGGGTGGCGTTCGAACCGATCTCGACTGCCGTACGAATCTGAAGAGGCTGTACGCGGCGGGCGAGGTGGCCTGCACGGGCGTACACGGCGCGAACCGCCTGGCAAGCAATTCCCTACTCGAAGGAGTAGTGTTCGGAACGAGAGCAGGTGTCCGGATGCGCGAGTGGGCAGGTTCGGTGGGCCCGCGCTCCGTGCCACTGCCTGAACTGCTCTTCCCCGAGACATCAGGAGAGACTCTCCGCCGCCTCGCTTGGGAACAATGCGGCATTCTGCGCTCCGGTGAGGGCCTTGCGGCAGCCTGCGCACGGCTGGACAGCATTTCTCAGGTGCGATCTCCTCAAGCGAACCGAGCTTTGTTCGAGATGCGCAACATGCACCAGGTCATCTCGCTGATCGCCCGATGCGCGCTCGCGCGGCGGGAGAGTAGGGGTGCGCACTTCAGGATCGACTATCCTAGTAAGAAGGCTGAATTCCAAAAGCATTCACTTATCACTAGGACAAATGAACCTGTTTTCTTCTAGGCAATCACCGGAACCCAGTTTCCGATCAGGCGCCCCGGCGACCACGTTCGCGCTTGTCTTTCTGTTCGCCGCCGTGCCAATCAAAGATGTCAGCCCAAGCACGGCGCTCTGGGCCACGCCGGCTATCCTGATCGCGGCGATGCTCATTGCATGGGCCGCCGAGTCCGCGCAATTCTTTGTTGCGCAAGGCTTTGCACTAGCGATCCTCGCCTGGCTCCAGACGCTTCCCGAGTTCGCCGTGGAGTTTGTGCTCGCCTGGAAGCAACAGGTGCCGCTGCTTTTGGCGAATCTGACGGGTGCGCTGCGGCTTCTCACGGGCCTCGGGTGGCCGATGATCTATTTTGTCGCCGCCGTGTGTTACCGCCGCAAGTACGGCAAGCCCTTGCGGGAAATCGTGCTCGAGGAAGAGCATTGCATCGAAGTCGTCGGTTTGCTTGTTCCGCTCGCCTACGTCTCCTTCGTTTGGCTGAAGGGTTCGCTGAACCTCATCGATGCCGCCATCCTCATCCTGATTTACGTGGCGTACCTTATTGTGCTTCGGAAGATGCCGCCTCAGGAAGCCGAGGCCGTCGATGAACTCGAATTGATTCCCAGGACAATCGTCAAGTCGCGCCCACCGGTCCGCAACACGCTCATCATTGGCCTTTTCGTCGCCGGCGGTCTGCTGATCTACTACATGGCTGAGCCATTCCTGGGCAGTTTGCTTGCCATCTCGGTGGCTGTCGGCGTGTCGCCGTTCGTTTTCGTGCAATGGGTGGCCCCGCTTGTTTCCGAGTTTCCCGAGAAAGTGTCCGCGTTCTATTGGGCGCGGACGATCACCCGCGCCCCCATGGCTCTGATGAACATGGTTTCGAGCAATATCAATCAGTGGACTCTGCTTGCCGCCATGCTCCCCATCGTGTACTCCATCAGCCGCGGAACTGCTTCCACGATTCCCTTCGACGAGCAGCAGCAACTCGAGTTGCTCATGACCATCGGTCAGTCGTTGGTCGGGATGATGTTCCTGGTAAACATGAAGCTGACCTGGTGGGAAGCAACTGCACTATTCTCGCTGTGGTTCATCCAGTTCGGTTTCTCGCCCGTGAAACCCGGTCCGACGGTGATCGGTTACATCGCCACACACATTCACTGGTGGGTGACGGTCGTCTATCTGTTGTGGTTTGGGGCTGGCATGATTCGCTACATGCTTGGAAAACGGCACGCCGAGGCATTCCGGCTCTTCGCGCAGATGTGGCGGCGGCACATACGGCCCGCACCAGGCAGTGCGGTAAAATAACGGTTCCCACTACATGAAGCAACGAATCCGATCAACCACGATCCTCTGCGTGCGCAGGGACGGAAAAGTCGTCATGGCCGGTGACGGACAGGTAACGTTCGGCCAGGAAGTATTGAAATCTTCGGCCCGCAAGTTACGGCGCCTATACAACAACAAGATTCTGGCGGGTTTCGCCGGCTCGACGGCCGATGCTTTCGCGCTGTTTTCCCGGTTTGAGACAAAACTGGAACAACACAGCGGCAATCTGGCCCGTAGCGTCGTCGAACTGGCCAAAGAGTGGCGTACCGACCGCGTCTTACGGCACCTGGAGGCGCTGCTCATGGTCGCCGACACTGAAAACACGTACATCTTGAGCGGCAGTGGCGACGTGATCGAGCCGGATGGCGACATCGCCGCGATCGGCTCCGGGGGAGGTTTCGCCAAGGCGGCGGCCACCGCTCTCATGGATAGCACGAAGCTCGACGCGCGAACCGTGGCCGAAAAGTCCATGGCTATCGCGGGCCAGATATGTATTTATACAAACGAATCCATCACTTATGAGGAATTGGGTTAGTTATGGTCATCTATCTGCCTGCCCAGTCCACGACCGAGACGCCGCTGCTCGATGAACTGACTCCGCGCGAGATTGTCCGGGAATTGGACCGTTATGTAATCGGGCAAGCGGATGCTAAACGCGCCGTCGCCATTGCTCTTCGGAACCGGATACGGCGGCAGAAGCTCGAGGCCGAGATGGCCGAGGATGTCATCCCGAAGAACATCCTCATGATCGGTCCTACGGGCGTCGGAAAGACCGAAATCGCCCGCCGTCTTGCCAAGCTTGCCAGTTCCCCCTTCCTGAAAGTCGAGGCCAGCAAGTTCACAGAAGTCGGCTACGTCGGCCGCGACGTCGAATCGATGATCCGTGACCTGGTGGACATCGCGATCGACATGGTGCGCGAGGAACGGCTTGACGAGGTCGCCGACCGCGCCGAAAAGAACGCCGAGGACCGGTTGATCGAACTGCTGATGCCCGCCCAGCCCGAGCCGAGCGAGAGCATCGAACGGACCCGCGAAAAGCTGAGAGAAAAGCTCCGAAAAGGCAAACTGGACGACCGGCTCGTCGAAGTGGACGTGAAGGACCGGGGCCCAACGTTCGAAATCGCAACGAACGCAGGCGTCGAGGAGATGGACGTCAATCTCAAGGACGTCCTGCCCGGACTGTTCTCCGGCCGCACGCGGAAACGCAAGATGCGGGTCAGCGAGGCAATCGAACAACTGACTCAGGAAGAAGAGCAGAAACTGATCGACATGGATCAGGTGACGCGCGTGGCGCTCGAACGCGTCGAACGCAGCGGCATCATCTTCCTTGACGAGATGGACAAGATCGCCGGACGCGAGAGCGGCCAGGGGCCGGACGTGAGCCGCGAGGGAGTCCAGAGAGACATCCTGCCGATCGTCGAAGGTACGACGGTCAACACACGGCATGGCTTCGTCCGGACGGACCACATCCTGTTCATCGCCGCCGGCGCCCTCCACGTCTCGAAGCCGAGCGACATGATCCCCGAGTTACAGGGGCGGTTCCCCATCCGTGTCGAACTGAAGTCGCTCTCCGAGCAGGATTTCGTACGCATCCTGAAAGAGCCCAAGAACGCGCTCGTCAAGCAGTACAAGGCGCTGCTTGAAACCGAAGGCATCAAGCTGACGTTCACCGAAGATGCCCTCACTGAGATCGCCCGTTTTGCCGCCCGCGTCAATGAGAATGCGGAGAACATCGGAGCACGGCGATTGCACACGATCTTGGAGAAGCTTCTGGAAGAGGTTTCCTTCGAGGGACCGGATCTTCGCAAGAAGACGTTACGGGTAGACGGCGCGTACGTGCACAAGCATCTCGCGGATATCGTGAAGGACCAGGATCTGAGCCGGTACATCCTTTGAGAGACAAGCACACGATGCGGAGGAGCCCGAGCGTTCTCATTGGTGCCGCAGCTTTGCTTCTCATAGCGCTCCTCTGCTCCTGCGGTTACGTCGGAGACCCGAGACCTCCCGCGTTAAATATTCCCGTTGGTGTCAGCGATCTGAAGGCACATCAGCACGGAGACACGGTGGTCGTCGAGTTCACCATCCCCGCGCTGACGACGGAGGGGCTCGCCTTGAAGCTCGGCCAGATCGAACTGCTGGCGGGGCCGCCCGTACCGGAGCCATTCGACTTCACCAAGTGGTCGTCACAGGCCCGTAAGCTCGATACGTTGGATCTGAAACCCGGCCCGGCCCGCGTTACCGCGCCGGCCGCTGCATGGGCTGGAAAGGAAATTCTCTTCCGCGTGCGGATTTTCAGCGCTCAGGGTCGGGACAGCGGCTGGTCGAGCTTCACGAACCTGAACGTGCTGCCGCCGCTGAAGGCCCCTGCTAGTGTCCGTGCCGAAGCCGTTCCGCAGGGTATACGTCTCACCTGGCAAGTCTCCACGGGGAAGCCTGGCGCCTCGTTCCGCATCTTCCGCAAGTCGGGCACACAAGAGCAGCTCGCTGTCATCGGCACCGCGAACGGGAACGAGTACATCGACACGACATCGGAATACGACAAGCCATACACGTACACTGTTCAGGCGTTCGAAGAGTCAGGTAATTCCAAATCGGAAAGCGAGATGTCGGATCCGGCTGAGATTACTGCAGTGGACAAGTTTCCTCCCGCGGTTCCGTCCGGACTGGAGGTGCTCGCCGGGCCGGGTGGCGTGGAACTGGCGTGGGACAGAAACCAGGAAACCGACGTGCGTGGCTACCGCATACACCGCGCCGTAGAGGACGGACCGATGCAGGCGGCCAATGACATCGTCCCTGCTCCAAGTTACAGCGACCGCAACGTCGAATCCGGGAAGCGATACCGTTACGCCGTGAGCGCAATTGACCAACTCGGTAACGAAAGCGCACCCTCGGCTCCAGTCGAGATCAAAGTACCCTGACGGAGG
>JBDKSR010000283.1:0-9081 GCA_039680545.1 Bryobacteraceae bacterium | reverse complement strand
AACTTGCATCGCCGCAAGCACGAACGAAACCTCGCCGATAGCACCCGCCCGGAACTGCTCGCACACCTTGAGTAGCGGCTCGACGGCAGGCTGGCCGACGCGGCAGAGGGCGTCAACCAGATTCTCGGGCATGTCGATTGCGTACCTGCGCACACACTCGACCAGATAGGGGACTGCTTCCGGTGTGGGATGGTAACGAAAGATCGAGATCAGGTCGTCATCGACATCGATCAGATCGTCATCACGTTCCTCGGCGCCGAAGCGCACCACATCGGCAATCGCACTGGGGAACCGGTCAAGGATGGAATGAAGGAGGCGGCGGTCAAACGAAATCTTGCCCTTCGCCGCCGCAATCAGCAGGTCATAAACCGGGGCTTCTGAGTAACGCCCCGGATCAATCATCAATTCAGTAGGTAGCACGGCCACCGCTTGCGTCGTAACATTGTCCGGTCACGAAGGAGCAATCCGGGCTGGCGAGGAAATGCACCACCGCGGCAATCTCCTCGGGCGTACCCGTGCGCCGCATCGGAATGCGCGCCGTCATATAGTCGACCTGGGCGGGCGTGAGCTGGTCCAGAATCCGGGTCCGCACAACCGCCGGAGACACCGAATTCACGCAAATCCCTTCCGTAGCGACTTCCTTTGCAAGAGACTTGCTGAACGCAATCACCGCCGCTTTGGTCGCCGAGTATCCGGTCATGTTCGGATTGCCTTCCTTACCTGCGATGGAGGCGACATTCACAATCCGTCCATACCGGTGTTCCCGCATGTGACCGATGACGGCACGGCAGCAGTGAAATACACCCGTCATGTTCACCGCGATGATGCGCTGCCATTCCGCTTCCGTTTGCTCCCAGAGCGGCGCGGCACGTCCGGCGATACCGGCGTTGTTGACGAGGATATCCAAGCGCCCGGTGCGGTCGAGAACATCCGCGACCGCCCGCGCGACAGACTCTGCATCCGTAATATCTACGTGGAGAGGAAAGACGAGGCGACCGGTTTCAGCAGCTACCGCACCTGCTGCCCGTGTCACCCCATCCAAATCGATGTCGGCGGCAGCGACGCTGGCGCCCGCCATAGCCAAACGGCGAACAACAGCTTCGCCAATTCCCGTGGCGGCGCCGGTCACGATTGCCGTCTGACCCGTCAAATCGAAGTACGCCATGCGTGCCTCCGACGGTTATTCTTCTTCTTTCGAAACCACCACAGTGATCTCGGCGGTCACATCGCGGTGCAGCCGGATCGGCACCTTGAATTCGCCAAGTTGTTTGATCGGCTCCACCATCTGGATCTTCCGCCGCTCGATCGTGTAATTCTGCTTCTCGAGCGCTTCGGCAATATCCTTGGCGGTCACGGAACCGAACAACTGATCCTGCTCGCCCGCCTTCTGTGACATGGATACGGTCACAGCGGAAAGCAGCTTAGCCAGATCCTCGGCTTCGCTCTTCTCTTTCGCTTCGCGGCGCAGGTGAGCCTGACGCTCCTGCTCCACGATCTTCTTGTTTGCTTCAGTGGCTTCGACGGCAAGCCGGCGCGGAAGAAGGAAATTCCGCGCATACCCGGCTGTAACCTTTACTACTTCGCCTCGACTGCCAAGTTTTTCAATATCTTCTCTCAGGATGACTTCCATGACTTTTTCACCTCCCTGACGGCGAACTGACTCCCTATCTGGCCGGAGCGGTCCGCCGCCCGGTTTGAACATCAGCCACGGCGCCCGTTCAGGCGCCTATCCGGTTCTCCGCTTCGCTCTATAGCTGTGTGGAGAACGGCAGCAGGGCGATATTCCGCGCCTGCTTGATGGCCTCGCTCAGCCGCCGCTGGTGCGGCGTGCATACGCCGGAGATTCTCCGGGGAGTGATCTTTCCGCGCTCCGAAATGAAGCCGGATAGCAACTTTACGTCCTTGTAGTCGATGTCGTCGATCTTGTCGACACAGAAGCGGCAGACTTTCCTCCGGCGGAAGTATTTCTTGCCGACGGCGATCGCCTTGTCGCCCCCTGTAGGCCTCTGCGAAGCGCTAACGGGTCTTCCTCCTCTGACTTCCGCCATTATTCATTCTCCGTTCCGGCTTCGGCCGCGCCGGCCTTCGCCATGATTTCTTCCGCCGCTGGAGCCTGAGGCACCTGCACCGGCACCGCAGGTTTACGGGCCGCTCTCGCTTCCCGCTTCTTCTTGCGCTTTTCGATCTTTTTCAGCTTCTCGTCAACCCGCACCGTGAGGAACTTCATAACGATGTCGGATACGCGGAGCCGCCGCTCGATCTCCCGGACGAGTTCCGGCGAGGCATGGAACTGCACCAGCACGTAGAAACCTTCGTGCTGCTTGCGGATGCGGTAAGCGAGCTTTCGCACGCCCCATTTGTCGACCTTGTCGACTTCCCCACCCTTGCCAGTAATGAACTGCCGGAGTTGTTCGACGGCCTTGTCGATCTCTTCTTCGACCGTGTCCGGCTTTACGATAAATAGCTCTTCGTAGATCCTCATTCTTCCTCGATCTGTTCACCGCGGGCGCGACGATTAAATCTCGCCATGGACTTTTCGACGCCCTCGGAAATAATGGAAGTCACCGCTTGAGCAGCCGTATCGAGCAGCTCGTTCAGTTCCTTCCGTTGCCCCCGCCGAAAAGGCGAGAGCACAAACTCAGCTCCGTCACCGACCTTGTAGCCGGCGATTCCCAACCGGACTCGCGGGAACTCCACGTTGCCCACGAACCGTAATACCGATTCGACCCCGTGGTGCCCCCCCGCGGACCCTTTCGGACGAATCCGAATCGTGGTCCAGGGAAGGTCCAGGTCGTCATAAATCAAGATCAGGTCCCGCGCCTGAACGTTGTGACGTTCAAGCAACGCCCGTACCGGCTCGCCGCTCAAATTCATGTAAGTCTGCGGCTTTGCCAGCACAACCTGGCGCCCCTCGATGGTCCCCAACCCTATAAGGGCCCTAGCTTCCTTTCGACTGACCCGGACGCCGTACTGCTCGCTCAACCGGTCAATCACTAGGAATCCGAGGTTATGCGGCGTCAGTTCATACTCAGGACCGGGGTTACCCAGCCCCACCACAAGGCACCGACTGGCTGGAGATTCAGCATCCACGAGATCGGCTCCCTATGGGGGATTGCGAGGTTACTTCGACTCCTCCTCGGCCTCTTCCTTCTTGCCCTTCTTGATAACCTCGGGTTCAGCCGCCGGTGCAACCTCAACCGCTTCCACACCCTCGGCCGGCTTCTCCTCAACCTCTTCGCGGATCGCAACGACGTGTGCAATCACAGCATCCGGCAGAGTGACCATCTGGAGCGATTCCGGCATCTGAATGTCGGCCGCGCGAATGCTCTGGTTCATCATCAGCTCGCTGACATCCACGGTGAAGCTCTCAGGAATGTCGCTAGGCAAGCACTCGATCTCGATTTCACGAGTGACGACTTCGAGCAATCCGCCTTCTTGCTTCACGCCCTTGGCCTCACCCGCCATCAGCACAGGTATCGAGACCCTCAAGCGCTTGGTCAGGTCGATTCGATTCAGGTCAACGTGGAGCAGTGTCTCCTTGATGGGATCAAACTGCCAGTCAACGAGCATCACCGGCGTGGTCTCGCCGTTCTCAATCGACAGGTCGAAGATCGTGTTGTGACCCGTCTTGCTGTGCAAAATCTTGACTACCGACTTCGGTTCAACCGAAAGGGCGATTGCCTTCCCGCCCGCACCGTAAATGACGGCCGGGATCTTTCCGCTCACCCGCAACCGGCGCGCTTCGTTCTTGCCGCGACTGTCACGAACCACCGCCGAAACTACTACATCCGTTTTCATTCTGACTCCTTCCGCCGGGGCACAGGTCCGATGGACGTGGGCTGCGTTGCCCAGCTCTCAATTTGATAGAACTCAAACAAACAGACGGCTGACCGACGTCTTCTCGTGAATCGAGCGGATTGCCTCCGCAAGCAAACCAGCCACGGAAAGGGTCCGGATCTTCCGGCATTTCTTTGCCTCTTCCCGCAACGGAATCGAGTTCGTCAGTACAACCTCTCTAAGCTTTGATGCCCGGATCCGCTCGACAGCCGGACCGGACAAAACCGCATGGGTGGCGCACGCCGTAACGCTCTCCGCCCCGTGATCCATCAACGCCGCAGCCGCCTTCACCAGCGTGCCTGCCGTGTCGATCAAATCATCGAAGATCAGGCAATTCCGGCCTTTCACCCGGCCGATGATGTGCATTACCTCGGCCACATTCATTTGCTCACGCCGCTTGTCGATGATCGCCAGCGGCGCATTCATACGCTTGGCGAACGCCCGCGCCCGCTCCACTCCACCGGCATCGGGCGAGACAACCGTCAAATTCTTTATGTGCTTAGGCCCGAAATACTCGATCATCACCGGTGTCGCGAACAGATGATCCACCGGAACGTCAAAGAACCCCTGAATTTGGGCAGCGTGAAGATCGAGAGCAAGTATGCGGTCAGCCCCCGCCCGCTCCAGCAAACTGGCGATCAGTTTTGCCGAAATCGGGACACGAGGCTTGTCCTTCCGGTCCTGCCTCGCGTACCCATAATAGGGTAACACTGCCGTAATCCGGTCTGCTGAGGCCCGTTTCAGGGCATCCAACATCAAAAGTAGTTCAAAAAGGTGCTTCTCAACCGGAGTGCACGTCGGTTGCACGACAAAAACGTCCGCACCGCGAACATTTTCTTGAACTTGCACGTACATCTCGCCGTCAGAAAACGGCTTTACCATGGCGGCGCCCACAGAGCGCCCCAGGCACGCGCACAACTCTTCAGCAAGTTCTGGATTTGCGTTTCCCGTGAAAATTTTTAACCGGTCGTGATTCTCTATAGGTACCGGCTTCTCGGCGGCCATAATTCCCCTTCGACGTGTCCAGCCAGCCTGCGCAACCATGCCCGGCGGTAGCGCGCGCGGTTTACCAGGCTGAACTCAAAGACCGTTTCCTTTCGAAACAGCGGAAGAACCTTCTCCAGATCGACACGCTCACGGAACAAGCCAAATAACGCCGACCCGCTGCCGGTCATCATCGCCGGCTCCGCACCGAGCCTGTGCAATCTCGCTTTCAGCGACTTGAGTCGTGGGTGCTGGAGGAAGACAGAACCTTCGAAGTCGTTCTCAGGTGGCACCGGCTTTCCACGAGCCGGGGTCTGCTGCTCTTCAAACCACGCAAACGACTGGAAAATATTAATGATATTGGCAGGAACGGCGGATGTCAATTCGCGCCCGAGCCCACTGTACGCCTCGGGGGTCGAGACATGGATTCCAGGCGCGATCAGGAGGCCATGTGACGGTGACCGGTCAGGCAACGGATAGAGTTCCGCGCCCCGCCCGACACCCACCGCCGTACCTCCCATAAGGAAGAAAGGCACGTCGCTGCCGAGCACTGTCGCCAGCCCTATCTGTTCCGGCATTGAAATCCAGCCGCCGGCAAGCGCGGGCAGCGCCAGCAGGACAGCCGCGGCGTCGCTCGAACCGCCTCCGAGGCCGGCGCCCGCCGGAATTCGCTTGGTGAGCTTCATGTTGACGCGCCCTGTCACCCGCATCGCATCCATGGTGACTCGGGCGGCGCGCAGCATCAGATTGTCCGGGATGTCTATCGAGGAGGAGAGATCGATACTGGTCCGCCGGGCGGGTGTGAACTCAATTTCGATCCTATCGGCAAGCGAGATGGTCTGATAGACGGTCCGCAGTTCGTGGTACCCGTCCGGCCGCTTATTCAGGACCTTCAGGGCCAGATTGATTTTCGCGAGCGCGTCGACGCGAGCCCGGCGCGGCCCCGTAGTCATTGGTTGTAGTGCAGCAGGGTGAACAAGTCGTAACCGGAGAGCTTGTCGCGCCCGTGGAGGAAGTCCAGTTCCACGACGAAGCCAAAGCCGGCCACCTTGCCCCCAACTTTTTCGACCAACCGCGCCACTGCCGCCGCGGTGCCGCCCGTGGCAAGCAGATCATCAACGATCAGCACCCGCTGCCCAGGTTTGATCGCATCCTTATGAATCTCCAGGGCGTCGGTGCCGTACTCAAGCTGGTACTCTTCCCTGACCGTCTCTGCCGGCAGCTTTTTCGGCTTCCGCACTGGGACAAAACCGACACCCAGGGCGTAAGCCACGACCGGCGCGAAAATGAAACCGCGCGCCTCGATCCCGACGACCGCGTCCACGCCGCCAGCCTGGTAGCGCTCACGAAAGGCGTCGATCGTGGCCTTCAATCCCGAAGGTTCTTTCAACAACGTGGTGATGTCATAAAAGAGGATACCGGGCTTCGGAAAATCAGGCACCTCACGAATGAGACTTTTCAGATGGTCGTGATTCATCGGTTCGATGGCTCGTGGAAACTTTCGTATTGTATCATCGAGCGCTCACGCGGGAACACGCCGGGCGAGCGCTATTCGATGTGAAAACCGGCGTAATGAATCATTGGGGCTTCCAGTTCTTCGACGCCCCGAACCTCGGAGAGACGCGGCCCCGTCCAGAGGAGCCCTGACAGGGTCGAGAGTTGCTCAGGCGCACCCATCGCATAGACTTCGACACGTCCGTCCTCCAGATTCCGGGCGAAACCCCTGAGGCCCAACTCATATGCGGCGCGCTCCACAAAATACCGGTAGCCGACGCCCTGCACGCGGCCGCGGACAAGGTAACGCCTGGCAACCGGATCCTTTTGCTTCGCTCTCGGCATCGGCACTATCCATCGTAGCAAGGCTTCGCAAGAGGGAGGCCACGGAAAGCTCCGCGCGCTACAATCCGTGGGTATGGGATTCCCAGTTCACCGCATGCGCAGACTGCGAGCTACCCAGGCCTTGCGCGATCTCGTCCGCGAGACACGGCTTGCGCCGTCCCAGTTTATCCTCCCGCTCTTCGCCTGTCCCGGAGAGGGCGTGCGGCGTGAGATCGGAGCCATGCCCGGCAACTACCAGATGTCAGTCGACGAGATCGTCAAGGAGTGCGCCGAGGTCCGCTCGCTCGGCATCGGCGGCGTGATGCTGTTCGGCCTCCCGGAGACCAAGGACGAAATGGCTTCCGGCGCATACGCCGAAGACGGCATCGTGCAACGGGCTGTCCGCGCGATTCGCCGCGAGGTGAAGGATCTGCTGGTCGTCACCGACGTGTGCAACTGCGAGTACACAAGCCATGGCCATTGCGGAAAGATCGTCAACGGGGACGTGGATAACGACGCAACCCTGGAGTGGCTCGCCGCCTCAGCGGTTTCGCACGCACGCGCCGGCGCCCACATGGTCGCCCCATCCGACATGATGGACGGCCGCGTAGCAGCCATACGGAAGGCCCTCGACGCCAGTGGATTTCAAAACACCCCGATCCTTTCTTACGCCGCGAAGTTCGCGTCGGTGTTCTATGGACCTTTTCGGGAGGCTGCCGAGTCGGCTCCGCAGTTCGGCGATCGCAGGAGTTACCAGATGGACCCGGCAAATGGCCGCGAGGCGATGCGCGAGATCGAACTGGATCTCGAAGAAGGCGCCGACATCATCATGGTTAAACCGGCGATGCCGTATCTGGACCTGATCCGGCAGGCGAGGGATCGATTTCTCGCGCCGGTAGCCGCGTATCAGGTGAGCGGGGAATTCAGTATGATCGTCGCGGCCGCACGGAACGGGTGGATCGATCGCGAACGCGCCATGATGGAGTCACTGACCTCCATCCACCGCGCGGGCGCCGACATTATCCTGACTTATTTCGCAAAAGACGCCGCCAAACTGCTGTAGCGTTTGCGAAACAGCGTAGCGTGATGCTCGTGGCGGCGAGAGGGATGACTAGGTGATACCCAGCGCTTTGGCCGCCTTCCGCACGTCCGGAGCTTTCACCCACAGCATTGCACCGTAGCGGCCGTCGCCGGCGCTGACGCCTTGCAACGAGGTGACATTGATCCCGGCGGCCGCCAGTTTCCCGAAGATCTCGGCAACGGCTCCGGGACGATCGTCCCCCTGAATCAGCAAACCAGTCTTCTTTTTACTGAGTTTTAGACCCGCTTTCCTGGCAGCCTTAGTAAATGCTGCGCTGTCTTCGGGCATAAAATCGAGTTGGGCCTTCCTCGCGCCGGATGGAAATCCGGAGAAACCGAGGAGATTGATTCCGGCTCCACACAGGTCAGACAAAATTCGAGCGCCCTCACCTGGCTTATCGGGGACGATCGCATAGAAGTAATCGACTTTACAGATACACTCGGGCATGGCCGCCTCCCGCCCCTATGTTACAGTGAAAGCTTGCGATTGGAGCCATGAAACCCACCAAAAACCAGCAAGAACTGCAGGACATCTGCAAACGTGTCCGGCGTCACATCGTTGAGATGACCGGTGCGGCCAAGTCCGGACACCCGGGCGGGTCGCTCTCGGCGGTCGAGACCGTTGTCACGCTCTATTTCGATACCATGCGGCACGATCCCGCCAACCCAACATGGCCGGACCGTGATCGTTTCATCCTTTCCAAAGGTCACGCCTGCCCCGTCCTTTACTCGGCGATGGCCGAAGCCGGCTATTTTCCGGTGGACCAACTCATAACGCTCAGAAAGCTGGGCTCTCCCTTCCAGGGACATCCCGACAAGCGGTTTATTCCCGCACTCGAGGCCTCCACGGGCTCGCTCGGACAGGGACTCTCCCTGGCGTTGGGAATGGGTTGTGCGGCCCGCCTGGACGGCAAATCGTGGCGCACCTATGTGCTGCTTGGCGACGGCGAGATCCAGGAAGGTCAGATCTGGGAAGCGGCGATGTTCGGGGCTTTTCATAAGGTCGACAACATCGTTGCCATCGTCGACTACAACAAGATCCAACTCGATGGATGGGTCAAGGATGTGATGGAGATCGAGCCGCTTGCAGCGAAGTGGAAAGCCTTCGGGTGGCACGTGATCGAGATCGACGGCCACAGCATTCCAGCGCTCCAGTCAGGGTTCGCGGAAGCGGAAGCGACCAAGGGCATACCGACCGTGATCATTGCGAATACGATCAAGGGGAAGGGCGTTTCCTTCATGGAAAACAACCCTAAGTTCCACGGCGTTGCCCCGAGTAAGGAAGAGATAGCGATAGCGCTGAAGGAGCTCCAATAATGGCGACCAGAACCAAATTCGAACTGAAGATGGGCATGGCCACCC
>JBDKSR010000282.1:0-4391 GCA_039680545.1 Bryobacteraceae bacterium | reverse complement strand
AAGAAATGCCAGTTGGAGTTCATTGACCCCGAGCCTCACCTGTTCAGCTTCAACAATCCGGCGGGCGCGTGTCCGCGGTGCCAGGGATTCGGCAACACGATCGACTACGACATGGATCGCGTGATCCAGGACAGGTCATTGTCGCTTGACGAGGGCGCAGTGGAACCCTGGACGAAGCCGCATTACCGTTGGGCCATGACGGATCTGAGGCGGTACGCACGCGGCAAGGTACGGCTGGACGTGCCCTTCGCGGAACTGACAGCGGAGGAGCAGCGGTTCGTCATCGAGGGCGAGGGGCGGTACCGGGGCATACGAGGTTTCTTCGCGAAGCTCGAGACAAAGAAGTACAAGGTGCATGTGCGCGTGTTTCTGAGCCGTTACCGCGGCTACACGATGTGCTCCGAGTGCGGTGGCTCGCGCCTGCGGAAGGAAGCGCTGTATGTGCGGGTCGGGGACCGGACGCTGGCCGACGTCGTGCGAATGAATATCGAAGAAGTAAAGCGTTTCTTCGACGGGCTCGTTTTGACGGAGAGCGAACAGAAGGTCGCGGGGAAGATCCTGGTTGAAGTAAGGCAGCGGCTGAATTTCCTAAACGATGTCGGGTTGGAGTACCTGACGCTCGACCGGCTCTCGGCGACGCTGTCGGGCGGCGAGGCGCAGCGCATACAACTCGCGACCTGTCTGGGATCGCGGCTTGTGGGCGCCTGCTACGTGCTGGACGAGCCGTCGATCGGCCTGCACACGCGGGACACGTCGCGGCTGATACGGATTCTGGAGGAATTGCGCGACCTCGGCAACACGATTATTGTGGTGGAGCACGATGCGGACATCATGCGCGCGGCGGATCACATCATCGACATGGGACCGGGCGCGGGCGAGTTGGGTGGGAAAGTGGTGTTCGAGGGTTCCTATCGCGCAATCACTTCGAACGGGGCCGGATCACTTACAGGGCGCTACCTGCGCGGCGAACTAAAAACATCGCACGTGCGGACGCGGCGGGTCGCGAATCCAAAGAAGGTGATCCGGTTTGTTGGGGCTCGCGTTCACAACCTGAAAAATATCGACGTCGAGATCCCGCTGGGAATGATGGTGGTGGTGACGGGCGTCTCCGGGTCGGGCAAATCCACACTCGTGCACGATGTGATCTACAACGGGCTGCAAGCGGAAATGCGCAAAACCGCGCCGGCGCCCGCGGACGAGACGGAGGACCTCCCCGAGGTCACGGAGAAGGTCGCCTGCCGGAAGATCGAGAAAGCCGCGTTACTGACGGACGTGGTGTTGGTTGACCAGTCGCCAATTGGACGCACGCCCCGCTCGAATCCGATCACTTATATCAAAGCGTTCGACATGATCCGAAATCTGTTTGCTTCGACGCCTGAAGCGGACCGGCGCGGCTACACCCCAGGGCATTTCTCGTCCAATATTCCGGGCGGCCGTTGCGAGACGTGCCAAGGCGATGGCACGGTCACGGTCGAGATGCAGTTTCTCGCCGATGTGGAGTTGGTTTGCGAGGAGTGCAAGGGGACTCGTTTCAAGAGCGGCATCCTGGACGTGCGGTATCGCGGCCTGAATATACACGAGGTGCTGCAACTCACGGTGAAGGAGGCGCTCTCAGTGTTCGCGGACCAGCCAAGGCTGTGCACGCGGCTTCAGGTGCTGGCCGACGTCGGCTTGGGATACCTCAGGCTGGGGCAATCGGCGACAACGCTTTCGGGCGGCGAAGCGCAGCGGGTGAAGCTGGCGGCACACCTTGCGCAGGCCAGTTGCCAAGGTACGCTCTTCATCTTCGACGAGCCGACGACGGGACTGCATTTCGACGACATCACGAAGCTGCTCGATGCCTTCCAAAGGCTGATTCAGAACGGCGGCAGCGTCCTGATCATCGAACACAACATGGACGTGATTCGCGCGGCGGACTGGATCATCGACCTCGGCCCGGAAGGCGGGGATCGCGGCGGCTATGTTGTGGTCAAGGGGACTCCGGAACAGGTTGCAGCATCGGAGGCGTCGTACACGGGGAAGTACCTGCGTACGGCGTGACCCCCGCGGCGACGCGGCCCGCTCGATCTCTGATCGCTCCGTTCTACTTGCGGATCAGCCACACTTCGGAAACCTGGGCACCGCGAATGCGCCCGCTCGGCGGAGCTTCGCGATCCCAACTCAGCGTAAGGGTTCCAGAGCGCGTGGCTTCGGCTGGGATGTCGAATTCCACGGGCCGCACAGGGAGCGGCTTTTTCACGTAGGGATGCACGACGATCTCGTCATTAGCCAGCAGGCGGATCCCCTGTTCCTGGTTGACCGCTTCGCCGGCATAGACCACGCGCACCTTGTAGGCTGCGGCCGGGTCGAGTCCCGTGTATCGCATGCGGACAGGACGGTCGCGCCAGGAGGTGGCGTGGTCGAACCAGGCCAACGGACCATCCTTCGCGATGGCGAAACCTTGCAGGCTGATGTCGTCGTATTTCAAGACGTGCGGCTCCTGGTTGGGATTACCCACGTCGTCATAGAAACCGCCCGGACCGGGATTGGTCCGGTCAAGCAGGGAAACGATACGCGTGAGACGATCCTGCTCGTCCGCAAGTTTGCGGATTTCGGTGAACTGTTCGACGAGCCAGCGCCGATCGTTCAAAGGTTCATCGAGCGTATCGAGCGTTACACCGCGCTCCCAGCCGGACCCTTTGTATTTTTCGACGCTGAGCTGCATGCCGATGCTCTGAAACAGAGCCTCCGCCAGTTCGCGGACACGCACGCGGCGATCCTGCGCGACGCGGGTCGTCACTGCCTGCATCAGGATATCTTCCGCAGAGGACAGAGCCGCTGACGATCCCACTTGAGGGGCATTGCGAAGCTGCTCCATGGCCCGTTCTTCGAGTGCGCTTTCGTAGAGGAGCCGGCTGCGCGTGTACGCGTCGTAATAGGCGCGGTAAAGGCCCTGCTGGAAACGCCAGTTGAGCAGCATTGCGGGCGCGGCGGTCCGTTCCATGCTCTGGAATTGCAGCAGAGTGGTCTCGACGCCCGCGTTGGCCGCGAGCGGTCCCTCCCAGTTACGCTCCAGCGAGAGTAAGCCGTCGCCAAAAGTCTCGACGCCCACGAGGTAACGCCCGTACTCTCGCAAAACGTCAGCCACATTTGCGTTCGGGTCCCAACCGAGCGCCGTCCAGATGATCTTGTTCACGTCGTCGTTGCAGCCGTCCGAGTACGTGACGAAACCAACGCTCGATTGCTCATGGGCGTGGAAAATACCGGTTTCGGCGCGAGGGCGGGGGGCGATCGGTTCGCGGACATAGGTGAGCGCGTAAGCCCTGTCCCAATCCCGCATGGGGTACTGGCAGCGCATCGTGTGAGAGATGTCGGGGTAGAGGCGGATGGGGTACTGGGCGGGCACAGCCGCACGCAGTTGTTCGGTCGTCACACGTACCCACGGGCCATGCACGATGCCGGTCAGCCACGCGGGTTTGGTTCGCAGAATACCGTAAAGCTCTTCCAGCCACTCATCGTCGAGTCCCTGCGGCGAGACCCACATCTGCGCTTTCGGGTGTTGCCGGCGCAACGCGGCTGCGGCCTTTTCGAGGAAGGGCATGAGGAGCTTTGGACGGGTGTGGCCGGGGTCGCCGCCAGGAACGAACACCGCATCCAGTTTTGGGAGCCTCGCGAACAGGTGTTCCCACGATTGGACGGCACGCTCGACAGTAGCAGGGTCGGAATAATCCTTTTCGTCAGCCGGATACCAAATGGAAAGGTCCAAACCGTATTCGAGGCACAACCGGGAGACCTCCTCGACCATGCGTACGGGCGGCATACGGAAGTGCGGGCTTGCGTCGATCGAGGAGCCGGGCGCGGTCATTTCGATGGCATTCGAGCCGAAGGCTACGAGGTCGCGGATGTACTGCTCGTACATCGCAACGGTCCACGCGTCGTATGTGTTGTTCCCGGACCGGTAGCCGAGTTGGTGGCCGCGGATGGGGAACTTCGGCGCACTGGTCACGTGGAGGGGTTCCGGCAGCAAAACGCGCTCGCGGCTCATGCGCAGCGCCCGAAGCAGGCGTCCGGCGCCGAACAACACGCCGCGGGAATCGTTCCCTGTGATGGTGACCGCGCAGCCTGATGTTCCTGCCGCGGTCTCAATTCGATAGCCTTCCGGAGCACGGCCTTTGTCCTTGGATACGTTCACTTCGACGCACGGGGTTCCGGCTTGAGCACGGCTCTCACGCACCGGCCAACGGACGTTGGACCGCTTCTCGACTTCCTCGACGAGCATCGTCACGGCCTTTCGCTCAGGGCCAGTGAACCCGGCCGGAATAACGATTCCGGCCCTGCTCAGATCGAGAGCAGCGGAGAAGGCGGGCAGGGAAGCCGCCAGAAGCAGGACGAAGGAAATCCGATTCATTGCG
>JBDKSR010000281.1:0-8565 GCA_039680545.1 Bryobacteraceae bacterium | reverse complement strand
TGAACGTTGAACTTCGACCCACTGACAGCCTCAAACCATATCCGCACAACCCGCGAAAGAACGATGCAGCGGTCGCCGCGGTTGCCGAGTCGATCAAGCGATTCGGTTTCCGGCAACCGATTGTTGTCGATGCCGATGGCGTGATTGTCGTCGGCCACACGCGATGGAAGGCTGCGAAGGCTTTGAAGATAGAGACGGTGCCCGTTCACGTCGCCGACGATCTGACGCCCGCTCAGGCCAGAGCATACCGCATTGCCGACAACAAGACGAATGAGCTGGCCGAATGGGATATGGACTTGCTGCCGATCGAACTGGCGGAGATCGCAGTGGAGGACCTGCCGGCGCTTGGGTTCACGGATGAGGAACTCGATGCATTCATGGGCGGGGGCGGGGAAGGTGGTCAATCTGACCCCGACGACATACCAGATGCGCCCGCGCCCGTAACCCAGCCGGGCGACCTGTGGATTCTCGGAGATCATCGTCTCCTATGCGGAGACTCCACCAAGGCGGCCGATGTTGAGCGGGTCATGGGCGCCGAGCGGGCTGCACTCATGAACACCGACCCGCCATACGGAGTCTCATACTCTAATGCCGAGCGCCCGAATCCCGGGGTGGCGAAGCCACGGGTGGCGAATGACGTATTGCGAGACGAGCGGCTCCAGGAGTTTCTGGAATCAGCCTTCCGCGTTGCGGTTTCTCAAGCTCTAACTCCCAACGCCGCATGGTATCTGTGGCACGCGCATTTAACACAGGGATTCTTTGCAGCAGCAGCAGCAGCAGCAGCAAACGTCGTGCTGCACCGACAAATTATCTGGGTCAAAAACAACCTCCTTCTCGGAAGGGGGCAATATCACTGGAAGCATGAGCCGTGCTTTATGGGTTGGGTTGAGGGACACCAGCCTCCGGACTACGGACTAGGGTCCGGAGAGCGAACGCAAACGACTGTTTGGGAAATCCATGGCGTGTCCAATTCCGAGCGCAAGGAAATGAACCACGCAACGCCGAAGCCCGTGGAGCTTTTCAGGATTCCAATAGTGAAGCACACTCGCAAGGGAGCGGTGGTTTACGAGCCCTTCGCCGGATCGGGTCCACAATTCATTGCGTCAGAAGAACTTCACCGCCGATGCTTCGGATTGGAGATCAGCCCGGCCTACTGCGACATCATTGTGACCCGTTGGGAGAAATTCTCCGGACGTAAAGCGGAGAGGAAGCCTGCATGAACATCCCCCGCGCCGGCCGCGTCTATGATTCCGAACGTGCTGCGGCTCTGCGTTACAATCACGACATCGACTACGCCGTCAAGCTGGCTCGCGTGGCTGCTCTGCGCTTACTGCGCCGTATGCGAGTGTCAGCGGAGACGGCCTTTCGCACACACCGTGGCATCGCCCATGCCATGCGGCCGTCCTTCGACGCGCTCAAGCCCATCATCGCATCGGCCATGATCTACTCGTACTTGCGCGGCATGCAGAGAAGCGCCAAAGAGACTGGCGTTACCACTAAGGCCCTGATCCTGGATGACCGAACGCTGGCGCCTGCCATCAGACACGAGGTCGGCCGATTCAATCTGAGCGCCGCAGACATCGCCAGGCTGCAAGCCAAGGTCGATCCGCTGGCCGGCCAGGTCGTGGAGGTAGCCGAGGAGGAAGCCCGGCGGGTCATGGCTGAAACGATGCAGCGGATCACGTCCGAGGGCATGCACGTCCGCGAGGGCGTCGCCGAGTTACGCAAGACGTTCGACTCCCTGGGCCTCGCGCCAGCCAAGCCCTATCAGCTTGAGACGATCCTCCGCACGCAAAGCCAGCTCGCCTATGCGGGCGGGAACGGGATGGTGTACAAGCAGGCGGCGGTGGATGAAATCCTATGGGGCTACAAGTACGTGACGGCCGGGGATGATCGTGTTCGCGAGGAGCACGTCCTGATGGACGGGACCACGCTGCCGAAGGATGATTCGTTCTGGGATTGGAACTCCCCGCCCTGCGGATTTAACTGCCGATGCGTGAAGATACCGATCTTTGAGGCGCGGGACCCTGTTCGGCCGATCCCAGCAGAGATCGGCGGACGCCTGGTCTATCCGCAGGCCGATGAGGGATTCAGGTTTGATCCGGGGCGGTTGCTGGCGGCGTGATCATCCGACAGGTTCTCCCCCAAAGTTTTCCATCTCCGTCTCAATGTCTTCGTCCTTGTGCTCACGGAGGCCATTGAGTAGCGTGCATCCCTTCCAGGTCAACCAAGAAAATCCGTGATTGCCCCCGTGCTCGCACAGATCGGCGTTGTCGAGCATGGACAGAATTAGGTCTCCAATGGGATGCGGGACGCCAAGGGCCTCGTGAAATTCTGGACGCTGCCCTATCTCGCTGTTCAGATTTTCGAGCGACGTGCGTATAACGCCCACGATATCGGAGAATTCCATGCACCCACACACGTGCATGTCGGCGAAAAGACACTTGGCGATGTCGTGCAGGGACATCTTCTCGGGAGTCTGGTCTCCGTACTGTGCTAGATTGCTCATGGCGATTTCTGATGAGTCCTTTCACACTTGCCCGTTCTACGGGGTGCTGGCGGCGTGAATCGCCCGCCATGCTGGGAACCGCAATGATGTCACCGTCTTGACGCCGCTGCGAGCCAGGCGAGCCAGTTCATCATGTCCCTTTTTCGTTAGAACCAGAAGTATGGCTTCGTCACACCTCTCACGCCACAACTTGTAAGGACTTTCCTTCCGTGATTTCGGAGGAAGTGGGGCAGTCGTGGTATAGCTAGGATCTTCCTTGATCTTCGCTCTAGCCCTGTTTTCGGCATCGCGGACAAGGGGAGCGTAGGCGTCCACCCAACCGGCGCAGTATGCCGCCACGAACGCATATTCGGCGCTGTCCGGCAACTCCGCCAATGGGGGGTTCATCTTTGCGCGGTTCAGTAAGTCGAGCACAGCTTTCGGAGTTTCAATAACTAGTGACATGGTACGATCCTAAATTGTGCCCGGCCGGCGTGACTATTTTGGGTTACTTCTGCCCGAGCGGATAATCACGTTGTATGCCGGTGCCTTCGGGGGCTCAATGTCTGTGCGCAATGTCATAACGACTTTAATCTCGCCACTCGGTTGCGACTCCTGCCCCAGACGGGAATCACAGGGGATCGTGATCGATGTGCGCTCTACCACTATCCCCATGACAGAGACTTCCTGTCCCCCTACGGTCAATTTTCCGTGACCCGTCATGAGATGGCCCAGCTTTCCCAAGAGCCGCCCTGCAGCATTCTCTGCCGCCACATTCTTTGTCTTTTCCATATCAATAGCTTCCCGTTTTTGGACTGCCCATCCCCGCGTGAGTCTCAGCCCTCGTCGCGTTCCACTTCCAATTCTGCTTCGCCGGGCAACCCGCCTCAATCCACGCCTCGACCTCATCTGCCCTGAATCGAACAGAGTGCCCCACCCGAATCACGCTGGGGGCGAAGTAGCCAGACTTGATGAGCCTGGGCACCGATCGGTGATGCAGATGTAGCGAAGCGCCGACCTGTCGTAGTGTGATCAGAGTATTCATTTCGTAACACCTCCATCCGGACCGGCCTGATATCTCGGGCACGGTCCGGACTTACTCAAGCGTGAGCACAGCACGCGATCGCGGTGACGAAGCGCTGTCATCGAACGCAGCAGTTCCTCGTGAACGCAGTAGAGAACGGCGTGCCCGTCGTCGTCCATATCGCATTCCGACCATCTGCACAGCAGCGCTGAGTCAGGCAACGTCATGCCACATATTCTATGAGCACATCCAATCACAAGCAAGCGCAATCGCTCCACATTGCGACATGCCGCAGGGTTTATACTCGCGTTCGTTTGCGCGCCTGATAGATGGGGGGCATGGCATGCCCGACACAACTTACTTCCGTTGGGGATCGAGCCCTCAGTCTTCGGCTCACGGCGCAGGAGTCCCCGGGCTCGTGGCTCGCCTGCGCCGCTCCCGTGTCGGTGCCCGCCGACGCCAACCGGCCCGCCCACGCCGAGCAGCGGTTCGTCAAGGACATCATCCGCGACGGCCAATACGTCAAGATGTCGGACAACGCCACATTCAGCGTCGACGCCGGCGTTCGCCAGCATTTCATCAATGAATTCAGCCGGATGAAGTCCGCGGGCGTGCGAGTGCCACTGCCGTTCACGCATAAGGACGGCGAGTGGGAGCAGAAGGCCCGCGCCGGAGATCCTCGCGATAACAGCGGTTGGGTGGATGACATTTGGTCGGATGGTGACGCACTCAAGATGTCTTGCACCATCATTGGCGAGGACGCCATTGCGGCTGCGCGTCGATCCGACGTGTCAATCTACGTCCCAGTGGACTTCACGGACGGGCGCGGAAACAAGTACGAACGCCCCATCACACACATAGCACTCTGCACGGACCCGGTAATCCCCGGGCTTGGGCAATTCGTCCCATTGGCCGCTTCGCAGAGAGCATCACTTTCAACAGGAGATCAACCAATGGGAGAGTTCCTCAAGGCACTCGCCGCATCGTTGGGCCTCGACCCCAAGGCCATGACTGACGAGAAGGCCGGGATGGATCTGGTCATCCAGGCCATCAAGAAAAACAGCGAGGACACCAAGTCGCTCAAGGCTTCGCTGGAAGCCGAGAAGGCCAAGGCCCCGGCTGCCACGGCCGAACCGAAGCCGGCGCCGGAGAAGGTCAAGGCCAGCCCGATGGTCGTCAAGCTCATGGGCAAGACGCGCCAGCAGGCCATCGACGCACTGTTCTCTCAGCGCAAGATCACGCCCGATCAGGTCAAGTCGCTCACCGCAGAGTGGGTTGAGGACAAGGCTCTCGCCGCGTCCCTCGATCGCTGCGAGGACGGATCGGACTTCGATCGGCAGTTGGCCATTCTCGAAAAGAACACTCCGGATTCCAGCGGAAGTCAGACCGGCGGCCAGACCGTCGTATTACCGCTGAGCCAAGGGGCCGGCGACGACATGGTCGTCAAGAACGCGCAGGCGCGACGGGAAGCGTGGGACAAGGCGCACGCAGTTCATTGACCGAGCGTAGACGGATCAACATCACCCCCAGTTAAGGGAGTTCAAACATGTCGGTAGTTGCAAAGAACCGGGCGCTCGGCGATTTCCTCCTGTCCGAGCCCGCCAACTTCGCAGGCCGCGAGATCAAGACGGTCAGTTCGCAGACGCTCAAGATCGGGCAGGTCTGCACGTCTGATTCGAGCGGGTACAAGGTCCCGATCACTGCGACCGGGAATGAGACGCACACAATCACGCCCACGGGCTCGGCAACGGCCGGGACCTACACCATCACTGCATGGCACAAGCCTCCGGGGGCTGGCCAGGATGGCTACTGGGTCACGACCGCGCCGATCGCCTACAACGCGGCCCGCGGAACCGACGACACGACGGCCGGCACGATCCGGTATGCGCTGGCCCAGGTGCTCGGTGCATTCGGGTCCGTCAGCGCTGGCGATATGTCGTCCGCGACGGCAATCGTCATCGTCTATTCCGGAACCGGCTACGCCTCTCTGTGCTGGCCACTCCCGACCCTCAACCGCGAGAACCTCGTCGGCTGCACGGCGGTTTCGGTTGCGCGATATGTCGCTGCCGGCGCGCCTCGCAACGAAATCCAGACCATCATCTGGGGCGCCGATGCGACAGGCGGAACATTCCGGCTCGGCTTCACGATTCCGGCCGGGTCCACCGGGGCCGGCGGAGTCGTCTGGACCGACACGATGGCATGGAATACGACTGATGCCACGTTCCTCTCGGCCATCAACGCCGCGCTCGACGACGTGCTCGGGGCCTCAAAGGTCGTTGCCACGGCACGAAGCGGAATCGATACCGACCTCGGCATCGTCCTCACCTTTTCGGGCACCGGATACGCCGGAATCGCCCATGCCCTCGTGCAACTTGACACCGCGTCCCTGACCAGCGTTACCACGGCCACCGTCACCCGCACGCAGTCGGGCGGCACTGGCGGCAATCAGATCGCCAACAACGCCGATTCGGTTTGCCTGCAGGACATCTCCACGAGCGACACGCAAGGAGTCTTCCTCGTGCGCGGTCCTGCGACCGTGAACGGCGACGAGCTGTATTACGGCGGGGCCGAGCCTATTGTCACGGCAACGGCACTGGCAACAGTGGGAATCATCGTCCGGTCTGAGGCCGGCTTGCATCTGCACGCACACTAACCGTCCTCGCCGGGTGCCCGGTTGGGCCACGCTTGGACACTGCATAGGAGTTTTCACAATGCCCGGTGTTTTGGACATCTTCAACGGCAACGCCTTCGGCATGGTGTCGCTGACCCGTTCGATTCTGGTTCTGCCCTACGTGCCAGCCCGGCTCGGGGCCCTCGGCCTGTTCACCGATGTCGGCATTGAGACGCGAACCGCCATGATCGAGAAGAAAACCGGAGGCTTGCAGCTCGTCACCAGCAAGCCCTGGGGCGGAACGCCCGATGAGATTGGCAAGACCGATCAGACGGCATTGCCCATTCCGATCCCTCACATGCCGCTGCACGGCCGCGTCGACGCGAGCGAGGTCCAGGGCGTGCGCGCCTTCGGCAGCGCCACCGAGACCGAATCGGTCGTCAACAAGGTCAACGAGAAGCTCGGCCGGATGCGGCAGAGCCATGAACTGACCGAAGAGTGGTTGCGCTGGGGCGCGATCAAGGGGATCGTCCTGGACGGCAACGGCACCACGACCCTCTGCAATCTGTTCACCACGTTCGGGATCGGCGCGCCGGCTGATGTCGATTTTCTGCTCGGCACTGACACGACCCCTATCGCGGGCTTGGCGACCTCCGTCAAGCGCGTCATCGAAGCCGCGTTGAACATGCAGCCGTACACCTACATCCACGCCATGTGCTCGCCGCAGTTCTTCGACGAACTCAAGGCACACCCAGCGGTCGCATGGTCCATGATGTGGGTCAATCAAAACGAGTTCGCCCGCAACGATCAGCGGCGCGGGTTCTATTGGCAGGGCATTCTCTGGGAAGAGGTTGTCGGCTCCGTTGGTGGAACTCCACTTCTCGCTCCGAGGAGTTGCCGATTCTTCCCGGTAGGCGTGCCCGACCTCTTCCTCACGGCCATGGCGCCGGCGAACTTCATCGAGTCGGCCAACACCACCGGCCAGAAGATTTACGCCAAGCAGGCCATCGAGAAATTCGAGACCGGCGTGGAGTTGCTGACCCAAAGCAACGTCCTGCCGTTCTGCACGAACCCGGGCGTTCTCGTCAAGGGCGTTACCTCGAACTAGTGGCGCGTCGGTCGGTTTGCGTCCTTTCCGATGTGGCGCCCGGGGGTTGAAAGACCTCCGGGCGTTCATCGGGGGCACGAATGAGTAAGCGGCGATGAAATGGCCTACACCACTCAGACTTTGATCGAGACGCAGTTCGGGCGGGAGAACGTCCGTAAGTGGGCGGACCTCAACTCCAGCGGGGTAGCCACCGAGATCGCAGCCCGTGTCACACTCGCAATTACCAACGCAGACAGCCTGATCGACGCCACGCTGCGCGACGGGCTTTATAGCGTGCCATTCGCCGATCCCGTTCCTACGGAGATAATCGTCATCAGTACGCAACTGGCCGGGGTGGACATCTACACGTCACGCGGAATCGAGGACACGGACGCGGCGGGAGAGGAGATTCATCGGCTGAACGGAGTTCATAAGAAGGCGATGAACACCCTCAACGCCATCAAGGCCGGGCGGATCAAGCTGGACCTGGATCGAACGACGTCCGTTCCCAAGGCGATAGAGCATCATCATCGCTACTGCAACTCGCCGCCGTGGGGCGTTGATACGTTCCATCGCTATCAGGGAGATTGACAATGGCTGCTGACATCACGCATTCCGTAAACTCGACTTGTGCGGCCACGGCCGCCCGGGTTGTCGCCGATGGAACCACGACTACCACAATCACGGTCACATGCAAGGACTCCGCGAGCGACGACGTCGGGGCCGGGCACAGTGTAACCCTCACGGCCAGTGCGGCCGGCGTGACGATCGCGACCAGCCCGGGAACCACGGACGAAAACGGAGTCGCCACGTTCACGGTCAAGAGTTCCACCGTGGGGCCCGCGGTCATATTCACGGCTCGCGATACGACCGATGAAGTGACCATCGCTCAGACGGCGTCGGTCACGTTTTTCGGCATGTCGATCTCGCTCTCCACCGTGGCAACTTCGGCCGCTCGCGTGATCGCAGACAACAGCACCACGGCGACGATCACCGTCACCGTCAAAGACGACAGCGATACCGCAATGGGAACCTGCGCGGTAGTCGTGTCGGCGGTTGGAACTCCGGCCGGGGTCACCGTCACCAGCGGAAGCGGGAACACCAACGGAAGCGGAGTCTTCACCTGCACGGTAAAGAGCACAACGCCGTACTATGGGGCCACCCCCGTTGTCATCAAGGCCGTCGCATCATTCCAGGCGATTGAGATCACGCAACGGGCCACGATTACCTTCTTTGAGAACGCCACCGCGTCCGTATCGGTTTCGACCTGCGCCGCGGCTTCGGCCTCCGTCTTTGCAGACAATACTGCAACCACAACGATCGGCGGCACCCTCCTGACTGCGGCCGGAGCGGCC
>JBDKSR010000280.1:0-9194 GCA_039680545.1 Bryobacteraceae bacterium | reverse complement strand
ATGAGGATGTGTCCGGCTCGCTGGATAAAGGCAGTATCGGCAAGTTGCTCGTCCGGTATTCATTTCCCGCTATCGTCGCTACATCGGTAACATCTCTCTACAACATCATTGATCGGGTGTTTATCGGCCAGGGTGTTGGGCCCATGGCAATCTCCGGGTTGGCCCTGACCTTCCCTATGATGAACTTGGCCGCGGCGCTAGGGGCCATGGTGGGAGTTGGCGCCTCGGCTCTGGTCGCGATCCGTTTGGGGCAACGCAGGCAGCAGGACGCTCACACCATTCTGGGCAATACGGTCTTCTTGAACCTCGTGCTCGGCAGTATCTTCTCCGTTGTATGCCTGGCTTTCCTGGATAGCGTCCTGTACGCCATGGGCGCCAGCAAGCAGACCCTTCCGTATGCCAGAGAGTTCATGCAGATTATTCTCCTCGGGAACATCTGCACGCACCTCTATCTCGGCCTGAACAACGTGATAAGAGCGTCCGGCTATCCCCGCAAGGCCATGCTCATCACATTGATGACGGTCGGGATCAATGTGGTTCTGGCGCCCCTGTTCATTTTCGTTTTTGAATGGGGAATTCGGGGTGCGGCGCTTGCTACGGTGTCTGCTCAGGCCGCCGGCGCCGTTTGTTCAGCCTTGCACTTCACCCGCAAAGACAGTAGCGTCCGTTTCTGTCCGGGGTGTTTCAAGCCGAATCTGAGGATCATTAAGGACATATTCTCCGTGGGTATGGCCAGCTTCGCCATACTCTTCTGCGCCAGTTTCGTTGCTGTTACCTATAATCTGCGACTGGGAGAGTACGCGGGCGATTTTGCCATCGGAGCCTTCGGCATCGTCAACTCGCTGACAAGCCTCACCGTGATGGTCATTACGGGACTGAATATGGGGATGCAGCCGATCGCCGGATACAATTTCGGGGCTCGCAAACTCGACCGCGTGACTCATGTTTTCCGGCTCACCGTAGCCGGAGCCACCGGCATAGCCACTCTCGGATTTCTGCTCGGCGAAGTCTTCCCACGCGCCGTGGCCAGAGCCTTCACGTCTGATGAAGAACTCATCAATCAATCCGTCATCGGAATGCGTATTACGTTCGCTGTCTTTCCCATCGTTGGATTGCAGGTCGTCACGACAAACTTCTTTCAGGCGATTGGACGGGCAAAGATTTCGATTCTGCTTTCTCTCTCCCGTCAGGCCCTGCTCCTGATCCCGTGCCTGATCATCCTTCCGATGTTCTATGGGATCGAGGGCGTGTGGCTGTCCGGGCCCGTATCTGACCTCGTGGCGTCCGTCTTGGCGCTCGTCATCCTGAAGACACAATTCCACCGGAGCTTGGCGGCACGGGGCGTCTGATCGTCACCGGAACTCAGGTCTTGCGGAGCGATGAGCCTGACTGGATGCTCCGTGTCGTATGAACTCTCGGCCTTCAGCGCCTCCCTGCGAAGTCGTTGGTGTATTCTGGGGACTCAACCGGAAACTCAGAGTGGTAATCCTAGATCGAGTGCCCCACCCGAGGAAGGGAGGAGGGACCTCGTGGTGCTGGCATGAGAACTCACGAACGCAGACGCGGTCTATTGCGCGCCCCCAAATTGCTCTTGGACGCGTTAGTGCGTAGGCGGTACGACTTCGTCTAGGATCGGATGCCCATGGCGGCGCAACACATGGCGTGGGCCAAGAAACTCAACCTCCTCAGGTCTGGCGCCAACCTGCTCCACCGGCGGCTACACCCTTGGAGCATGCCGCTCCACATGCAGTTCGAGCTTACCAATTACTGCAACCTGCGGTGCCCGGTGTGTCCGGTTGGGACAAGGTCTATACAACGACCGCCCCAGGCTATGGACGTCGAGGTGTTCGAACGTGTCATGCAGGAGTTTGGCCCGTACTTGTTGACAGCCTCCCTGTGGGCCTGGGGTGAGCCGCTGCTTCATCCGAGGCTCAAGGAAATCCTTCACTCGGCCCGAAAACACGAAGCCATCACCATGTTGTCCACCAACGGGCAACAACTGAATAATGACCGGGTGCTGGAGGCCCTTCTGGATGAGCCGCCCAACTACTTGATCGTGGCGTTCGACGGCCTGACGGATGAAACGAATTCCCAGTACCGTGTGGGCGCGAAGCTTGCGCCGATCATGGAAGGCGTTCGGAGACTGGCCGATGAGAAGCAGAGGCGCGGCCAACGAGCCCCGTTACTCACGATGCGGTTCATCGTGATGAAGCACAACCAACACGAGACCCCACATCTCCAGGCGTTCGCGGAGCAGCACGGCTTTGAACTGCTGACGATCCGGAATGTCTTCTTCATTGATTCGGTCGCAGACGCGCGAATGAGTGAGCGGTTGTCGCCCGGCGATGAAGTGTGGAAGGATTGCGGCAACGCATTCGGAGGCAACGCCGGGCAGGGTGGGTTCATCTGCATGGAGCCGTTCTGGTATCCCACGCTGTTCGCCGACGGGACGGTGGTGCTATGCGAGCAGGATTACAATGCGAGCCTGTCGGTGGGTCGCGTCGAGGGAACGGCGTCCTTTGCCAGCCTGTGGCGAAGCAAGCGCGCTGAGGAGTTGCGCCGGGTCATTCGGGATCGGAGGGGAAGCGTGGATTTTTGCCGGAAGTGCCCGTACCTCGACCGGCCGATTACGGATTTCAACGTCGAGGCGCGCTTCTTGACAAGGGAGTTGCTGCCATGAGGAACCCCAAGGAACCCATCCGTCTGGGGATAATCGGCTGCGGGCGCGTAGCGGAGGAACGTCACCTCCCGGCGCTGCTCCATCTGCGCGAGTTTCGAGTGGTGTCGACGGCGGACCTGGACGAGGCGCGTAGCCGCCGATTCGCGGGCCAGGTGGGGGCTGAGCAGGCTGTCACCGACTACCGCGCCGTGTTGGAACGGCCGGATGTCGAGGCGATCGCGATCCTTACCCCCACTCTGTCTCATGCTGAAATCGGCCTCGCGGCGCTGGATGCCGGCAAGCACGTGCTGATCGAGAAGCCCCTGGCGCTAAACCTGGAGGACTGTGAGCGACTGATCGCACGTGCCGGGACGTCGCCGTGCAAGGTCGTAGTGGGTTTCAATCTGCGCTGGCATCGCCTTGTGCGACGTGCCTGCGAATTCCTTGCCACCGGACGCCTCGGCCGCATCAAAGCGATCCGCAGCGTGTATACCCACAACCGCACCGGCGAGACGGCGCCGGATTGGCACCGCAAACTGGACCTGGGCGGCGGAGTCGCGTTCAACGAGGGGGTTCATCATTTCGACCTCTGGCGTTACCTCACCGGTAGCCAGGTCGAACAGGTCTACTCGGTCAGCGCGCCATCGGCACAGTACGAAGATGAGACCAACGTCGTTACCGCCCGCTTGTCCGGAAACATTCTGGGCACCGGCGTCTTCACGTTCAAGACCGGCCCCACGAGCGACGTTGAAGTATACGGAGAGAATGGCCGGTTGTGCCTGTCGCTTTACCGCTTCGATGGCCTGGAGCATTTCCCCTCGGAAAGCTATCCCGGCAACCTGCGCGACCGGCTCGTGAAGACGATTCAATCCCTCGGCGACCTGCCCGGCGCGATCCGCGGCCTGCGCACAGGTGGCGAGTTCCAGACGACCTTCAACGGTCTCTGGACGCATTTTGCCGACTGCATCCTGCACGACCGTCCGAGTCAGTGCAGCCTGCAAGATGGCAGGGAGAGCCTGAAGGTCGCGCTCGCCGTTGTCGAGTCTGTTCGTTCGGGTGCCCCCGTACGGCTGGGAAGGATTGTGGCCTGACGGGTTCACGACGGCACGCATGACAGACCATTCCATCGACTTCACGGTTATCGTACCCACTCGCGACCGGCACGAACAGTTAATGGTGTGCCTCCAGGCGCTGGTGGACCTGCGCTACCCAAGGAACAAGTTCGAAGTTGTGGTCGTGAACGATGGGAGTGCAGAACCCGTCGAGCCTGTTGTGACGCCGTTTCAGACGCTGCTTCCGCTTACCCTCCTGAACCAAAACGGTGCAGGACCAGCCGCGGCCCGAAACCACGCGGCAGCCTTGGCGCGCGGCAGATTCCTGGCTTTTACGGACGATGACTGTGCGCCCGCGCCGGACTGGCTGAATGAGCTTGCCGTTGAACTCGCCGGAGCCCCAGACGCGATCGTGGGCGGCCGGACTGTAAACGCCGTCAACGGCAACCTTTTCGCCGATGCAAGTGAAATGCTCGTGAGCTACCTGTACGAGCACTTCAATCACGACTCCGGAAAGCCTTGGTTTCTGGCTTCCTGCAACTTCGCTCTCGCTGCTGCGACGTTCCGCGCGGTCGGCGGCTTCGATGCTTCCTATCCGACAGCCGCAGCCGAGGACCGCGATATTTGCGACCGCTTGCGGCTTCACGGATGCAATATGATCTTCGTTCCGGAGGCGGTCATCTATCACCGGCACGCGCTTACTCTCTCGAGTTTTTGGTCACAGCACTTCGAATATGGACGGGGTGCCCGCCGTTATTGGCGAGCGCGTGAGAGGCGCTCCGGAGACAGGGTTCGCATTGAGCCCCCTGGCTTCTATTTGCGCATGCTGACCTATCCGTTGCGGCATGATCGTTCCCGCGCAACGTTATTGGCGCCCACGCTGCTTCTTCTGAGCCAATCGGCGAACCTCGCTGGGTTCTTGTGCGAATGGGTGATCGAGAAATCGGACTAAAGACGTTCTTGGACTTCGGGGTGCTTCTGCCGGAGCCGCCGCAAGCGCCGCGCGCTAGTCTGTGCCACCCCTCACGCTGCCGATCTGCGGGTCATCTTCTTTGATAGCTGCTTTTGCGGCAGATAAGCGTTCTGCTTCCGAAGCGTTGTCACCAGTTGCTCCGTATCCAGGTCGCAGGCAGGTTGCCCGGTTCGGATCGATTGCACTGCCGCCGTCCCCGCCGCCTGTCCCATCATCGATGCTGCCGGCTGCACCCGGATTGACCCATGCACCGCGACATCTGACGACGTGCAGCGCCCCGCCACCCAAAGGTTCTTCCATTCCTCGGGTACAAGAATCCCGTACGGGATTCCAAAACTCTCGCCCGGCTTCATCCGTCCCGCTCGGAGGTACTCCTGTTCGAATCGCTTGAACTCTTCCTCCGAGGTGTTGTACGGATGGATATCGATCGCCTTGTTGAACATCCCGATCTGGTCCGGGAACTGCCGCCGCGCGAGGTAATCTCTTTCTCCCAGTTCATACTCGCCCACGATGCGCCGCGATTCCCGCACGCCCATCAGGCTCGCCGTTGTCACGTGCTCGATCTTTTCGAAACCCGGCACGTACTTTCGGTAAAACTCCATATACTCTCGTGCCAGACGCCGCCCCAGCATCATGCCCTCGGTCAGGCTCTTGGTCCGCAGCGCGTTGAGGTTGAAGATATGGCCGCCGTTCAGATATCCCGTCGTCCTGCCGATCTGGCTCATCCCCGGCAGGTGTCGGTCGGGCTGCGTGAAAAACTTGTCCGCCAGCGCTTTCGATAGCGCAACATGCTGGCTCTTTCCGCCGCTCTCAGGATTTTCCCAGTCAATGCCCGCGAACAGTGAGGGTAGCGTTGCCGGCATGATGTTTGGCGGGTCGCGTCCCGCGTCCCGGCACGTCACTCCACAGATATTCGCCAACACCGCATCGCCTGTGGCATCGATGAAGGTCTTCGCCGGCACGTAATGATAGCCCTCGATGTTACTGAGCACCACGCCTCGTACCGAGCGCTTCTGTTTCTCGACATCGGCGTCTATCACGCGCGTGAAGAATCGTACCTCGACGCCCGCCGCTACCGCCAGTTCGTCGAGCAACAGTTTGTAGCCTTCTGCACTGAAGGGCGTCCACGTCATGTAGCTCGCTTCCCAGAACTTCGGCGTGACTTTGGGGCCCAGGAATCCACGCCGGTAAAGCGTCGTTACGACCTCATTCATGAAGCCCATCGCCAGGGTGCGCTGCCCGTCCGACATTGGGTCGAAGGCCGTTACCAGCCCCGACGTACCCATGCCCCCCATGCATCCTGTCGATTCCGCCAACAGCACCTTGGTGCCGAGACGCGCCGCACAGATCGCCGCAGCCACCCCTGCTGGACCGCCGCCCGCCACCACGATGTCGTATTCGCGCTCAACGGGAATGTCTCGTACTAGCCGGAAGGTCTTCGATTCCCCTGCTGCATGTGCGCCCGCTGCAAAAGCCGCTGGTGATTGCAACAGCGTTCGTCTCGAAATCATGATAGAGCCTCCGAGCCCAATGATAAGCAGGCCGCCCGTCGACGGCAAGTCCAGAGGGTTTCGTCGATTGCTTCGAGGCCAATATATAAATGGCCACACCTATCACGCGTCCTTCCGGATAGAATCAGAATTCGTTAAACCTGGCCCAAAGGCCGTGCTTTACGATGCAACCGCGCTGGCGGCTACCCACTCGTGACGCGTTCCGTCGCCTTCCGAGGCGCCAGCTTCAGTCGCAGCCGATAGGCCAGCGTACGTGCCGCGTCGTTCCCACTTTCCTTCATGCGCTCGCAGGCTTCACGGACGGCGTAGCGGGTGTCTTCGGCCTTGCGCCTGATCAACCTCCGCGTCTTTGCGCCCGATTGCGGAGCAAACAACAGAGCCACCCCGGCGCTGACCGTCCCAGTTGCCAGCGCAATCCAGAGAGCTTGCTTTCCATACCCAGTCTTCATACATCCAGCCCTCCTTACCTTTAGTATTTTGTTTTGCACGACGATTGCCAACTCGGGTATTTTTCACGCTGGCATCCTTACCGCTACCAGGTAATGATTTCCGGCACGCTTTGCTAACTTGCTGATTTCACGTGTATGGAAGTTGGCACCATACCTGCAATACTCTCTGCATAACTGGGACGCTTCCCGCGTGCCACAGACGTCCCACGTCAGCTCTTGCGGGAGGCGGGAGAGGAGACAAATCCTATGGGAAGAACACTGACAATCCTCACGGCGTCGGCGTTTCTGCTTACCGCCAGTTGTAGTTACAGAGAGACAAGGGGTGCTGTGAATGTGCCGGCTGGGCCGGTACGTGCCGAGACGGCAGAGCCCGGCGTGATCCCCACTGGCACCACGCTAGTGATCCGTACCAACGAGGAGATCCGGACCAGGCAGGCCGGTAAGACGTACTCGGCACAGGTGGCAGAGACGATTGAGAATCAGTCTGGGGATGTTCTCGTGCCGCGCGGCTCGTCCGCAGAGTTGGTTGTACTGCAAGCTTCCACTGGCGGCACAACGGGCACGCCGATTCTGGCTCTGGGTATCCGTTCGATCACAGTACAAGGCAGGCGGTATACCATCGCCGCCGATACGTATGAGCAGCGGGGTGGTGAAGGCATTGGATCCAACCGCCGGACTGCTGAGATGATCGGAGGCGGTGCAGTGCTGGGCACGCTTATCGGTGCTGCAGCAGGAGGCGGCTCGGGTGCGCTGATTGGCGCCGTTGTGGGTGCGGCTGGTGGCGCGACTGCTCAGGTGCTGACCCGAGGCGAAGAAGTTAGAGTGCCGGCTGAGACACTACTCACGTTCCGGCTCGAACAGCCGTGGCGGATGAGTTGATAGTGCCGGCCACCAAAGACCACTTCACGCATCGGTTTTGATGAAGTACTGCAGGTAAACCGTTTGCTGTTGCGGGGCTGCTGCCACTCCGGCTAACCGGATCCGATTACCGGCTCACTCGCACCATGGCGCAACCCCGCTTCAGTGGCACATCCAGGACCCACGACCCCCCGCGTCGCGAGAATGGCACATTCATCCACTCGGGATTCCTGGGATGCAGCGCTGCAGCCGCTCGCGGCGTCCCGTGCAGACCACGCAGAATCAGCCTCACGCTCGATGTGGCACCGCCGAGCATCACTGGTGCGATATAGCCGTCCGGTGTTTCGAACAGGTTCGCGCGAGCGGCATCTCCTTCCACTTCCGCAGCGTGCGGTTCGAGCACCCATTGCCTGCCCCTCATGGCGTCCATCATCGGACCATAATCGAGATACTGCCGGTTCACCCAAGCGCTGGGCGTCAGCGAATGATCGTTGCCTGGGAACGGTGCCATGGGCCAGACGCCGAGGTACAGAAAACGCTGGAAGAAGCCGTCGGGGTCGGACTTGATCTCTTCCTCCCGGTTAGTCCAGCCGAGCGCCGGCCGCCGGATGCAGAGCAGGGCGGTCGTGTTAAGTGCCGCCCCATTTGAAGTGAACTCGTCGAAAATGCCATCGATCGAGTGCAACAAATCCAGCCGTTTGTCGTGGTTGTTGACGAAAATGACTTTCCCCGCGTTGTGCATCATCGGGCCGAGATCCTTCATGAACCCCTTCCACGACATCACCAGGGAACGGGCCGGCTTATCCACGAACCAACTGACGCCGTCATCACGTCTCTCGTTGTACATGCGTAGCCAATCCAGGCGGTCGATGCAAATGCCCGAAGACTCCGGCAGTCTGTAGATGTGGCGGCGGGCCTGTTCCAGTAGAAACTGCCGGTAGGACGGCTCACCACAATCCATGGCAATGCCCGCGCCCCACGTATAGTACGGACGGTTGGGCCCGGTTCTTCCCTTACCCCAGGCGTCTGCCCTCGCCGAAGCCGGCACGTAAAGGATCGCGTCCGCAAGGGCGCCATAGAGAAAGTCATTGCTGTCTTTCCAAAGGTCCGCTTCGCTCTTTGCGCGGTGCGGCGGCGGAGGGAAAACTATATCCGCGCCAAATTCCGTCACGTTGAAATAGTTGAGAACATGGAAGCCGAGCGTGCGCATCCGGCGCGAATATTCGGCCATGGCTGCGATGCTTGTTGGGCCGCCCTTGCCACTCTCGCCGCTGTAACGCTGCCACGTCTCACCCTCTACCGGCGGCAGGAACATGCCCATGTAAGGAAAGTCGAAGCTCGCCTTCCAGTTGGTTCGGAAGGCCATCTTCTTCATCAAGGCGACGTCGAAATCGGTTTCCGCAGCCGAGTACGCGCTCGTGCCTCCCATCTCATGCACGGACCCGATAACGGGATTGAAATACTCGGGGTAACGCCGTGACATCCAGCGCAGGCCCCCACGCCAATCGGCCTCGTGCGTCACGATGTCCATCGCGAAGCGCGGCGCGCGAGCACCGCCAATGCGGTGATGGTAGCGGGCGAATTCAATACCGCCGTTCCCGTCGGTAGCCAGCGTCAGATCGAGCAGATCGTCTTCCGGCGAGAGAATCAGACTCACCCCGAAGTCCCGGTTGGGCTCCATGAATGTGGCGA
>JBDKSR010000279.1:0-5884 GCA_039680545.1 Bryobacteraceae bacterium | reverse complement strand
GTTGCAGTCCTGCCGTCTTCCTGGAAGGATGTCTGCGGGGTGGTTCCTTCTGCGTTAACCGTGCTCGGCGAATCCTTGTAAACAGCCTGGAAGATCGTCTGCCTATCCCACAGGTTGGCCAAGCCCGGAATCCCGCCCAACTGGGAGCAGGACCCGAACGCGATCATGACCTGGGACTTCTTCCGCAGCAGGTGAACCATCTCTTCCTGCTCGCTGCTCCGAATGGCTCCGTTCAAGAACGTCACCGTAATGGAGCCGTCGGCCATGGCCTCGATGTCCCTGCGCTTGAAGTCAAGCGCGACCGGCCACAGAACGATGTCCACTGCCGCCGTCACGTCCAGAATCTTCTCAGCGAGATCGACGACAGCCTCTTCGCAACCGCCGCACGAAGCGCACCAGTAGAAGGCTACTTTTGCTTTGCCGCTCATGATGCCATCACCTCCATGGCCTGGGGCTTCGCCTCGCAAGGCACCCGCCGGGGGCCAAGAGCGCGAAGTTTCTGCACCATGTCGTTGACCACGACCTTCACCCTTTCGCCCTCGGCCGCGGAGATCCACTCCAGCCTGAATCTTTCGTCTTCAATTCCCATCTCGCGCAGCATTCGCTTCAGCAAGTAGTACCGCCGCAGCGCCTTATAATTGCCTTCCTGATAGTGGCAGTCGCCCGGATGGCAACCGCCGATCAGCACGCCGTCAGCGCCCTTCGCAAAAGCCTCGAGCACGAACTGTGGATCGATACGGCCCGAACACATCACCCGGATGACCCGCGTGTTCGGCGCATACTTCAAACGCGACGTGCCCGCCAAATCGGCCGCCAGGTACGTACACCAATTACAGAAAAAGGCGACGATTTTCGGTTCGTAAGTCTCAGACATTTGCCAGAACTCCTTCGATCTCGTCAAAGATCTGGTCATCTTCAAACAGGTGTTGCTTGATCGATCCTGACGGGCAGGCGGCGACGCACGTGCCGCAACCCTTGCAGATCACTTGCTGGATGCCAGCTCTGTTGGTTTCTTCGTTGAAGTAAACCGCGCCATACGGACACATCGGGACGCAGGTCTTGCAACCGCAGCAGTCTTCCTCCACCACATAGGCGGTGTTGGGTTCCTGCTCGACGTAACCCTTGTCGATGAGGGCGAGCGCTTCCGCCGCGGCGGCGCCTGCCTGCGCGACCGTGTCCGGGATGTCTTTCGGACCCTGGCAGCAGCCGGCAAGGTAAATACCGTCCGTGAAGGTGTTGACCGGCGCCAGTTTCGGGTGCCGTTCCAGGAAGAAGCCTTCCGATCCGCAACTGAAATTGAACAGCCGCCGGACGTCTTGAGCGTCCTCGTGCGGCTCAAGTCCAACCGAGAGGACCACCATGTCCACGGGGATTCGGCGAACGACGCCGAGCAGAGTGTCCTCGACCCGCAGCACGAGTTTGCCCTCTTCGGAGGGATCGAGCGCCCAATCGGTGACTTCCGCCACGCGGCCGCGAATGAAGTGCACGCCTTCGTTCAGCAACCTTTGGTAGAACTCCTCGAATCCCTTTCCGGGGGTCCGCATGTCGATGTAGAAGTTGAAAACTTCGGCATCCGTGTGCTCCTTGAGCAAATGAGCGAGCTTCAAGGAGTACATGCAGCAGACACGCGAGCACCAGCGGTTCGTCCCCACATCGCGGGAACCGACGCAGTGGATGATGCCGACCGTCCTGGGCTTACGGCCGTCGCGCAAAACGACGTCGCCGGCGGTCGGTCCGGAGGCGTTGACAAGACGCTCAATCTCGAGCGACGTGTAAACGTTCGGATACGTGCCATAGCCGTAGTACGGAATCCGGTGGGCGTCGAAGGGCTGGAAGCCGGTGGCCATAATGATTGCACCGACTTCGATCGTTTCGACTTTCTCCTGCTGCGTGAAATCGATGGCGTGCCGTTCTCCGCAAGCCGCGAGGCAAGTCTTCTTGCACTTGCCCGACTTGAACTGGATGCACGTCTCGGTGTCGATGAGCGGCATCTGCGGGACTGCCTGCGGGAACGGAATGTAGATCGGTTTCCGCTTGCCAAGCCCCTGATTGAACTCGTCGTTGAATTTCGGCTCCTTGTAGACGCAGTTTGCGATGCACTCAAGGCAACCCGAGCACAGATCCTCGTTGATATAACGGGGACGCCGCGTCACCTCGACCTTGTAGTTTCCTACGTAGCCTTCTACCTTCGTGACGTCGGAATAGGCCCACAACGTGACGTTCGGACTGGCCTTCACGGCCGACATCTTCGGCGTCAGAATGCAAGCCGCGCAGTCGAGCGTCGGGAACGTCTTATCGAACATCGCCATGTGCCCGCCGATCGAAGCTTCGCGCTCGACCAGGTACACATGCTTTCCCGCGTTGGCCAGCGTCATAGCGGCATGGATGCCCGCGATTCCACCGCCTACCACCAGCACGTTCGGGTTGATTTCAACGCGCGCCCTTTGCAGGGGTTCGTGGTGGACGACGCGCCTTACCGCGGCGCGCACCATGTCCATGGCCTTCAGCGTGGCTGCGCCGCGATCTTCATGAACCCACGAGTTGTGCTCGCGGATGTTTACCATGTTCATGAAGAACGGGTTCAGACCGGCGCCTTCCACCGCTGTGCGGAACGTATGCTCGTGCAGGTGTGGAGAGCACGAAGCCACAACGATCCGGTTCAGCTTATGCTCGCGGATGTCCTGCCGGATCAATTCCTGCCCCGGGTCGGAGCAGAGGTACTTGTAATCTCTGGAGACCACCACATTGTCCAAGCTGCCGGCGTATTCCGCGACAGCCTTGCAATCTACGATGGCTCCGATGTTCGACCCGCAATGACAAACGTAAACGCCGATACGGACTTCACCGTTTTGCTCAGACATATGCCTCTACCTCCTCGTGGGCTGGGAACCATCTGCGGATCAAATCACGGCCCGAAATCCCCCGGTGCAAGCCGAGTTTCTTCGGATCGCCGCCTAGCGCGTACCCTAGCACCTGGGTGAAGTAGAGGATCGGCATGTCGATCTGCTCACCGCTTTGCTTTCTGATTTCAGCCTGGTAAGCGTCGAGATTGAACTGACACAGGGGGCAGATCGTAACGATCGCCTCGGCGCCCTTGCGGGCGGCCTCCTTCAGCAAGATGTAATTGAGGCGCTTTCCCACATCCGACAACGTGCCGGTGAGAGAGCCGCCGCAGCATTTCGTTTTGAGTGAGTAATCGACCGTGGGCGCCCCGATGGCCTGCATCAACTCATCCATGCGCATCGGGTTGTACTCCTTGTCAACCTCGTCATAGGGGCGCACTGCCTGGCAGCCGTAGTAGCAGGCAATCCGGCCACCCCGCCATTTGCGTTTGGTCCGGTTGCGGATTTCTTCGCAGCCAAGATCGTTGTAGAGGGCTTCAAGCGGATGGCGGACGTTAACGCCCTCGATCGAGGGGAGTCCTACCTTTGTCAAGCCTTCCTCGACCTTCTTGCGAATCTCCGGGTGCTTGTTCGTGTAATCGATGGTCTTTTTCAGCACCAAGTAGCAGGCAGCGCAGGGAGCCAGTATCTCGCGAGGCTGCATCGATTTCGCGAGCGCAAGGTTCCTTGCCGAAAGCTGGAATGCCGAGCCCTCGTCGATGCACATGTACGACGTGGCGCCGCAGCAATTCCAATCCGGGAGTTCTTCGAGCGGGATTTGGAGAAGGCGGAACAGTTCGAGGATACTCTCTTCGTAGGCCACGCCCGTGGACTTCAGCGAGCAGCCGGGGAAATAGATATAACCTTTTGAAAGGTCAGGTGCGCCGGGTGTCATTTGCTCACCTCCGGTGAACTGGCCAATTCGCTTCGGAGTTCGTTGATCCGCTTGATGCGCTCACTGCGCAAGCTCAGCCTTCCGGTACGAATCAAATTCCAACCGCTTCCGGCCATCTTAAACAAACTAAAGGGATTCGTCTTCAGCGCCATGCGCAGCACAAGCCAGAACTCGGAGTTCCGGCCATTGCGGCGGACGATCTCATAGAACTCACGCGCGAGCACCGGGATGGGCAGGCGCGCCGGGTATAGTTTATGCTTGATCGCCTCGCGCTTGAGGCTGTACATGACATCAGTAATGTGTACGTCTTGGGGACAATGAACCGCACATGAATAACAGGAAGCACACAACCAGATGGTTTGGCTTGTCAGTGCGTCAGTCCGGAATCCCTCGCGCACCAGGGCGATGATGCGACGGGGGGTAAAATCCATGTAAATCGACAGCGGGCAAGTGCCTGAGCAAGTTCCGCATTGTATGCAAGAGGAAACCCGCTCACAGCCAGGTAGTTTACTGATCCGTTCCGCCCAGTTCGGATCAGCTTCCCGCTGAAACTTCATTTTGCGTCGGATGAGTGCAGACATAGCTTCTCTCGTTTCAGCTCCGGGGTTTTCAAAAAACACGGCAGGAGTCAGCCTTAACTAGTATATACCAGACAAAGAGGTCCGAAATACGGCTCGGGAGACGCTATATCAGGGGTCAGGAGGCGGCCAAAATTCCTCCGATTTCCTCGAAAATCTGATCGTCTTCAAAGAGGTTTTGGCCGATCGACCCGGATGGGCAAGTCGCGACGCAAGTGCCGCACCCCTTACATACGATTTCATTAATCCAAGCTCTGCCGTTGCCATTAGGGAAACTAATGGCGCTATAAGGGCAGACACCGGCACACGTTCGGCACCCGGAACAATCATCTTCGCGTACGTATGCGGATGTGGGCTCCATCTCGATGAAGCCGGCATCAATTAACGAGAAGGCTTCGGCGGCCGCAGCACCGGCCTGGGCCACGGTATCGGGAATGTCCTTAGGTCCCTGGCAACACCCGGCCAGGAAAACTCCGTCCGTGAACGTGTTTACCGGCGCGAGCTTGGGGTGACGTTCGAGGAAGAATCCTTCGCCGGCGCACGTAATATTAAAGATGCGCCGGACGTCCTGCGAGTCGGGCCGAGCTTCCAGTCCTGACGCCAGAATCACCATGTCTACGGGAATCTGCCGGACGGCGCCAAGCAGCGTGTCATCCGCGCGCAGAATCAACCGCCCGTTTCCATTGCCCTCGGGGTAAATGTCGGCCACCTTGCCCCGGATAAATTGCACTCCTTCTTCCGCGACGCGGTTGTAGAATTCTTCGAAGGCTTTGCCCGGCGTGCGCATGTCGATGTAGAAGTTGAAGACCTCCGCCCCCGTGTGCTCCTTCACCAGATGGGCCAGCTTTAGCGAGTACATGCAACACACGCGCGAGCAGTAGCGGTTCGTATGCTCATCGCGGCTGCCTACGCAGTGGATGATGCCCACGGTCTTGGGCTTCTTCCCGTCCCGCAACACAACTTCTCCTCCGGTCGGACCGGATGCGTTTACGAGCCTCTCCACTTCGAGTGCGGTGTAGACGTTAGGATACTTGCCGTAGCCGTAATAGGGGATGCGCTTCGGATCAAACGCCCGGAAGCCCGTCGCTACGATAATCGCGCCGGCATCGATGGTTTCGCTTTGCTCCTGCTGCGTAAAGTCGATGGCCTCTCTGTCGCCGCACGCCTCGACGCAGGTCTTCTTGCACTTCCCGCTCTTGAATTCGATGCACGCATCCGGGTCGATGGAAACGACCTGTGGCACCGCCTGTGGGAAGGTGATGAACACTGGCTTGCGTTTGCTCAGCCCCTGGTTGAACTCGTCATAGAATTTTGGTTGCTTATAAACACAGGCGTCGACGCACTCCATACAGCCGACGCACAGATCTTCGTGAACGTACCGGGGCTTGCGCCGGACAGTCACTTTGTAGTTGCCGACGTAGCCCTCGACCGCGGATACTTCAGACATCGTCCAGAGCGTGATGTGCGGATGCGACCTCACTGCGGTCATCTTTGGAGTCAGAATGCAGGCGGCACAGTCGAGCGTGGGA
>JBDKSR010000278.1:0-1872 GCA_039680545.1 Bryobacteraceae bacterium | reverse complement strand
GGCGTTGGCAGTGACGAGCGTATTCAGACGGGCGATGGTGATGTTGCTGGCCATGGTGGTGTCAGTTCTTCTTGAGGAGTCTCTTGGTTCGCTTCGCGCATGCGCGCGTCAGCCCCTTCTGGAATCCAACGAGCATGCGTGCGCTGGCGTTGGCCTGGGCCTCGGTCGTTCCGGGGCGCATGAACGGGAACGCCTTCACACTGGGCCCGCCTCCGCGACCGGCGTGCCCGAACTCGACGAGATGCGCGTATCGGGACGGTTGATCCGATCCGCTCAGATCATCCTTGCTCTTGTTGAGCCGCTTGCCGCCCTTGAATCGCCCGCCGCTCTCGGGGCCGATGACCGCGACGGCCGTGCCGGCCTTCCGCTTCTTGCGGACGACGGCCGTGATGCTCTTCTTGAGGTTGCCGAAGCGGACGCGCACCTTCGACTTGATCGAGCGAACAACAGGCTTCGCGCCTTCCTTGACCATGTCGCCGAGCACGTCGGCGCGCACGTCCTCGGCGATGCCCTTCAGCGTCGACTGCAGAAGTTCGATGGCCGAGAGATCGAACTCAACCCGTGCAACCCGGCTTGACCGCTGGCGCGCCATCAGTCGGCGCTCCCTTCTTGATCTGCTTGTTGATGACCGAAAACTGTATCTCCAGAATGGCGTCGCGCATTTCCCGTGCGGCAGCCTTCGCTTTCTCCGCGGCCTTCTTCTCCGTCGGTGTCGGCGGAATAAACTCCTTCGGGGAGAACGGCAGAACGTTTTCGGGATGGCTCCATTTGCTGTTGAGGGCGGATGCGGTTGCGAGGGCGAACCCCCATTGCTGTTCTTCTTCCCAGACCTTCGTCAGGGCGTCGATCTGGGCAGGCGTGTAGCTGGAGTATTCTTCGTCTGTGAGTCGGAGGCTGATACGGGCGAACGCCCAACGCTCAATCAGCCTTCTGCGTTTTTTGATTCGGGAGCCTGCGCTGCGGTGTAGGTATCAACGAAGGCCTCGAACGCCTTGCCGATCGCTTCCTTCGTCTGCAGGTGGACGGCGAGGGATTCGGGTGAGGGGAAGTCGGCGGCATCGTGCTCGCTCAGGCATGCCCAGATCCACGCGACCAAGGCCGCCCAACTGCGGCGCTTGTTTCGGAGATCCTGGATCGAGAACGGGCGGTCGAGCGAGCCCATGCGGAACTCGGCTCGATTGTCGAAAGTGACGGTGCGCTCCTCATCGAGCATCACCGTCACGGGCTTGGATTGGCAGGGGGTTGTCATGACAGAATCAAGCCACCGGGCTCGGGGTGAAGGTCTCGTCGGCGGCAGGGCTGAAGGTGTACGAGGCTTCCTGCGCCCCAGTGATGCCACCGGGAATCGAGAACGCCGTGATGTAGCCGGACAGCGCCAGCGTCGAACCGCTCGCGAGAATGAAGGTCTGGTACTCGAGAGTCCCGGCGACGTACGCGGCATAGAGGCGGGCGTGCTCGGTATCCTTCGGATCGAACTGTAGCTTCACCTCGACCTTACGCAGGGCGCGGAGCGGCTCAGGCTGAGCGGTCTCGCTGCCAGTGGTGGACTGGTTCGTGGTGTCGAACATCTTCCGTTCGCCGTCGGAGAGGTCGAAGTCGAGGAGCTGCGGAACGACGGTGGTGGGAGCGGCGGCGGGGCCGGCTTTGATGCTCTTCCCTTTGTTGGTCCAAACTTTGGTTGCCATGGTGTAATGTATTGCTGGTTATTCTGTCGGATTGTGGAGGAACGTGAGTTCGAGAATTGCGTTGGCCAGGCGGAGGTCGTCGGCCGGAATTGTGCGTGTCGTCGGTTGAGTCACCACGGCGCCGGCGACAGCACCGGGCGGAGTGAGGGCGGCGCGGACAGCCTTGCGCAGAGTGATGGCGTCGAGC
>JBDKSR010000277.1:0-10552 GCA_039680545.1 Bryobacteraceae bacterium | reverse complement strand
GCAACCCCGTGATGCGCGCCATCCGGTCCTCGCTTCCACGCATTGCCGCTTCCGATGCGCCTGTACTTATCCAAGGTGAAAGCGGCGTGGGGAAGGAGGTCATTGCACGAGAGATCCATCAGCTCTCGGCGCGGACTGGGAAGTGTTTTCTGAAGCTGAATTGTGCGGCCGTTCCAACCGAACTGCTCGAAAGTGAGCTTTTTGGATACGAGCGGGGAGCTTTCACCGGCGCCTATAAAGCCAAGCCTGGGCTGTTCGAAGTCGCGCACGGCGGCACGCTCATGTTGGACGCGAGGGGGGACATCGACTTCAGCCTGCAGGCCAAGCTCCTCCACGAGCTGCAGGATGGTGAGTTCCGGCGGCTTGGCGGTAGCGAGGTCACCCGTCCTGATACCAGGGTATTTGCCGCAACCCATTGTGACCTGGAACAGGCCGTCCGCGAGAAGCGTTTTCGACAGGATCTTTATTACCGCCTGAATGTGATCCAGATCACAATTCCGCCGCTTCGGGAACGTAAGGATGAGATCCCGGGGCTAGTTGAGTGCTTTCTGAAGAAGCACATGGTCGGAGAACCCGAACCCTTCCGGGTCGGTCCGGAACTCATGCAGCTCTTTCTCGAATATGACTGGCCAGGCAATATCCGCGAACTGGAAAACGCTGTGCACCGGCTGTCTGTGTTGCAGGACCCTGACACGCTGATTCGGGAGCTCAGCGTCTCCTCGATGCGCTCTCAACGCTATTGCAACTGTACCGATGCAAATGGTTTCCCGGCTGCCGCGCAGCAGCGCGGCGATCCACGGTTCTCCGCCGCATTCGAACAGGCTGAGTGGGTAAAAGTGGCGCAGGAGGGTCAGGCCATCCGTGCGGCGCTTCATGCGACGTACTGGAATCGGAAAAGGGCTGCCCGGCTGCTCGGGGTCAACTACAAGGCCTTGCTGTACAAGATGAAAAAGTTGGGAATTTTCGAAGCTCCGGAGCAATAGCATCCTACCGGGAACGTAAATCCCCGATACCCAAGAGTCTTTCCTCTGCCGTGCTGGTCCCGCGCCCGTGCGAAGCATCAACGGTAACCGAACACGGGCGGAAACAGGACAACCACCACTGCCGCCCATACAGAGTACACGGGGAGATAGGCGACTTGCCATCGCTCCAGGGCGGCAAACGAGCCACGCCGGAGCAGGAAGCGTGCATAGAGCCACGCCGACCACGCCAGGTTGACCAGCAGAATGAGATTCTCGCCAAGAGCCGCCACTCGGTTGGGAGTGAAGCCAAACTCGGAGATGCGGGCTGCGATCGCCGCGAGCGCCATTCCGTCGGCCGCGAGCGCGCTAATTACCAGCAGCAGTTGCAGGCCGTCGAAGAAGTCGGGCGGTGCTTGCGGATCACGCGCGGAGGCGGCATAGAGCACCAGCCCAACGACCAGCACCAGCAGCAGGTCGAAGGCGATAAGCACTTCCCGCTGCACGTTGATGGGCCTGCCTGTCCACGCCATCGTGGCCAGAAATACAAGCAACAGAACCGTGAACAGCGGCGTGAACAGCCTGGTCAGCACCGGCGCCATGTTCTCGATAACACTTTGTTTCGCCTCGACAAGCCAGGATGCGATGATGACGGCCCCCATCGCCCCACACGGAACCAGCCAGTCCTGTGCCAACCACTCAACCTTCATCCCGATGGCCTTGAACATAATCAGGGTGAAGCCGGTAAAGACGCCCCCGCCGAGTGCGATCAGCACGTAGTAGATGAACAGTTCGCCCGAGAACCGCACGAAGTTCATGCGCCCGCCATCGGCGAACCAGCGGTTTCGGACGTACGCGAAGCCGACTGCCAGCCATAGGGCGATTGGCAAGTGCAGAACCATCAGCATCTCCGTGTCACTACCCTTGCGAAACGGGAAGATGTTAGCGAAAATAGCCCCCACCACGAAGGGCAGCGCCAACCAGAGGCCGCTTACAACGCCCGACCCGCGCTTCCACAGGAAGTAGAGGGCGAGCAGCGGCATGACGAACATGCTGGCGTTCCGGGCGTAAAACATCTCTTCACCGTCGAGCCGATAACCGAACAGCGCCGGCGTCTTGAAGGCCAACGCTGCGGCCACGGCAAGGATCAGCACGACAATCGTCTCGGCGCGCGTGGTCTTCGCCGGCTTATCGGCATCGTCGGGGGTAAGGACCAACTGCTTCCACAGCCGCTCAGAGTGAGCGAGTGCGAACTCGCGTGACAGCGCATCGAGGTTACCCATTCGCTTGACCGCGACCAAGAAAGCCTCATCCGCTGCCAGACCGGTCTCGATGAGCGCCGCCAGTTGGTCGCGCAGATGTCCCTCGAGTTCCTCCACGTCGGGACGGTTAAGGGCCTGCCGTCGGCGTACGTATGCCCGCCACTGCGCGATCTGCTCCTCGAGTGGTTGATCAGTGAAGGTCGTCATGCCATGCACGCTTTCATCCAGATACCCCGCAAGGTACCGTCCACTACTTGCCACTGCTGCCGTTGGGCCGCGAGGTGCTCCCTGCCTTCTTTCGTGATGCGGTAGTACTTACGTCTGCGGCCGTTCTCGGCAGAGGACCATTTCGCCGCGACATGACCTTGGCGCTCAAGCCGGTGCAGCACGGGATAGAGCATGCCGTCGGTCCACTGCAGGCGCCCGCCTGACAACTCGGCCACTCGCTTGATGATGGCGTAGCCGTAACTGTCGCCTTCCGCAAGGATGGCGAGCACAAGCGGCGTGGCGGAAGCCGCAACCAGGTCCTTACTCATGTCCATACGTAGAAGTATCATACATAGGAGTTCTATGCATGTCAATTCTGAAGACAAGCCCTTCGATTGATGGAAGTAGAAAGAAGGTCGGATGACCGCTTCATCCCTCGTGCCGAACCACTGGAGACGGGCGTCTCGGCGCGCGCCGCCAGACTTTGAGCTACGTCCGGCCGGCTCCCAGAAGACAGGCCGATGGGTCAACATCCGCTCCCGCCGCATCCTGCAGCGTAAATGGCGATCAGTATACCCGCGACAATCCCGGCCACAATACCCGCCCAGATTGCCGGGTGCAAGCCCTTTTTCTCGATGCTATTCATATCCAGATAGGTGAGAGTGCGCGTCTGCTCCTTCGTCACCAAAGTGATCCCTGTCTCGTCACTGGAGCTGATATAGCCCTTGAGAGACTTGCCGGCCTTCATTGCCACTTTGACTTGTGCTTTCTCTCCGGTCCCAACTTTCGCCACTATCTCCTTCATCTGTTTCGGGGTCTGCGCAGGTGGTTTGGCAACGAGCGAAGGACTCAGTAGCGACAGGATGAGGAGCAACGCGACAGTCTCGCCCATCCAGTTTGACGCATGGGCAAATTGAACCATGATTTTCTTCCCCTCTTGCGGGCGGCATCAGCGGGCTCGAACCGGCGACAGAACTCCGGCAACGTCTTTCTTCGCTCCTTCAACTTCGTTGGGGAGGTTGCCGGGATTCCGGCGTGCCAGTATTGCAGGCCCGCTGCGCGTTTGCAGGGATTCCCTGCGGGGGTTTGAATGATACTCCTGAAGAGGCCGGCTGAACTGGAGGGAGTGTGCTTACCTCGTGTCCGCATACGACGGGAGCCTCTGTGATTCCACTCGCGTTCACGAGGCCGATAGGCCAGGAGCTTCACACTTTTGATCCTGGTTACGGCCAGATTATACACCTGATTGCCGCGATTAATACTGGCTCAATGTTCGTCTTTCTCTTGGATTTTCTATACGATACTTATCGAACCGCTTTCTTCGTTCACAATGGCGCTCGACGCCTGATAATTCAGCGCCTACCTACGCGAGCCTTACCGGCGTGGCGTGGTAAAGGGGAGCTTTGGAAGGCTGTTAGTCTGACGCTTTCCGGAAAACCCTCCTGCCAACCGGCTCTTCCATTGCCGGCGGGCATTCAGGCGCTATATCCCGCCGGGCATCCTGCGGTCCTTCGGGAACAGCCGTATCCTGGCGCGTCGCGGTGAATGAATGTTCAACCTGACCGGCCACGGCTGCGATCTTACCCCAGGCCTCACGTTGGCTTTCCGACCCGCGTTGGACGGACTCAACGATACCGGCATGTTGTTCGAGGCGCTGATCGAGCGACGACTGCGCCTCTCCGAGGTGGCCGATCAGATCCTCGTGCGCCGCGAGGGTGTGAGTGATATCTTCCAGTTCCTTGATAACGGCGGATTCGGACGCCTGTGCCTGCGCCTCGATCTTTTGGGCCTGGTCGTGGACCAATTGCTCCAACGTCCATGTGATCGTGCCCTGTGTCCGAACTTGCCCGCTCATTGCCTTGAGAGTTTCATCGATCCGCAACAATTCCGCCCGGAGCTGTTCCCTCTCGGAACGTGAGGCCTCAAGGCTCTGCTCCACGCTGGACAGCCGGTTCACGAGTTCACGATAATTACGGTCCTTCGCCTTACTGTTACCGCTAAGAGCCGCAATACGGTCGTCAAGATCTTGGACCTTTCCCGCGATCGAAGTAAGTGCGCTCAGTGCAATATGGAACTGGTCGCGGTTGACGACAACTTGCCGGCTTGCTTCCAGAACGAAGTGGTCCAGACACTCAGTTATGCTCTGCGCGAGCTTCTCTGCCGCACCTGTAAGCCTGTCCTCGGCATCGTTAGGTCTGACTTGGCTTGGCTCTTCGCCGCACTCCTGGGAAGGTGGAGCGGCCTCGATGCTCACACACGGAGATGAGGAGCCTTCGCCAGCCGGAGGCTGATACTCTGCTGCGGCTGCTTCGAGTTCGTCCCCTTCGCGAGGCAGTTCCGCGTTTGTGCTTGGCTCAGGCGGCAGGACGCCGGCGACTCTTTGCGTGGCCGCTGGGTACTTTTCTCTCGGGTGAACGTCGCTGGTGACAGCGTCTGAGCTGTCTCGGAGCGAAAAGAAATCTCTGACTTTCGCGAACAACATAGGTCGCCGGCCCAGATCTCGTCTCCGCACTCTAGGCTGCGGCAATTATAAACGCTGCTCCGCTTGCCTTTGACGTCTGAGTCTACTTTGTGAGTTCTGGTACTTGCTGCGGTCTTCGAGGGAACAGGTACTATTCGCGATCGGGCCGAGGAAACGGGAAACCACCAGCTATCTCGACCTTAAAGCCTGTCGGTGCTACAAGCCGCAGCGTCGTCAGCGGGCGGCCCAGGGAAGGACTGCCGCACATCGAGCGTGCATCGCACGTGTACGGCAAGGGGATCAAGTCAGGTCTTTTAACAGGCCAGCAACGGTTGCGGAGAGGTCGGAGACATTCCGAACAGCGTTCGGAATAGAGGGGGAATCGCATTGTTCGCCGATGTCTGTCGTGAAGATCACAGCTTGGCAGCCCACCGTGGCGGCGGCTTCGAGGTCGCTTTGGCTGTCTCCAATTAACACCGAGCGAGAGAGATCTACCCCCCAATCTTCTGCCGCCTGCTCGAGCAAACCCGGCTTCGGCTTCCTGCAGTTGCACCCCGAATCAGGAACATGCGGGCAGTAATAGACTGCGTCGATTCGCGCGCCTTCTTTCCGTAATGTTGTAACGAACCGGCGTGTAATCTGGCCGAGTGCCCGGCGGCTCACCAAGCCCTTGCCCACTCCGGCCTGATTCGACACGACTATGACCGGCAGTCCAAGAGAAGACAACGCTCGCAGCGCTTCCGTGATCCCGGGTATGAACCGGAAGGAATCCCAGCCGGTGACGTAGCCGCCGGTGATCTTTTCGTTGATCACCCCGTCACGGTCAACAAATACTGCCGGCTTGGTGGACGAGTGGTCCGAAGGAGAGAAAAACAGGCGAATGCTGCCAGTTGCGATCGCGGCCTTTCGCATAAGTCGCCCCTCTCCCGATGGCGAGGAATCACCAGACGGTATAGAGTCCTCGCCGCAACCTTTCCTCTCATTCTCCTGGCCGGATTCTCGCAGTGAAACAACAGCGCTACACCGGTCCCCGGCCGGAGCAGGCCCAGCATAGCACGGCCGCCGCGAGGGCCGAACAGTTTGGGCGAGACTTTCCCGGATTGGTCGTGGCCTGCGTCCACCGGCGATAGGAGCGGGGATTCGGGGATGAGGTCCCGGGATCCGGGCGAAGGGAAAAACTTGGGGACTCAAGTGCAAATGAGTTTCCTTTGAGTACGTATCCAAAGGAATACGACTGGTGCCGTTCGTCCACGCCGTGTACTCTATCTCCAACAACGGCGAACGTAACTCACACAGTGTGATAACAATAGCTCACTTCGACTTCTTGTCTACGGAAGTTTTCAATTTGATTTCCTAAGGCCAGAGAATTGCTCTTATCAGCACACCGCAAGTCTCCGGCGGCGGTTTTTGGAAGCCGGAACTTGTGAGTGAAACAGCGGCAGCTATGTCCATTGATCCTCTCTTCTCCGTTCCCGGCGACGAATCAAATCGGGAGGTAGAAATCGCAACGGACGGCGTCACAATTCCCTGGTATGCGGTCCATGTGCGGCCTCATCACGAGAAGACTATCGCCCGCGTGCTGCAGAACAAGGGCGTGGAAGAGTACTTGCCGCTCTACAAGGAACGGCGCCGCTGGTCGGATCGATTCGTAGAAGCGGAATTGCCGCTGTTTCCGGGCTACGTCTTCTGCAGATTGGACTGGACGCTGCGAATACTGCCGGTCCTCACCACCCCGGGGGTTCTCCGGGTTTTGGGAGTCGGCCGGACACCAATGCCGGTTGATGAACAGGAGCTTCAGGCGGTCCGGCTGATGGTAAACTCCGGACTCACCCTGCGCCCCTGGCCGATGCCGCGCATAGGAGAGTGGGTACGCATCGAACACGGACCCTTGGCCGGCGTGGAGGGTGTGCTGATCGGCTTCAAGAAGCAAACCCGTCTCGTTGTGTCTGTCACTCTCATGAACAGGTCAGTCGCAGCCGAGATCGAGTCGGGATGGGCGAGGCCTGTCACCCGGCCACGGCGCCGGCCGATGGACATTGTTCGTGAGTCCCCTGATTCTTTCGATCTGCGGAATGCAGTGTCATAGAACACTTGAACACTGCTGCCGCGGCACAGTCCGCCGGTTAGAAGAACAGACCATGCACGGGATCTTCATTCAGACGGCTTTGAGATGTGTTTTCAAATCGCCGCACCGCGCGGCGATCTCCGATCTGGAACGAGTTGTTCAGGCGGTTGTCTCTGGTTACTCAGTAACCCCATCGCTTCCTGGGGAAAGCCGCAACGTTCCAGGCTTTGCCGGGCGTTCTCAGAAAGAGGCGAAACGTTCATGTCAGTCTATAATCCCAGGACGCGTTTGATCAGCTTCCGAGTATCCGAACAGGAATACGAACGTCTCTGTGCTCTCAGCAGTACACAAGGAGCCCACAGCCTCGCTGACTTTATTCGGACAAGTGTCTGCTGGGCAATGGACAACGCACCGAATGGGTTTGAGTCAGCCGATGTCACCGGATTGTCTAGCCGTTCTTTCGGTAAACCTCCGTCCCGAAATCTCCAAATAAAAGTGCTTCCTGGCCAAAAGGGTTCAACTTTCGAGGCTCTGCCTGGTTTGTTGTTAGCTCTCCAGTGGAAGGCAGAGTCGTTGGATCAGGAAGTCCGGCAACTAATCACGCTGCTGAAAACCATCGAACCAGTTGCAAGAGGCAGCGTCCTGGAGGTTCGCCAACAGGTCGCCAGCACGCCCGATAGCACGGTGGCCGTCTTGGAGGAGTCCGAGGCCGGCGTTGCGGGCTGACCGCGACGAACGTCAGTGCGGCCGGGTGTACCTCTGTTTCGAGAAGTGTTTTCAGCGGCATGTGCAATACGTGATTCGCAACGGAGTGCCAACCTCTGGCCCAAGGTAGCGATTGAGACGCTGAATTGGGACCCAGAGCTGTAGCAAAGGGAAACCTGAGTGTCAGACATCGTCAGAAGGACCGGTTCCTATCTACCCGACATCAACACTCGTCAACAGCGAGAGCCGTCGGCGCCCTATCCAACGAATACCCTTACCACGCTGAACATCCTGAGGATGCTCAAGAAGCAGAAGCTGCTGATCGCAGGCGTAACACTGCTTGTCATCGGCACCGCCTTGATTTCCGTACGCATGGCGACTCCACTCTACCAGTCAGTCGCTTTGATCCAGGTCAACCCTGACTCAATCCAAGTCCTTCCCTATCGCGACATCGCGGATTCTGGCGTAGGCGTCTACTACGAAGTCTACATGTCGACTCAGGACCAGATTCTGAAGGGCGCGGACCTTTGGGAACGCGTTGCTGCCAGGCTGAAGCTCGAACCATCGAACAGCGCTCTTGCCGCGGAGATTCCTCTTTTGGGTAAGCGGTTCCAAGTCAAGCGGGTTCCAAACAGCCAGCTATTTCAGATCAGCTATCGCGCAGCCTCGCCCGACGCTGCCGCACGAGTGGTAAACCTCTACGCCGAGGAATATCTTAAGCAGCACCTCGAAGCTCGACAGGCGACCAGACAAAAAGCTAAGGAGTCGCTTCAGCGGGAATTGGAGGGATTGGAGAAGCGAGTACAAGTTTCGGAGAAGGGACTCGCCACCTACGCCCGGCGCGAGGGCATCATTGACATGGGTCCTGGGCAGGGAGACCTGGCTCAAAAGAGATTGGTGTCCTTGGACCAGCAGGTCGCCGACGACGAGAGTAGCGTGATGCTCGCCCAGAGCCGTCTGAAAGCGCTTGAGGAAGCCACCCTCGAGACATTCCCGGACAGGCTGACTACCCCCGTCGTGAGCAATCTGACCTCGCGGCTTCTTCAGGCGGAACAGGAACTGACCAGCATGCGCGCAAGTTTTGGCGAAAACTGGCCGGGAGTGATCTCAAAACGCGGCGAAATCGACCTGATCCGTGAGCAATTGACGCGCGAAAAGAAGCTCGTGCTTGCTCGGGCCACCGAGGACGCACAGATTGGCATGCGCACGGCAAAGAACAAATTAGCGACATCTTTGGGCCTGTTAACGCACCAAAAAGAGCTTGTGAACCGGTTCAATGACGTCTCAATTGAGTACAATATCCTGCGCCGCGAGGTCGAAACCAACCAACAGATCTACCAGAGCTTGCTTGAGCGCCTGAGCCAGACCAGTCTGCAGAAAGGCTTTGAATTCGGCAACATACAGATCGTCGAGCCGGGAAGGCCAAGCAGCGAAATCGAGAGTCCGCGCGTCATGCGTGACCTGATTTGGGCGGCCCTCATCGGCTTGACGCTTGGGATCGGCGCCGCCTTCCTGCGCGATTTTTGGGACAACTCAATATCTACGCTCGAGGAGGCCGAGGAGCTTACTTGTCTTCCCGGCCTTGGAACGGTCCCGTCCAGCAGGTTCTTTCCTTCCAACGGATCGAACGGGCATTCTGTTCCACTGCAGATCACCAGCGTTCCAGTCGACGTGCTCGGTCCCAGATCGACGGCGGACATGCCAAGGGCCCTTCCGCCTCCGGAGGTCGCCGAGGCAATGCGAGAGGTCTGTGCATCGATCCTGCTCTCCCAATCCGATCATCCCCTTCGCGTCATTGCGATTACCTCTGTGGCACCGGCAGAAGGAAAAACTACGGTTGTAAGCGAAATGGGCCGGGTGTTCGCTGAGAGTGGGGCACGAACGCTCCTGGTGGGAGCCGACCTTCGAAGGCCGGCCTTGGCCAGGGCCTTCGCAATTGACGAAGGAGAAGGACTAAGTCTCTTTCTTTCCGGACAGATCCCGACGCCGCGGATTTGCGAAACAGAACAGCAAAACCTGTTCGTGGCACCTGCCGGGCCTAAGCCTCCAAACCCGGTGGCACTGCTCGGTTCCGACAGGATGACCGCGTTCATCCAGCAAATGTCTTCCTCGTTCCGGTTCGTCCTGCTTGATACACCGCCGATTCTTGCGGTTGCTGATGCACGGGTTGTTGGGGCGAAGGTAGACGGGCTAATTCTGGTGGCCCGGGCCGGCAAAACGCCAAAGAGCCTCATTCTGAGGGCACAAACAGTCGTCCAACACTCCGGCCTGAATCTGCTTGGGCTGATTCTCAATCGCGTCGACCCGGCAGACATGCAGTCGGTGTACTACCGGCATTACTACTCAAATAATTAGAAGCTGAAAACCCCTCCACCTGACCTCAACGGAGCGGAAGAGTGAGAGCTGAACAACGTGTCTTTCCAAGCACTTAGGCAGGCACGACTATACCTCCAGCGACAGGCATCGAGCCCGTCGCGATACGTGTTGGAGCAGACAATTCTCTTCACTTTTGGGTGGATGCCTACCTTGTTGGGTATCGGCGCCAGGGCACTTGCCTACCGCGTAATGCTCAGGATGCAAGGGTTGGCAGCGATTGAGAAGAACGTGCGGATTCGGTTTGCTAAGAACATCACGCTCGGACAGGGGGCCTACGTCGACGAGGGGGTCTACCTGCACGCATGCACCAACGGCATCCGGATTGGCAAGAACACCTATGTGATGCACGGATCCGTATTACATGTCTATAACTTCCGGGGTATCCCGAAGTCCGGGATCTGGATTGGCGAGAACAGCCTGATCGGCGAGTACAACGTGATTCGGGGTCAGGGCGGAGTGACGATTGGCGACCGGGTCTATACGTCGCCAATGGTTCAACTGCTCGCGGTCAATCACA
>JBDKSR010000276.1:0-1896 GCA_039680545.1 Bryobacteraceae bacterium | reverse complement strand
GCGCAATTCGGGCTTCCTGCCAATCTGGAACCGGCGCAGACGGAGGAAGTCCGCCGCCTATCGGTTGAGTGTTTCCGCGCGGTCGAGTGTGAAGGCATGGCCCGCGTAGACTTGTTCCTGGAAAATGCCACGGGCAAGTTCTACATCAACGAAATCAATACGATTCCCGGTTTCACATCGATCAGCATGTTCCCGCGCATGTGGGAAGCTTCCGGCATCCCCTATCCGGCGCTCGTTAGCCGTCTGCTGGAGTTGGCTCTGGAGCGTCACCAGGCTAGAAAGGCGATCCGGTACCAGCGTTGATGATGGTTCCCCTGCTGCCCTGCTTACTCCTGCTCTTGGCCTCTGATTCCGCGAGCGATCTGGAAACGGAAACCAGAAGGTTTGCCGAGTTCTTTGCCGCGGTGGAGAGCCAGGCGGCCGATCCGATCATTCCCGAGAAGGCGTTATATGACGGCGCGATTCCCGGAATGCTCCGGCGCCTGGACCCGCACTCGGTCTTCCTGAACCCCGATCAGTTCGAGCAGCTTAAGCAACTCCAGGAATCGAAGAGCAAGGGTTTCGGCACGGTGGTTTCCGTCCTGCCCGGCCGCGTCATCATCCTCCAGACTCTGGCCGGGACCGCCTCCGCGAAAGCTGGCCTCGCACCCGGTGACGAAATCATCGCGGTGAATGGAATCCAGTTGAGCCGCCTTGGCATCGAGCAGTTGATCGGCTTGTTGAGCGAGTCTCGACAGCGCCCGGTCAATATGGACGTCCGAAGGCCGGGCAGCGTGCGCACGCTTCAGTTTGTCCTCAAACCCGAAGAGTTGCAGGCGCCGAGCGTGGAGCGTGTGTTCGCTCTCAGGCCGGGAGTTGGCTACATCCGTGTTGCGAGTTTCGATGAGAAGACCGGAGCGGATATCCGGACGGCGATCGAGAAACTAGGCGGGAAGGACTTGAAGGGCCTCGTGCTGGATCTTCGCAACAATCCTGGCGGACTGCTCCCGGCCGCGTTGGAGACGGCTTCCCTGTTCCTCAAATCGGGCGACAGGCTTTTGGCAGTCAGGGGCAGGGCGGTGCAGGCGTCAGAGGAATCGGTGCCGAAGGAAGCTCAGCCGTACACGATGCCCCTTGTGGTGCTTGTGAACGGAAAGAGCGCGAGTGCGTCGGAGATTGTGGCGGGCAGCCTGCAGGATCACGACCGTGCTGTCATCATTGGAGAGCCGAGCTTCGGAAAGGGGTTGGTCGAGAGCGTCTATCCGCTTTCTGAAGGGACGGCGGTGGCGCTCACCACAGCCTTCTATTACACGCCCAGCGGACGGTCGATTCAGAAGCCGCTGCGGGAGGGAGGGCAGCTCGACGCGACTACCAACCGGGCTCCGGGCCAGGAATACCGTACGGATTCAGGACGCACCGTCCGTGGCGGCGGAGGGATTCAGCCCGATCAGGTCGTTTATGACGACCCCCTCACTCAGTTGCAGATGGTTCTTGAAGGCAGCGCATCGATCACAACATTCGCCACGGAATTCCTCCGTACGCACAACTCCGTGAATGAGAGTTTCGAAGTGACCCCGGACACCCTCGACGCCTTCCAGTTGTTTCTGTCCGGGAGGAACATCCGTCCCGGCGTCAGCGAGTGGTTGAGCATCCGGCGTTGGGTTTCGAACCGCCTCAAGACGGAGATCTTCAACCAGGCGCTCGGCGTCGAAAAAGGCGATGAAGTGGAAGCCCAGCGCGACCCCCGCATCCTCGCCGCCCTCAAGACGCTGGGGGCCGAATAAGGCGCTTCTTCCAGCCGATTACCTGCTCGGCGATAGCCGGTGCAGTTGAACCAACGGGCGCGTAGCCGAATCTACCAGCGACTCGCCTGAACCGGGAGCGCAGCGCGCGCTGACGACCTCGTACGCGCCCTCA
>JBDKSR010000275.1:0-6550 GCA_039680545.1 Bryobacteraceae bacterium | reverse complement strand
ACGCGCAGCGGCCCGTGAACTGCCTTGTGGGGACGCGCCGCCACCTTCCCCACTCGGACACTGTGCCCATGCATGCTTCTTTGCCCAGTGCGTGCCATCTCGGCAAGCGTCGTTCTCAACTTGGGGCTCGCAACCACCACAACCGTTCCTGCGATGGCAGCAATAATCGCGAGTCCCCAAGTCCAACCCGAAGCTGCAAACCGCATGCTTCCCCTCATCGTCGGCCCCCGATTGGCTGGCAGAGCTAGATGTTCGGGGAACACACAAAGAAATAACTAATGGCTAGCAGACGGCTCAGCAAGGGAACTGCAAATCTGAGCGGCATCTGCCAGACCGTCATCGCCTTCCTTCGGGGTTCACTGCAATACCAATTGTGCGAGGAAGGAAACCACCGGTCGACGTGGAAGTACTGCTCCAGATCTCTCTTAAACTGGGAGATTGGTCTGACATTGTTGTACAACGAGTGATCGATAAGACGATCGTTCAAATGTCCAAAGTTGGTATAGGTGACTATAAACTTTCCGTTAGGCCGCAGGATAGCTGCAATCTCCTGAAACTTCGTGTTCTGAAGTGCCCCAACGTACTCGAAGACACCGGCAGCCACAACGATGTCGAAGCGTTGACCGCGGAAATCAATATCACTCTTGACAATATCTCGTTGCATCACATTTGACGAAATCCTGTGAGGAGCGATATCGATTCCGTAGTACCGGATGTTCTCATCCAGTAGTGTCGACAACAACGCCAAAGGGCCGCAGCCTACATCCAGAAGGTCAGACGGTTGTCCCTCGGCAAGGTCATTCACGATCGCCGCGCACTTCCTCAGCCGGAAGTAGACGCTGGTCCAACGGAGGTTCTCCTTGAACCAGAATTCCTTGTCCCGATAGTTCAGTGATGCTTCAGACATAGGGTTAGGGTCATGTTTGTGGCGATTCGCGTACGGCAGGCACTCGCTGACACTGATCGCCAACTTAGTGCAGCATTCGGGCGTGTGTGACACAAGTTGCACAGACTGCATCGAGTTGTTAAAGTAGCAAGCGGCCCGTTAGCCTACCGTGTTATGGTCCATGTGAACTCAGCTATTCCGCTCTGATTACCGGCGGCATCCTTAGCCTTCACAGCGAAGGTGTGGCTTCCACCGCTGAGGCCGGAATAGCTCTTTGGACTCGAGCAGGCCTTGAAGGTACTACCGTCAAGCTGGCACAAGAAGCCCACCTTGGTCTCCACGTTAGTAAACTTAAAGCTCGCCTTAACCAGCGTGGTTGGATCCTTAGGTGTCGATGTGATTGTTGGCGCCGGGGGCGGTGAAAGATCAATCGTCCATGAATAGCTGGCAGGGGCACTTTGGTTTCCCAAAGAGTCCTCGGCTTTCACTGAGAACGTGTGCGTCCCCTCACTGAGGCCGGAGTAGCTTTTGGGACTCGAGCAGGGAATATATGCACCACCATCCAGCATGCAGAGGAAAGTCACCTTGGCCTTCTTGACGCTGAAAGCAAACGTAGCTTCAGTCTGAGTCGTCGGATTGGCTGGTGCTGACGTGATCCTTGGCCTCGGCGGAGCCGTGGTGCTGATAGTCCAGGTGAGGCTGGTAGCTTCGCTCTCGTTACTAGCGGCATCTTGGGCCTTAACCGAGAACGTGTGGCTTCCCCCGCTCAGACCGGAATAGGTCTGAGGGCTCGAACAGGGAATGAAGGCGCTGCCATCAAGCTGGCAAAGGAAGCTTACGTCGGCCTCTGTATCGGTGAAGCTGAAACTGGCGCTGGTCTCATTCGTCGGGTTGCTTGGCGAGGAGGTGATTGTCGGCGCAGGCGGCGGTGTCGTGTCCTCGACAATCGTGACTGTAACAGTAGCTGTGTTGCTGTCGGAAACACCGTCGTTTGCTTTGAAGGTAAACGAATCGATTCCTGTCGCGCCCGGATTCGGTGTGTACGTGTAGGCGCCTGTCGCCGAATTTGTGATCGCCGCCGTACCGTTGGTCCCGTTCGTAACAATCGAAAACGTCAACGCGTCGGCGTCCGCGTCCGTCGCGACTAGTGTGCCGTTAACAGGAACGCTCTCACTTGTTGTCACACTACCGTCAGAAGCGCTCGGCGCGTGGTTGCCGGTACCCGGCGGCCTCAGTCCGACCACGGCTGCCTGCCAGCCAATGGCCGTATCGTACTGGAAGTGTGCGGAATAAGAGCCGGCCACTGCGGCCGTTTGGTACTCGGCCCACAAGAAGCCGGTAGATTGCCCGTCCATGGTAAAGCCGTCGAGGGCGGTCGCGCTCGCGACGTTCTCATTCTTGGCCCAACCCAGCAACAAGCTGTTGGCCGGTACGGCAATCGGCGCAGTGGTCACATTTGTGGACACGATATCCGGCCCAGGGTCCGCAATAGGTGAATAGATCGGAGGACCTGAAACATCCAATCCTGATGCCGCGAAGACGTGCATCACGAGCGGAGCGGGATTTGTGAGATTGACTGTGATCGTGTGTGCTGCGTTGGTGACCGGAGCGTTCACGTAATAGATGGCGGACAACAAGGGATACGTCGCGCCCGCCCAGGTCGTGGGCCCGGCCAGGACACTCCAGGTGTTTCCGGCATTGTCGCTAATACTGCCGATACTGACCGGCAAACTGTTCCAGTTCGAGAGGGTGGAGACGAACGCCACGAGGGTTGAAGAACCGACTGAAGTGAAGGACGCCATCGTGTGCTCCGTCAGCGACGTGGCATTCGTATATCCGCGGCTGCCCACAAGGTATGGTATCGGCAACCCCTCTTCAACCGTAATGCTCACGACAGCCACGTTGCTGTCTGTGATCCCATCGTTGACCTTGAATGTAAATTCGTCGCTTCCAACGTAGCCTGGAATCGGAGTATAGGTTCGGGTCGCCCCCGTTCCTGAGGAGAGCGAGCCATGTGATGGCGGAGTAACGATAAAGTAAGTCAGCGGGTCGTTATCGGCGTCACTGGCAGTGAGGGCAATTGCGCTCGCAGCCCCGGCCGCTACCGTCACACTGGCATTCGCGGCAGCGGGGGCGTGGTTCTGAGGCCGGACTTTGATGCTGACAGTAGCGACATTACTGTCACCCGTTGTGTCGTTCGCCTTGAATGTGAACGAGTCGTCGCCCGAATATCCAACATTTGGCGTGTACGTGAGGTTCGGAGCAGTACCAGCCAGTGTGCCGTGTGATGGTCCGGTGAGCACGGTATAAGTCAACGTGTAACCATTGAGAGAGTCCGCCGTAAGCGTTATATCGACCGGCGTATCATAGTTCGTCGTGATGGCCTGACTGAACGCTATCGGCGTCGTCTGAGGTGTGATTCCAACGATTGCTGTATGCCAGCCAATGGCCGTGTCGTATTGGAACTGGCTAGTATAGGACCCCGCTGTCGTAGCGGTCTGAAATTCAGCCCACAGGAACCAGGTGGATTCCGAATCCATGGTATATCCGCCAAGTACCGAAGCATTTGCTACATTCTCGTTCTTGGCCCAGCCGAGCAGCAGGCTGTTGACAGGCACGGAGATCGGCGCCGAGGCGACAGCGGTTGAAACATTCCCAGCGCCTTGGTCGCCGATAGGCGAATAGATCGGCACGGCAGTCACGTCCGAACCTGACATCGCGAAGACATGCATGACCAACGACGCCGGGTTTGTCAGGCTGACGGTTACAACATGCGCCGCGCTGGACGCCGGAGCGTTGATGTAATAGATGGCTGACAACATGTTGTACGTGCTGCCGATCCACGTTGTGGGGCCGGTTAGAATATTCCAGGTGTTCCCCACGTTATCGCTCACGCTGCTGATACTGATAGGCAATCCGTTCCATGCCGGGTGTGTGGACACGAACATCACGAGCGTTGACGCGCCTACGGTGTTGAATGCCGCGGTTGTGTGTGTCGTCAGGGGCGTGGAGTTCGTATAGCCGCAAGTATCTACAAGAGAAGGTGGTGAGGTCTGCGTGAAGACCGGAACGGCACACAATAATAAACCCATCACCACTGGAAACAAACGGCATGCGCATGCAAATAACGACTTACTACGGGTGTTCATTTCAGCTCTCCATTTGTTTTTACGTTAACTGCATTCCTCCTTACCGCATTCATCAAAAACCACTGGTCCCTATGCAGTCGTTGTCACGCATCGTTCAGTTCCGCGGGTGTTCGTGATTAAGGACCATGGCTACCCGAAAAGACACTAGAAGCTAGTTACGGGTTCTGAGGGGACACCGGCAAATGAGGTGTCGACAAAAGTGAAGCGAGCCAGACTCACGGCTGGCGACAGGTCCCTCTGGGGTCTCCTGCGATCCGTATACGTCAGTCGGTATGGCATGTGAGTACGGAATCCAGACAGCGTTAAAGTGAAAGCAATGATGAGGCCAATTGCATCTGTATCCTATGAAGGCTTCGGATCATCTCTGCCTGGCGATCGAGCCTTTCAACAACCTTGTCGATTGCTGACCGTAAAGCTTTAAGGTCGTCCTGCTGTTGGCGCATCTGTAGAGAGAGCGATTCATCGGATCCTGCGAGCGTGTCCGCTTCAACCTGAAGAACATCCAGACGCTCGACGTTAGTTGATTCGACTTTCCGCAGCATCCCCATGGCTTCGCTTAGCTGTTCGCAGCTTGTCTTCGCGGCGCTGTAGAGGGACTCTTGCTCGGATATCTCGCCAGTCAGGTGTTCCACTTCGGTGCGCAACGTGTGGAGGTCTTGCTGTAATGACTCCTGGGTTTCTTCGGCAAGGGCAACAAAATGGCTATCGATGGCCGTCAGGCATCCATTGAAAACCTCCAGCAGCCTGCCTGAGGGCCGCCCGCCAGACGATGGCCTTTCCGCTTCGAATCTCGGCGGTACCGTCTTGAGTCCGGCTGAGTTCTGCGCCGGTACAGACGCTTGCAAGAACAACGACGCAGGAATCTCCTGTCCCGTGTGCAGCTTGGCGGGTCCCTGATGTACGCCGGCCTCCCGTATCAGCGAGCCGAGTTTCATGATCAAACGAACGGCATTTTCCTGCTTAAGGTCCGGGTGTAGAACCACTACGAGGTCTGCCATCGGATAGTGAAAGGCCGGCCCGATAGTGGCTGCAATCAGGTGTCCGTCTGGGTCCGCAAACGGCAGGCATCCTTTTTCGCTATTATCCACGGGGCGTTCTTCAGCGACGAGATTCCAGCCAAAGTAATGCGGACATTCCGCCGAAAGGCGCCGGATTGGCAAGGACTCCGGGAACTCGGACAACGCTGTCGTGGCAGGTTGGGCAACTGGCTCGCTCGGTGGACTGAAGATGACCCCTATGATGTTGTCTTCCAGGGCCAACCTCTTCTCCTCTAGCCTCCTGATACCCTCCTGGAGGGTATTCAATTCGGCCACGAGGAGGTTTGCTTTAGAACGCGACTGTTGTACTGACATACCGCACCTCTGAACATCCACAACACCTGCTTCCACGGAGGCATCTTCTTAGCGGTCATAATTACGAAGTTTGAGTTCCGTGTTTCCAAGGCTGGCGTTCAGGAAAAGGTCTCCACATCGGGGATGAATACGACGAACCGGCCACCCCATTCGCGTATGTACGCTAGCTGGTCGATGATCTCCGCTTTCAGATTCCAAGGCATGACGACCACCCAGTCGGGTCGAGTCTCGGCGATTCTTGTTGTAGGAAAAATAGGGATATGGCTGCCTGGCAGAAACTTGCCGTGTTTGTAAGGGTTCCGATCGACGGAGTAGTCTATCAAGTCACTTCTGATACCGCAGTAATTCAGAAGAGTATTGCCTTTCCCTGGCGCCCCGTAGGCTGCGACCATCTGTCCGTCGCGTTTGGCGCGAATAAGAAACTCGAGGATGGAGCGTTTCGTCTCCTCTACTCGGGCGCCGAACTTGGGATACATCTCCAGCCGCCTGTAGCCGAGCTGATCTTCCTCCCCGCGCACCCGCTCAACCTCCGTGCTGACAGCCCTTGCAGAAGGCCCGGCGTGACACGCGAAGATCCGTAGCGACCCGCCGTGCGTTGGCACCTCCTCGACATCGAAGATAACCAGCCCATGCTCTGCAAACAGTTTCTCGACGACAAAGAAGGAGAGGTAGGAGAAGTGCTCGTGATAGATTGTGTCGAATTGATTGCCCTCCACCATCCGGCGCAGGTGCTGAAACTCCATCGTGATCACGCCATCTTCAGCTAGCAGAAGCTTCATGCCCGCGACGAAATCATTGATGTTCGGCACGTGGGCGAGCACGTTGTTTCCAATTAGGAGGCTGGCTCGCCTGCCTGACGCAAGTTCCCGTGCCGCCTGCTCGCCAAAGAAGCGGACCAGCGTCTCGATGCCTTTTTGCCGGGCAGCCTCGGCAACGTTCGCGGCAGGCTCGATGCCGAGCACGGGGATGCCGCGTGCTGCAAAGTGTTGCAGCAAGTAGCCGTCATTGCTGGCAATCTCCACGACGTAATCATTCGTACCCAGGCCGAAGCGCTCGATTGCCATGTTGGCGTACTGGCGCGCATGCTCGACGTAGCTATCGGAGAACGAGGAGAAGTAAGCATATTCGCTGTAAATCGACTCGGCGCTCACGTACTCCTGAAG
>JBDKSR010000274.1:0-3950 GCA_039680545.1 Bryobacteraceae bacterium | reverse complement strand
TGCCAGATGAACTACTACGGCAACATCCCGGCGACGAGTGGAGAAGCACCGGATGCGGTGACGACTCCGTCCATCGAAGGTGGTGAGCAGTTGGCGTTCATCGTGTCCAGCGGCGGTTCGGTGGTCGGCACGACCAAGGCCTGCGCCGCTTGCGCGACGCCTGGATTCCACGGCTACATCATCGCCATCTGCAACTTCCAGTATGCTCATGGGTTTGCTTTCGTGAGCGACATGGGTTCGGCGAAGCTGGCCGAGGGCTACCTCGCGCTGGTCATTCCGGACAAGAGCGCTCGCGACGCACAGGCTTTCTCGCTTGGTGCGGCGGCGAACGACGGCGAGCAGCTGGTCCACTAGTTTCCAACCGCAGTCTCATAAACTTCTGGGAGGGGAGAAATCCCCTCCCTTTTTTATTTCAGACGATAGTCCTCCCACTTGGCCTCCCACTTAGGATTCGCTGCCTTGCACCTTCTTTTCGTGCTGGTATGCGGTGGATCATGAGTCCGCTTAACCATTCTAAATAGTTCATAACATTACACTTATTAACTTGACCCCCGCTATGTTCGATGTTACGAATAGACTGTGGGCGCACAAAATGCAGCGGCACTCATACATTTGGGCCCGCGAGTATCGCGTTAGGGAATGGGGCGCAAGCCCTGAGATTGACTGTTGCGCGTGTAGCTAAATAGACCGCCACACCCACGAGAATTAGCGCAGCAAAGCAGAAAACTGTGGTGCAAGGCGGCAGTAAGTGAGTTCGAGTGCCTTGTGTTTTCCGAGGCCAGGTTGATAAGAACTCTCATCAATTCAAATTCGAAAGTTACAAGGAAAACAAATGGCAGATTTTCGTAAGTGGATTCCCGTGCTGGCTGTAGGCGTCCTTGTCATGGGCGCGGCCACCGCCAACGCGGATACATTTCAATGCAGCGCGAACGCCGGTGTAACGCCGCTGGTTCGTGCGGAAGGTATTGCCGAACTGGCTGGCGACCTGTTGCTGAACTGCTCAGGTACGGTGCCGACTGGCGGCATCACCTCGAACATCCGGATTTTCGCGAATACGACCGTCACGAGCAAGCTTGCCGCCAGTAGCAACACGCTGCCGCAGGCGAGTGAAGCGCTGTTGCTACTCAACGACCCGGCTGCGGCCTCTCAGGTCTATAGGGCTGCCAGCAGCATCGACAACAGTGCGAATCCCAATGTCTTCCAGGGGACGACGTATTCGACGAACGTAGTCGATTGGTACAGCATCCCGATCGCAGCCGCCGGCTCGGCCGGATTGGACGTCACGAAGACCATTCGCATCACGAACATTCGCGTGAACGCGGCTCAGCTCGGCGTAAGCTCGACGCTGGTTCCGCAACCGATTCAGTTGTCGCTCTCGATTTCGGGTGGCACCTCAGTCGGCATCAACAATCCGACGCAGACTGTGGCGTGGGTCCAGAAAGGATTGACATTCAGCGCCTCGGGTGGAGCTACTTCCTTCAAATCGTGCGAGGCCACGGCCAGTGGAGAACCCATCATAGTGGCCTTCACCGAAGGTTTCGCCTCCGCATTCAAAGCAGCGGGTGATACGAGTCAGCAGACCCCTGGTGCATCGTACAACACGGAGGGCGGTATGGTTCCGGCCGGCAATACCGCTCTCGGCGTTGCGACGCAGGGTAGCCGGTTGCTGGCTCAGTTCAATAACGTGCCGACCGGCATTACGTTGACCGCTCAGGGCACGTACACGGACGCAACCACCGGCCTGACCATTAAGTCGGTTAGCGGCGCGGACACGAGCGGCGCGGGCGGCACCGTCTCGGGCGCCGACCAGGCGGTGACCACAGGCGGAACGGTAGTGTTCGTGTGGGAAGTCACGGCCGCACCCACGGACAGCATCGGCTCGAACGAAGTAGTCTCACTGGAGGTAACGCCCAGTTGGACCAGCAGGCCAGACGCTACGAGCGGTGACGGAATCACGGTCCAAGGCAATTACGCTCCAATCAGCACGGTCACGACCGCTTCCTACTCTGCGCCCGTTCCGCGCTTCCAGGATACGTCTTCTGCTACGACGGGCGGCTCGATTACGATCGAGGCCTGCCGGACGGTCCTGTTGTTCCCGTACGTAACGAACGCTTCGGGGTTTGACACGGGTATCGCCATCAGCAACACGTCGGCGGATCCATTCGAGACGGCCGCCCAGAGTGGCACCTGCGCGTTGAACTACTACGGCAACATCGCGTCGACGGGCGGGGAGGCTCCGGATGCGGTGACGACGCCCGAAGTCGAAGCCGGCGAGCAGTTGGCGTTCATCGTGTCCAGCGGCGGCTCGGTGGTCGGCACCGACAAGAGTTGTACTGCTTGTGCGACGCCTGGATTCCACGGATACGTCATCGCCGTTTGCAACTTCCAGTACGCTCATGGGTTTGCCTTCGTGAGCGACCTGGGTTCGGCGAATCTGGCCGAGGGTTACCTGGCGCTTGTGATTCCGGACAAGAGTTCGCGTGACGCACAGGCATTCTCGCTCAGCGCGGCGGGGAACGACGGCGAGCAACTGGTTCACTAATTTCCAACCGAAGTCTCACAAACACCTTGGGAGGGGAGATATCCCCTCCTTTTTTTACGTGAAGGTGCGGCGTATCCCAGTTTCTTTACAACGCAGTGGGGTATTTGCCTATGCGCGGCGGAAATTCAACCTAGGCCTGCGGCGCCGCCTTTTGGCGCCTGGTGTATGGTGTACAATTGAGATTGCCCGTCCGCGTCCCCGGAACCCGAGCGAGGACTCTCGTACACGCCTCACCCGCTACTCAGGGTCCTGTTGTCCTGCTCAATTCAGAAACGGAAGTCCGCTCGGAATATAGATCAAACTTGAGGTGTTCATGCCTAACAAGAAGCTGATTCTAGCAGCCGCTGCCTGCGCCGCCCTTGTGGTGTGCCAGGCATCTGCTAGCAATGTTTTCCTCCTTCCAGGAGCCAATGGCAGCGCCACGACGGTTGCCGTTTACTCAGGCGACCCCATCGTGGCCGGTAAGACCTTCGAAGCAGCCAGCACTTCGTACAAAGTCATAGCGAACTCCGCCGGTACCCGTTACTTCCTGATAGGCAATGCAGCCACTGACACTCTCCTGGTCGCCGATGCGAGTTTCAACATCACGCAGCGCTTCGATCTGGGACAAGCCGCTAAAGCGGCCGTGCTGACACCCGATGGCAGCCGCCTTCTGGTGGCGGCGGACAGCCTGCGCGTCTTTGACGCAAGCGCCGGTGATTTGACGGAAGTCACTTTCAGGACCAGGCCCGATGTCGGGACAAGCCCCATCGACGTGGTTGTGTCTCACGACTCGAAGACGGCGTGGGTGCTGAGCGCTCTTTCCCGGAGACTGACGGCAGTGAGCCTCACATCCTACACCGTCCTCGGCACCCGTGAAATCAAGGGCTCGTCTACCGGCATAGCAATCGCGCCGAACGGAGCGCTGTGGATTGGATCGGACTATCGCCTCTATAAGGTGGATGGCGACGCCATGGCTTTCGCGGGAGACGCAATCCAGTTGAATTCCCGCCCCGGACGCCTTGCGATCACACCCAACGGAAAGTACGGAGTTGCCATCAATGAGATTCCAGTGACCGGCTACAACGTCGAGTTGTTCAACCTGGAAACCAAACTCCGGGAGGACTACTGGCCCAAGAGCACGACGTTCAGCGACATCCTCGAAAACGTGACGGTTGTGAGCAATACCAAGGCCTACGCCATGTCCAGTTCGACTGGCCGCCTGTTCCAGATTTCCCTGGATACACTCAACGTCGACGAAGCCAGCTACATGTACAGCAGTACGACCAGTGCGACACGCACCTTCACTGGGGTGACGGCGATCAGCGCCTCGGACGAATTGACTGATGCGAAATATCTCTATGTAGCAACCGGCTCTGAGATCCGGCAGATTAATCTTTCGACCAATAAATCGGTTACGGCGTTCACC
>JBDKSR010000273.1:0-2535 GCA_039680545.1 Bryobacteraceae bacterium | reverse complement strand
TTTTCCAGGAGAACGATATGACGCGTAGTTGTCTTGCAGTCGCCGCAATTGTGCTCTCGTTAGCGCTTCCGTCGAGCGCTCAACAGGCGCCGTCGGGACTCCGGACCGAGTACCTTACGGACCCGATGGGCGTGGACGTTAAACAACCTCGTTTTTCGTGGGTCCTGCACCACGAGGAGCGCGGTCAGAAGCAGTCCGCTTACCAGGTGCTTGTTTCGACTTCGCAGGACGCGAAGGCGGGCGAGCAGTGGGATAGCGGACGCGTGGAGTCCAAGGAATCCACCCAAGTGGCTTACGCGGGCAAGCCGCTCGAAAGCGGCCGTACGTACTACTGGAAGGTACGGTGGTGGGACGGAGCCGGCAAAGCGAGCGGCTACAGCAGCGTCGGGAAGTTCGACACAGGCTTGTTCACTGCCTCGGACTGGAAGGCGAAGTGGATCGGCGGCGCGAACCAGCTACGGAAGGAATTCACGCTGGCGGCGCGTCCGGTGCGGGCGCGAGCGTACATCTGCGGCCTGGGTTACTACGAACTGCGGATCAACGGGAAGAAGGTTGGCGATCACGCGCTCGATCCGGCGTGGACGACGTATGGCAAGCGGGCGCTGTACGTGACCTACGACGTGACGCCTTATCTCGAGAAGGGCGCGAACGCGGTGGGCGTGATGCTCGGCCAGGGATGGTACGGCTCACGCGCTCTGCTGGTGCAGTTGAACGTCGAGATGGAGGGCGGCCGCACGGTCGAACTCGTGAGCGACACGACTTGGAAAGCGCAGCAGGGCCCGATTACCGCTGACAGCGTATATCACGGCGAGACGTACGACGCGCGGCTGGAGACTCGCGGCTGGGACAAGGCCGGATACGCCGACGGCGACTGGAAAGCAGCGTCGGCTGTCGAAGGTCCCAAGGGACAGTTGTCAGCGCAGATGATGCCCCCGATTCGTGTGACGGACGCGATCCTCCCTTTGAAGATGACGAGTCCGAAGCCGGGTATGTACGTGTTTGACATGGGACAGAACTTCAGCGGCTGGGTTGAATTGCGCGTGCAGGGGCCTCGCGGCACGGCGGTGAAGCTGCGTCATGCGGAACTGATCTATGACGACGGGACCATAAACGTAGAGAACCTGCGTGCGGCGAAGGCGACGGATGTCTACGTGCTGCGCGGCGACGGCGAGGAAGAAGTCTATCAGCCCCGCTTCACGTATCACGGATTCCGCTACGTCGAGGTTACGGGTTTTCCGGGAACGCCGAAGTTCGATAGCGTCCGGGGACGCGTGGTGCGGTCGGCGGTGCAACCCACGGGCGGGTTCACGGCTTCGAAGCAAATCCTGAATGAGGTTCAGCGGCTGATTCTGTGGGGAACGCAGACGAACCTGCACAGCGTGCCGACTGATTGCAGCCAGCGCGATGAACGCAAGGGTTGGATGGGAGACGCGCACCTCTACGGCGACACCGTGATGCTCAATATCGATGCGGCTGCGTTTTACGCGAACTTCATCCGCGGCATGCGCGACGCTCAAGGGGCCGATGGCGCTGTGCCCGACACGGTGCCGTTCAGCGGCGGCCGGCGGAACGGCGATCCGGCATGGGGTTCTGCGTACCCGATCCTGGTTTGGGCGATGTACGAGCAATACGGCGACCGGCGAATTGTGGAAGAACAGTACGCCGGAATCAAGGCGTGGGCCGACTACCTGAAGTCACATGCGCCGGACGGGATTGTTGACTATTACCATTACGGGGACTGGGTGCCGGTGGAGAGAACTCCGGGCCTCCTGACGGCGACGTTCTACTACTACTGGAGCGCGGACATCGTTTCCCGCGCGGCAGAGGCGCTTGGGAACAAGGCCGATGCCGACGCGTACCGGAAGCTGGCCGAAAGCATCAAGGACGCGTTCAACCGGAAGTTTTACAATGCGGACCTGCGCGGTTACGGAAACAACTCGCAGACGTCCAACGTGCTTCCACTGTATCTGGACATGGCTTCGAAAGAGATGGCGCGGCCGGCGCTCGGCAGCCTCTTCCACGACATCGTCTATAAGAACGACACTCACCTGACGACGGGAATTCTCGGCACGAAGTACGTGTTCCCTTTGCTCACGCGCCTGGGATATTCCGACCTGGCGTACGAACTGGCCACGCAGACGACCTACCCGAGCTGGGGCTACATGGTCGCGAACGGCGCGACGACGCTTTGGGAGCTTTGGCAGAACAAGACCGGCCCGTCGATGAATTCGCACAACCATCCGATGTATGGCGGCCTGGGGACGTGGTTCTACAACGCGCTAGCGGGAATCAATGCGGACATCGCGCGACCCGGATATGAACGGGTGCGATTCGAGCCGCAGGCGGTTCGGGACCTGCAGTGGGCAGCCGGATCGATCGAGACGCAGCGTGGCGCGGTCGCCTCTTCTTGGAGCCGCACGCCGGATTGCATCCGGGTCGAGGTGACGATACCGGTCGGCAGCGATGCGGAGGTCCATGTGCCGAAGATCGGGCTGACGGACGTCATGGTGCGCGAGTCCGGCAAGACCGTGTGGG
>JBDKSR010000272.1:0-6722 GCA_039680545.1 Bryobacteraceae bacterium | reverse complement strand
CTCCGCGCGATGCGCACGGTGCCACGCCACCTCTTCGTTCCGGAACTATCACGCTCTGGGGCTTACGATGACCACCCGCTGTCCATAGGGCACGGCCAGACCATCTCGCAACCGTACATCGTTGCGCTGATGACCCAGATGCTGGAGGTGCGCAGCAGCGATAGGGTACTGGAGATCGGCACCGGTTCCGGCTATCAGGCTGCGGTACTCTCCTTACTCGCCAAGCACGTCTACACCATCGAGATTGTGCCGGAACTCGCGCGTTCCGCCGAGTCGCTTTTGCGGAAACTCGGCTATCAGAATGTCACCGTGAAGTACGGCGACGGCTATCTCGGCTGGCCGGAGGAAGCCCCGTTCAACCGGATCATCCTCACGGCCGCACCGCCGGATGTGCCGCAAGCATTGATACAACAATTGCAAAACGGAGGGCGCCTGGTCGCACCGGTCGGCTTCTCTCCCTTCAGCCAGGAACTGGTTCTGATCGAGAAAAGAGCCGACGGAACCATCGTGCGGCGCGCGGGAGTTCCAGTCCGATTCGTGCCGATGGTCCGCGGCAAATAGTAACGGCGCTGACTCGCCGGGTGTCAATGGCGGGTCAAGACGCCATATGCTCGCCGCGCCACGACGAGTTCCTCATCGGTCGAGAGGACCAGCACTTTCACCGCTGAGTCGTCCGCCGAAATGAGGCGGTCTCCGCTTCCCTTCCCGTTCCGCTCCGCTTCGAGGTTGATACCAAGGAAGCCGATCCCGGTGCAGCAGGCAGCGCGCAGCCTCGGGGAGTTCTCTCCGATCCCACCTGTAAACGAAATCGCGTCGACTCCACCCATGGCGGCGGCGAAAGCACCGATCGTCTTTTTCACCTCATAGACGAAGACGTCGAGCGCCAGGGCCGCGTCCTGGTTCCCTTCCGATGCAGCCTTCTCCAGGTCCCGCACGTCGCCGCCCCGAACGCCGGAAAGACCGGCGAGACCGCCCTCACCCGCGAGTTGCTTGCGGACTTCCTCGATGCTCCATCCCTGCCGCTCCATCATGTAGAGGACAGCGAAGACGTCGAGGTCCCCGTGCCGCGTGGCGTTCTCCAGACCCGACTGCGGGGAGAAACCCATCGTGGTGTCCACGCTCCGCCCGCGTTCGATGGCGCAGATCGACGAACTGCCACCCAAGTGGCAACTGATCGTACGCAAAGACTCTTTCGGCCGCCCCAAAAACTCCGCCGTCCGTCCAGCGATGAATTGGTGGGAAGCGCCGTGGAAACCGTACTTCTGGACGCCGTACTTCTCGCGCCACGCCACCGGAACGCCATAGCGGGCGGCATATTCAGGTTTTGTGGCGTGGAATTCCGTCTCGAATGCGGCCACGAGCGGCACACCCGGCATTTCCTCACGGAAAGCACGGATCGCGGTCAGGTAGATCGAATTATGCACTGGCGCGGCCGCGAGATACTCCTCCATTGCCGCCAGCAATGCATCATCGATCACGAACGTGCCCCGGTAAGCGGGTCCCGCGTGAACGGTCTTAAAGGCCACCGCCTCGATCGACGCGTCACCCGTGCGGATCTGGGCTATCGCTTCGCGGTAGTCCCGCACACGCTCGAGTTTTCCCCGAGCTAGAGTGCGCTCGGACGGCATGTCGAGAATCTGATACTTGAGTGAAGTAGAACCTAAATTGGGTACGAGAATGTTCATCTGATGCGATACTGAGAGCGAATTGCCCTAATATTGGTCTGCGCAGGAGCCTGGAAACGGCTCTTGATCGCCGCGCACTGCTGGCTGAAAACAAGGGCGTCCTTGATGCGCTCGGTGGGGCCCTTATCGCCGATCCGGTAGTTGGCTACTCCCAGAGAGAAGAGAGCTTCCGCGGTCATTTGAACGTCGTCTTTGATGCCCGGCAGCGCTGCCCGTAACATTTTGTCCGCGTCCATCCACTTACTCGCGTCGAATAGCGCGACGCCACCAAAGAAGTTGGCGCGTCCCGCAAGCTGGGATTTTCGCTTTTCCCAGTCAGCCTCAGGGACGTCTTGCGGTTTTGGCCGCGACTCGACCGCAGCAAGAGCCTTCGACGCATACTCGATGGCCTTCGCAGTTTCCTTCTTCGCCCGGTAATGTCCCGCCAACGCAACCAGCATCTCTTCGCTGGCACGGTTCTTCGCAATCGCGGTCTCGGCCAATGCGGCAGCCTTTTCGTTTTCACCCGTCTGTAAGTAGGAGAGGAATTGTTGTGGTTCAACCTGGACCAGATACTGACTGTCAGGATTTCGCGCCGCCAGTGTCTCCGCCAGCTCGATCTTCTTCTTAGGGTCGGCTGTTTGCGCCAACATCCAGAACAGGGAGTATTCCGTATAGACATCCACCTGTTTGGCGAAGTCCAGCCGATGCTTCCAATCTTCCTCTTCCTCACCCTCCTTCGGCTTGGACTTTACGACCTTACGCGCCGCTTCGGACGTCATGACAGCCCACTTCTTCACCGCATCGGGATCCTTCTTCGCTTCGGCTGCCTTCAGGACTTCGTGCGCCCCTTGCGCGTCCTCCGGATCGAGGGCCAGGAGTTGATCGCCGGCGCTCATCGCCTTATCAGGTTGGCCAGCCTTCGCATAGGACGTCACCATGAGTTCGTACACAAGCACGATCCCTTCATGCTTTGGGTACGCAGTGACGAACTGCTCCAATTTCGCGATCTTCTGGGCCTCGTCGGTCTGCTCCCCGATCTCCTGGAGAAGCGTGCCTTCCTTTGTGCCTGTGTCGATCGTCACCTTGTGCCGCTGCGCAAGGCACGGGGCAGCAATAATCAGGCAAGCCAGAGCCAAAAGCCGAAACTTCATCGAGTCACCTCCCGTATTCAGACGGCAAAACATCATATCACCACAGCACGGTCTCTGGGCTCGTCTGGGAGCGACTGTTTCAAATTCAAGCCGGGGCCCAAGTAATCGAAGGCCGGAAATAACAGCGATTTCACGCGGGGTGCAGCGAGCTTGACGCAGGCAAATCGCCACTGAGGTTTTCACGGACAAACGACTTAATGTGTTCGCGCAATTCATCACGAACGCGCCGGAACGCTCCGAGGCGTTCCTCCGTTGGCCCTTCCACGACCGCCGGATCCTCCAGGCTCCAGTGGATGCGCTCCGTCGTGCCGGGAAAGACCGGGCAGGATTCCTTTGCGTTGTCGCACACCGTGATTACGTAAGCAAACGCCTGTCCCTCAAACTCGCTAACAGACTTCGAGCGGTGGCGTGAAATATCAATCCCGATTTCACGCATCACTTCGACCGCTTCCGGACGCACAGATGCAGGTTTCGTCCCGGCGCTGAAGGCTTCACACAAGTTGCCGGCGAGATGACGTAGCAATCCTTCGGCCATCTGACTTCGGGCTGAATTGCCCGTACACAAGGTCAGAACCCGAACAGCGCTCATGCTCTCCCCCTCTTTCCTGATCGTAGTGTTGCACGGCGAGCCATTCTCTATGGCCAATGCTTGATCCAAGGGCCATACCCCCATAGTACAGTCCGATATTCAGACACTGCCTTGACCATGGAAACCGTGAACCCTAGCAACCCTGTCGAACAGCAAATGTCCGTGCGAAGATCAGCCCTCTTTTGCACCCTCGCCGCCGTGGTTCTGGTTACCGGCGCTTGACAACCCTCGAAGAGGGTGTGTTAAAATGGAATCGGTAATCGACGATAGACGATGACGGAAGAAACAGAACGTGGTCTGAAATGTTGTCCCGAGCCTGAACCGGCGCCCGAGCTGGACATGCGGCCGGTCGAAGGCGCAGCCGCGGACGACGAACTAGCCCTGCTCGCCAAAGCCGTAGCCCATCCGGCGCGGCTGCGAATCCTGCGTTTGCTTTCCCGCAGAGAGGCTCAGGGTTGCAGTCAGATTGTAGGCGAGCTGCCCCTGGCCCAGTCTACCGTCTCAGAACATTTGAGAATTCTCAAGGAATCAGGTCTGATCCGTAGCCGGGAAGAGGGGGCACGCGTGGAATACTGCATTAACTCCCCGGTGCTGAGGCGTTTTAAAGCGTTGGTCGCAATTTTGTAATCATCGTTCTTCGACGATCAAGGAGAAATTCGTACCGTGATAAAAAAGCTTGAAGTTTTCGACCCTCCCATGTGTTGCTCGACAGGCGTGTGTGGACCGAATGTCGACCCAGCTTTGGTCCAGTTTGCATCGGACTTCCTCTGGGTCGCTGGTCAGGGCGTCCACGTGGAGCGTTACAACCTGGCGCAGCAGCCACAAGCCTTCGCTGCCAACGAAGTCGTGAAATCTATGCTGACGAGAGATGGCAACGCGTGCCTCCCCTTAATTCTGGCCGATGGTGAAATCGTCAGTACGGGCCAGTACCCAAGTCAACAAGAACTCGCCGAGTTGGTTGGCCTGGAGCCTGACGGGACGAAGTCGCCCAGCCCAAAGCTGCCCATCATTCGGAGCCGTTGCTGCGGGTAGAGGGAGAAACAACATGAATACATCAGAATTCCTTCAAAGTGCCACGCGAGTCCTCTTTTTCACCGGCAAGGGCGGCGTGGGAAAGACTTCGCTGGCCTGTTCGACGGCCGTTGCCCTCGCAGCGACCGGTAAACGAGTGCTGCTGGTCAGCACCGACCCGGCCTCGAACCTGGATGAGGTTTTGGGAGTAACCCTATCGGGAACACCCACGGCCGTACCGGGTGCTGACGGCCTGTTCGCTCTCAACATCGACCCGGAAGCAGCAGCGGCTGCCTACCGCGACCGTGTTGTGGGGCCGTATCGTGGGGTATTGCCCGAGGCGGCGGTTACCAGCATGGAAGAGCAGCTTTCGGGCGCCTGCACCGTCGAGATCGCCGCATTCGACGAATTCACCAAGTTGCTCGGTGATGCCACAGCAACTGCCGGTTTTGACAAGATCATTTTCGACACCGCCCCAACGGGGCACACGCTCCGGTTGTTGAAGCTGCCAGCCGCGTGGACTGGTTTCATTGCGACGAACACTTCGGGCACATCCTGCCTGGGTCCGCTTGCTGGGCTTCAGGCTCAAAAGGCTCTTTACGACGCAATCCTCGCGACTCTGAGTGACCCCGTTACGACCACCCTCGTTTTGGTGAGCCGCCCCGAGGCCTCGGCATTGGCAGAGGCGGAGCGGACACGGGCGGAACTGGCCGACATCGGTGTCACCAATCAATACTTGTTTCTTAACGGGGTGTTCGTCGCGCACGACCAGTCGGATCCTGCGGCTCGCGCCCTCCAGCAGCGAGGCCGCGAGGCACTTGAGAAGACCCCGGATGGACTTCGCCGGCTGCCGACCTTCGAGGTTCCGCTACTACCCTATGCACCGATGGGGATTCGCAACCTAAGAGCAGTGTTCACTGACAGTGGAACGGATTACGTTCCCGTGGAGCATGGCTGCGGACACTCGGTGGAAGCAGTTCCCGCGCTTGCTGATTTAGTCAACGAGATCGAGAAGGCCGGGCATGGTGTCGTGATGACCATGGGAAAGGGCGGCGTGGGCAAGACCACAGTAGCGTCCGCGATCGCCGTTGAGTTAGCACACCGCGGCCATCGGGTTCATTTGAGCACCACGGACCCTGCGGCGCATCTGACGAACACGATCGGGACAGCGGTCCCCTGTCTATCCGTTAGCCGGATTGACCCCGCCGTCGAGACAAGCAGATACCGGGAGCAGGTCATGGCAAAGTCGGCACCCAGCCTGGACGAGCACGGCAGGGCGCTGCTGGAAGAGGACCTGCGCTCACCGTGCACGGAGGAGATTGCCGTTTTCAGCGCGTTTGCCCAGACTGTGGCGCGTGGCGAGAACGAGTTTGTTGTCCTGGACACGGCGCCGACCGGCCACACTCTGTTACTGCTGGACGCTGCCGAGTCTTATCACCGTGAGGTATCCCGCACCATGAGTGACATGCCGGAGCCTGTCCGCCGTCTGTTGCCGCGGCTCCGTGACGCAGCATTTACACGAGTCCTCCTTGTGGCGCTTCCCGAGGCGACGCCGGTTCACGAAGCCGCACGTTTACAGGATGACCTCTTACGGGCGGGCATTAAGCCGTTTGCGTGGGTGGTCAACCAGAGTTTCTCCCATGACGGATTCCGCGATCCCGTCCTGGTAGAACGGGGGGCGCGCGAGTTGCCGTTCATCACTGAGGTCCGGGATAAGTTGGCGGACCGGTTTGCATTGGTGTCATGGAAGCCCGACGCACCCGTGGGCCCCGAGCGGCTGAGAGAACTGGCCAGTAAACGGCCGTGATGAGCGACCCGATAGAAAAGCTCAGGTTGGAGGCACTTGTATGGGACTAAGAACAGTCCAACCCCAAGTTGAGGCGAAGAGGCTGAACCTCTTCGAGCGCTACCTGACCCTCTGGGTCGGGCTCTGCATGATTGCCGGCGTCCTGATGGGCAAGCTTCTGCCGGGACTAGTCGAAGCACTGCGGGGAATGGAGTTCGGATCGGGGAGCCAGATCAACGTTCCCATCGCGGTACTGATCTGGCTGATGATCATCCCGATGATGATGAAGGTGGATTTCACTTCCATCCGAAATGTGGGCAAGCGTCCACGCGGTTTGCTGGTAACGCTGTTTGTGAACTGGCTCGTGAAGCCATTCTCGATGGCCCTCATCGGCTGGCTGTTCTTCCGTATCCTCTTCTCGTCCTGGATCAGTCCGGCCGAAGCGGATCAGTACATCGCGGGGGTAATCATCCTGGCCGCCGCTCCCTGTACCGCGATGGTCTTCGTCTGGAGCTACC
>JBDKSR010000271.1:0-15033 GCA_039680545.1 Bryobacteraceae bacterium | reverse complement strand
GCCCGAAGCGGATCGACGTGTGCGCCAGATCATCGCCCACGCCAATGGCCTTCAGCACGTAACTTGGCTCAAGGGTCGCCGACGTGCACGCCGAGCCGCTCGACACGGCTACGTCGCTGATCCCCATAAGCAGGGACTCGCCCTCGACGTACGCAAAGCTCATGTTCAGGCTGTTCGGCAGCCTGTACTGCATCGAACCGTTTACGAAAATTTCGTCCAATTCAGTTTCAAGTGATGCTTTCAATGTGTTCCGTAAAGCACTGAGCTTCATGAACTCTTCGTCCATCTCTGCCTGGCAGATCGCACAGGCTTCGCCCAGGCCGACGATCCCGGGAACATTCAATGTGCCGGATCGCATCCCGCGCTCGTGCCCGCCGCCGTCCATCTGTGCGGTCAACTGAACGCGAGGGTTCTTGCGCCGAACGTACAACGCGCCGATCCCCTTCGGCCCATACATTTTGTGAGCGCTGATCGACATCAGGTCGATGCAGTCCTCTTCGACATTCACAGGCACCTTGCCGACACCCTGGGTCGCATCCGTATGAAACAGGACACCGCGCTCTTTGGCGATCTTGCCAATCTCGCGGATCGGTTGAAGCACGCCGATCTCGTTGTTCGCGTGCATCACAGTGATGAGGATGGTCTTGTCCGTGATGCTACGCCGCAGGTCGTCGAGGTCGATCAGCCCATCCCGTCCCACTGGCAAATAGGTGATCTCGAAGCCGCGCTTGGCGAGGTGCTTGCAGGTATCAAGTACCGCTTTATGTTCCGTCGGTACTGTGATGATATGATTGCCCTTCTCGGCATACATCTCGGCCACGCCTTTGATGGCGAGGTTGTCGGATTCGGTGGCGCCGCTCGTGAAAATGATTTCCTTCCCGGTAGCTCCGATGAGGCCGGCGATCTGATCCCGCGCCTTGCTGACAGCCTGCTCGGCATCCCACCCGAAGCTGTGGTTGCGGCTCGCGGCGTTGCCGAACTTGGTAGTGAAGTACGGCAGCATGGCGTCGAGCACGCGAGGATCCACAGGCGTCGTGGCGTGATTGTCCATGTAAATCGGCTTGTTCATGATAGGTACCTCATAATTTCTCGATGACGGTCAGCACGTTGCGTTGCATGTCCTTTGAAAGGTCGGAGACCGTGATGCCGGCGAGCAGGTTAACGATCCCCTCGTGCAGCACTCTGAGCGGTTCTCGAACGGTACATTTAGCGGATTGGTTACACCCGCTGTGCGCGCTTCCGCATGATGTCAGGGCAACCGGACCGTCAATGGCGCGGATGATTTCCAGGGCGCTGATCTCGCCGGGGTCCTTGGCGAGCCGGTAACCACCATTCGTTCCGTGGACCGAAGCTAGCAGGCTGCGGCGGGCGAGTTTCTGGAGGATTTTCGCGAGCAGGGGAAGGGGAATATGGTAGGAGTCCGCGATCTCCTTGGCGCTCACCGCCTGACCCTCGCGTGCGACCGCAAGATGTGTCATCGCGATCAACCCGTAATCAGCTTTTTTGGTTAGCCGCAGCATGAACAGGATATGCGACTCTTATGGCCCTACATTTCACTCTACTCCTCAGAAGGGTATTCGTCAAGCGAGCGGGTTCGGGCGCGGAAGTTGGGGCAGGGATTGCTTAAACTCTCGCCGCTCGTGTGTTACTATGCAAGAGACACACCGCTGCGGAGAGGTGGCTGAGTGGTCGAAAGCAGCGGTTTGCTAAACCGTCGTAGGGCCCTAAAGCTCTACCCAGGGTTCGAATCCCTGCCTCTCCGCCAGCCCTCCCACGTAACAAACCCTTTTGGAAGTTTCTAAAGCCGCAGGCTTGTCTGTTGAGGCGGCAATCATCCACGCCGCAAGGTGTGGGCGCGGAAAGCAAGGAGTTGGCGCCGCGCAGCCGTTACTGTCTCACTTTGGCGAGGCGCGTGGGGATTGCAGGGTATCCGCTGCACCCCGGACGGCGGCTGGGCTGTACTCGTAGATGGTGATTTCTTTTCCGATTGCCACTCCGATCGCCGCTCCGACACCGGCTCCCATAAGAGCGCCGCCGATCACGTACGGAGCCCTACGCTCATCACCCTCCTTTGGGCCGACCGCTCCGACGGTTGCTCCGCCACCGGCGCCAATGAGCGCGCTCAGCGTCAGACCAATGAGCCGTGATTTCTTGCGGACAGTGCGGACCTGTTCCCTGGCTGCCTTAAAGACCTGCTCTCCTTTGAGCCGCAAGGCGATTCCGTCAGAGTTCACCTCAACGATCTTCCCTTTGACGGTCTCTCCATTCACCAATCGCAGCTTCACCTTCAGGCCGGGGTGAAGTTGCTCGACTCGCGTCCAAGCCGACGATGGGTCCCGACGGGTGGATGACTGCTGTGAGTTCAGTGCTGCCGGGACGGCTACGGCAAGAACTACTGCCGATAGATAAGCTCTGCGCACGCCCATACCCAGACTCATGCCTCAGTGTATGACGATTCCGAAGGCGATCAACTAAAATAATCCGCCATGCGTGAGACGATCGTTCAAGCCCGAAGGTGATCGATTACCGTTCTGGGAGAAAGCGGCTGTCATCACGACAGCGTGCTCATCGAATACTCCAGAGCTTGAGTGTGATATTGCCATCCTGCAGCCCCTCGAAAGGTCCGGCGGCGGGGCTGGTTTCGGGCCGATTCTTACCGAAATAGTCGTAGTCGATGGTAATCGGGGAGCCGTCCGCATTTTCATAGGCCAGCCCTGAAACGTTGGCCTTCCCCAACAGCGCAGTGGTCACCTGTGGGGTGGTCGCTTTCAGTACCTCGGGAGGCAGAGTCATGTGAAGGTAGACGCCCTTAGTATCCTCACTCAATCGGAGTTTCGGATCAAAGCTGGAGAGAACGCGCGCGCCGGTTTCCTTCGAGTACGGACGGGCACCGTTGCAATACACGTTCCCACCCGTCTCGATCGGCAGTTCTTTGTTGTCGTACACCCAGAGACCGAATCCGACCACGCGGCGGTACTTCGGGTTTCCCGGACCGACCTTTGAAGTCTCTGTCGCACCGATGAAGATGTTGTTGTAAAAACGGTCGTCGCCGCCCGCTGTGGTGCTCAACGCCGCCACCTTGGTCGAATGGGCCAGATGGTAAGGGGTTGATCGGGTTGGCTCCGCCTGGCTGTTGATTCTGCCGGCAAACAAATTGTGGACGTAAGCTCCGCCTTCGGAAACGTCGCGCAGACTGTCGAAGGAGAGCAACAGGTTGTTGTCGACAAGGAACGGCCCGTGGTCCACCTCGAAGAACAGATCTTCCGTGATGTTGTCGTAGAGGAGATTGCCGGTGATCCGCGTTCCCTGGGCCATCCAGTCCATCCACACTCCCCGGCCGGTATTGTGGACACGATTGTTCTTGATCAAAACATCAATCGCGCCATGCAGCTTGATTCCACCCATCTCCGCACCGGTGAATTGCCGCTTGGTCCAGATGTCGTAGATATGGTTGTTCGTGATCTGGCTGAACACCGCACCCAGGCTTCCCACGATTCCGGCCTGCTCGCAGTTGGAGATCGTGTTGTTTCTGACGATGTGGGAGCCGATCGTCTCGCGCGACCATCCCGCATCGAGCGCGCGCTGGATGACCTCGTTGTAATGAATCGCCCCATCTTTGCTCGGGTCATTGATCCAGACGTTGTGCCCGGTCTTCCGGTCCTTGCCCAACGCGATTCCGACGCACTTTGAGTCGCTGATGACGTTGTTTTCGATAATCCAGCCTTTGCTCCAGTGAGTACCGATCAAACCGATTTGCTCGGCTGTGGGGGCCGCCCACTGCGTCGCGGCGTGGCTCATGTGGAAGCCGCGGATCGTGATGTAATTGCGGCCCGGCTGGTCCGGATAGAAGCAACTGTCGCGGACGTTAATCTCGACCAGTTCCTTGTTCGGTTCCTTATCGTGGAAGTTGGCGTAGATATAGGTGTACTTGTCGTCGCACTCCGCGAACCACGTATAAGTTGAACCTTCGCGGTCCTGCGCTTCGGCGGTGGGTTGCGGGTTCAACACGCGCTCCAATAGATGGCTTTCCCAAAGGGACTTGCCATTCAGATAGACTTCGCCTGTGTGATGCGGTCGCCCTTTGTCAGTGAACCAATCGCCGGCAATGAGGTCCTTGTATGGGTTGTAGCTGCCAAAGAGGGAATTGGGGATGGACGCCTTCCAGACTCCGGGTTTGAATGGCTTCCAGTCGCGAATGACCTCCGACCCTTTGATGAAGACGTCTTCGCCCTCCGCGGCCTGGTAAACGATTCTCTTGGCGTCGGACTCGCCTCCTCGGGGCGGGGTAATACGCTCGCGATACGTGCCCGCATGGACTGTGATCACATCGTCCGGTTGTGCTACCAGGGCAGCGGCGGAGATGGTCCGGTAGGGACTCGATGCCGAGCCGTCGTTCGTATCGTTCCCATTTACGGAGACATGAAATTCCCTAGCGGGTGCGACCTGAGCCAACACCGTCAGTAATAGCAGTGCGATTGAACTCTTCATAATTCCAGGCGTGGGGCTTCCGCGCAGGAAAGCCGTTAGCTTGAAATAGGCTACCAAAAAAGAGGCAGAGTCCTCACACCTGCCGCCGGAAAACGAGAGCCGAAATCAGTAGCAGCGCACCTCGAAGATACGGGCGAAGATGCCGCCGTTGGTCGCGGTGACGTGAATCCGGATCGATTGTGCCTCGACCGGCGTAAACTGGTGCCGGACCAACCGGCGGTAGTTGCCTTTGGCTGAGACGAGTTCGTTCGAGTCTCTTGTTTCTGCCCGGCGATACGAGATCGTGTAATCCCGCACCGTTTCGGGCTGTGGCGCGCGGATCATCTTCTCGCTCAACGATCCGTCGCCCGAAAGCATCAAGGTACGCCGGAGGCCCGTGTCAAAGGTAATCTGTATCTCACTGAACTGCCGTGGACTGTCCCATTTCAGCTCGATCCAAGCTCCGTCCGCGCCCATTCTGGCGGTCCATTGATGGATCTCGGTGCGTTCACCTCGCTCGTACACATCACGCAGGTACCCGTCGATGACCTTGGCGGCTTCGGCTCCGGCCTCCTGACCCGATGCCGTCACGGTGGCGACGCGCGCCAGGTCTTTCGAATCTTGGTTCACCCGGCGCTTGATGGTCTGGTCGTCGCGAAGCAGAGTCTGTTGCAAGGTTTGAAGGCGCTGCTTATCCCGGACGATCTCGCGGGGCGCAATGCCGTCGTGAACACACATGGCGGCTGCGGTGCCAACCGCCTGGCCTTCGGCAGCACAGGTCCCCATGACGCGAGTCGAGGTAAACGCCACATGGGAACAACTAATGTTCCGGCCCGCCATGAAGAGATTCGGAATGTTCCTGCTGTACAGGCATCGCAAGGGAATGTTGAACGGCGGGGTGGCGACAGACGTATTCGGTGCAATGTCCGGGCGGTCGAATCCGCGAGCCGGATGATCATCGAGAGGCCAGCCGCCGATCGTCACGGCGTCCTCGAAATCCCGGCTTGTGACGTCGTCCTGCGTCAGGATATGGTCCCCGACGAGCCTGCGGCTTCCGCGCTTGGCCGGAATCATGCCGAGCCAGTCCAGAGCCCAGCACTCGGTCTCGGGAAACTCGCCGCTGTTCTTGATGTAGTCCCAAAGTCCCGTTGCGATGGAGAGCAGTTCGAAGCGTATACGCTCGTTGTCGCCGATCAGATCGCGGTCGCCGCCCCACTCGATCCACCAGTAGCCGTAGTCCCATTCGGTGATTTGACGGTGACGGACGTGCTCTTTCGTGATCTTCCGCGCCCAACTGGGAGGAGTGAACGGCATGGGCTTCGGGTAGCGGCGAGACGTGAACATAATGCTGCTGCCGAGCGTCTCGTCGACGGCCTTCTCGGGCGCCAGCGACTCGTTGAACTCGCTGCGGGCCTCGCGCCCCGTGCGTATCTCGGCCCCGGCTTCGAGTCCCAGGCGGCAGTCGCCTGTCGAGTCGCAGAACATCTTTGCGGCGATGCGATAGACGCGCTCAGTCTTGTCGCTTCGCGCCAGGACTTCCGTGATGCGATCCTTATCTTTCTTCGCCGCATAGACGAACGTGTCGAGCAGCAATGTGATGTTCGGTTCCGAGATGACCTTGTCATAGAGCATCAGGTCCCACATTTCGAAGGAGCGCTGCGGGTTGCGGACCGCGTCCTCGACACGAAACTCCTCAACTAGACCGGTTTCGCGCCAACCTGGAACGGCATGGGAGCCGCAGACGTGCATCTTGACCTCGCTCGACGAATTGCCTCCCAATCGCGAGCGGTCTTGTACCAGAACGACCTTGGCGCCGTGGCGAGCAGCCGCGATCGCAGCGCACACGCCGGCAAGGCCGCCCCCTGCAACCAGAAAATCGGCGTTCAGGTCCGTGACGGTCATCGTGTCACCAGGGGGAACGCTGCTCCGGACGCCCGCGTGCGGCGAGAGCCGATCGAGATCCTTCCGAATCTGGTCCGATGAGGGCGGAATGGCAGCCGCCGGGAGCTTGTCCGCAAACACCACGAAGGAGTAAGCTCCGAGACCACCCATAAAATTGCGTCGATTCACAGTATCTTCCTCGTTTCCACAATCCCAGAGAACTGTATCAATAGCTGGCAGGGCAAGCGGGGTCAGTTCAGGGACCCCGCTTGCCTGGAACCACTTTGCCAAACCATCAGAAGATCAGCTTAAGCCCGAGTTGAAGCATACGAGCGTCCCGAGCCGAAGAGATCAGTCCGAAGGTAGAGCTTGCGTTGTAACCATCTTTGCCAGGTGAGAATCCAGTACCTGGGGAACCGAGGTTAACGCGGTTAGTTACGTTAAAGCCCTCCACGCGCAGTTGAGCAGTCAGACGTTCAGCCAGCTTGGTTTGCTTGATAGCCGACGCGTCCAACGTCATCAGGCCGGGACTCCGCACATCCGGCAACGTCCGGCTGATGTTGCCCAGCTCATAGCTCGGCGGATTCACGAAGGCGGTCGTATCGAACCAGGCGGCGCGCGTCGGATTTTCGAGCTTTGCGCTCTTGCCGGTGGAATTCGGGCGGTCGGCACGATTATTGCTCGCCCCAGTGACAACCAAGGGCATGCCAGACTTTGCCGTGAAGATCGCGTTCATCTGCCACCCACCCACGATCATGTCGAGCCACCGGCTGGAGACGTTGATCGCCTTGCCACGGCCGATGGGCAACTCATAGACGCCGCTGACCACCAGGGCTTGTGGGACGTCGCTCTGGTTCAAACTGCGATCGATCCTCCGGTTGAATTTGCCGAGGCGCCAGTTGGGTGAACTGCTGGTTCCTATGGGAGACAGCATTGAGTCGTCGATGAGCTTGCTGGCGCTGTATGACATCAATAGCGTCAGTCCTTTGTTGGTATGCGTTTGTGCGGTGAGGTAGAACGCATGATAAATGGAGTTGCCAAGCGTCGGGCAGTACACCCCAATGCTGGAGTAATAGGGATAGGGTTTCAGCGATTGGGCACGAGTGATAGTGGAAGACGCCAGAGAGCCGGAGAACTTGCCGGCATATGGATTTGGGACGGCGTCCTGAAGCGCTGTACCGTATTGAGCATAATACTTGGGGTCGAACGCATTGTAGTCGTATCCGTCGGACAGCAAACGTGACCCTCTGTTGGCTGAATATGTCGCATCAACCACCCAGCCTTTCATTTCGTGCTGCAACGACAGGTTCCACTGCTGTGCCATCGGACTGCGTTTCTTGGATTCTTCCCACGAAACGCTCTGGCCTATGAAGGCACTCGGACCAAGGGCCGCGCCCAGAGACTGGGTAGGTTGGTATGGCAAGCCATCCTGGAGATAGAATGCGGCAAAATTCGAGTTCGCCCCGGCTGGAGTGTAACTTGTACTTGTACTCGCGAAACCATTTGTGCTGCCGAAGTAGTACCAGGAGAACATGGACGAATTGTAGATGCCATATCCTGCACGCAGGACCGTCTTGCCCTTACCCGTCAGATCCCAGGCAAAACCAATGCGGGGGCCCCAATTGTTCAAGTTCGAGTTTATTCCGCGGCCTTCGTAGTCAACACCGGAATACGTGGTACGACCCAACAGACCGGTGACTGAATCGGTGCTGAAGGGATCAAAATTCGATAGCCCATTATTTCGTTCCCACGGCCACTGCTGGTAGTCATAGCGAAGTCCGAGGTTGACAGTGAGCCGGTTGCTGACCTTCCAATCATCCTGCACGAAGAAGTCAAACGCATTTCCAACTTGAGAAGCGCCGATGTGGGTACTGAAGCTGGCCGAACTGACTGCGCCCAAGAGGAATTGGGCAAAAGCGCTTCCCGTACCGGAAGTTGACTGAGGGTTAGTCGTCAGTCCCGAGAAACTCAGAGAGCCCGACGGGTAACTCATCTGCAGATTATTCCCCTGCATGATGCGGATCTGCGTTCCGAATTTGATGTTGTGGCGGCCGGCAATCTTCGTAATTGTGTCGTAGATTTCTCCGGTTGTCGCACCGCGGTAGCCGACCGTTCCTGTGTTGAAGTTTGAATACCCGGTGGAGAAGTATGGAAGCGTATACTGCGGCCAACTGGATCCCAAACCCAGCTTCTCGGGCCAGTTGCCGCCGTAGCTGGCCACAGTAAACGGGAACTGCTGGCGGGCCAAGCCGACTCGAATCTCATGCAAGAGCGTAGGCGTAAATGTATGCACATCGTTGAGTACGACATTGTGGTTCTCGAAAGTGTCGTATCGCATCCTCGCCACGGGATCGGGAAGTGAATACTCAGATCCGTGGTTGTCATAGTGCCGGTAATATATGTAGCGTCCGAAAAAGGAATTGGACTCCGAGAAACGATGGTCGACGCGAGTCAATACCTGGCGCATATTCCGCTCACCATCAACCGCGCCCATGTAGTTGAGCGTCTGCGTGTAGGCATTCGACGGCGTCTTGTTCGGCAGCGGGTAAAAGTCCAACACGTTGTTCGCGACAGTCGCAATCCGGCTTGACGGGATCACATTGTTTGGAAAGAGGTCGCGCACGTAGCCCGAGCCGTTCGGGTTGACCGCAGTCGTGAGCGGATCATAGAGTGTGATCAACTTGCCGCTGCTGTTGAGATAATCCGAAAAATTCCCATTCCGCCAGTTCGCGGTCGGAACACTGTAGATAGGATTTGCGGAGCGCGGATACTTCCACTCCTCGAAATTTACGAAGAAAAAAGATCGATCACGGCCGTTATAGACCTTCGGCAGCCGAATTGGACCGCCGGCGGCGCCGCCGTACTGATTGTAGTGGTAAGGGGAAACCGTGTGAGTAAAGGTGTTCGCCGCGTCGAATGCGGGATTTCGAATGAACTCGTACGTAGTGCCGTGGAGATCGTTGGTGCCGCCTTTTGTGACAACGTTAATGACCGCGCCGGATGTAAAGCCGTATTCGGCCGACATCGAGCCGCTCTGAACTTTGAATTCCTCAACAGCATCCACTGTGGGATTCACGTTCAGATCGGGGTAGTAGTTGTTGTTCGCCTGATTTCCGTCGACCTGGTAATTGTTCTGCGTGGGGACTCCCCCGTTGACTCCCACGCTGGCCAGAGTGTTGCCGCGATCGGCAAAGCCGCTATTGCTGCCTCCGTCTCCATTTGTGGTATTGACGCCCGGGGTCAGCACCAGCATTGCCATGGCACTGCGGCCATTTACCGGAAGATCCCTCAGCCTTCGCGTCTCGACAACGGTGCCGACGGTGGCGCTGTTGGTATCGAGGAGCGGCGCCTCACCGGTCACTTCAACTGACTCGCTTATTGAACCCACCTCAAGTTGGATGCGCAAGTCGATCTGCTGGTCCACCCGCAGGGTCAAGTCAGTACGGGTAAACTTCTTGAAACCTTGCTTCTCGGCAGTAACTTCGTACGGACCGACGACGAGTGGCGGGGTAGTAAAGTAGCCTGTCTCGTTGGAGACGGCGTGGGTGACTACGCCGGTCGCCGTGTTCCGGACGGCGATGGCCGCGCCCGGGACAGCTCCCCCGCTGGCATCGCTCACGACGCCCAGGACTGTGCCACGTCCTTGTTGGGCGGCGATCGGAACGACTAGAGCAGTTAACAAGAGGGCCAACGCCAGATGAATTGGACGAAGGGATCTCCTGTAAATTCCACACCTTGCGAGATGACAGAAAGTATTCCTCATGGCTTGTCAGTATGGGCTGGTGCCGAGCGGTGGCACCAGTGTTTTGCTGTTCGCTAACGTTCGGGGACGTTTGGCGGAATGTCTAGTGTATAATTTCTAAGCGGTGGGCAGTCCGATAGGTCTCAGCATCCCCTGTGAGCGCAAGCGAGAGGTGTTGGCTCGTGTCCTCAATAGCACTACGTTTGAGCGATCCGAGCAACTGCGAAACCTCTTGCGTTTCCTTTTCGACTCAGAAGTATCCGGGCGTGCGTGCGTGCTCACGGAGTATCAGGTGGGGGTCGAGGCTCTTGGGAGGCCGTCTGACTTCTCCCCGACCGAAGATTCAGTCGTCCGGAATCGAACGCATGCACTCCGCCGGAAGCTGCAAGAGACTTACGAACACGAACTGTCCGGCGAAACGTTGCGCATCCAGCTTCCCAAAGGCAGCTATGTTCTGCAGTTTGCGGAAACAGAACCGGCGCCACCCGCTGTGGAGCAGCTTTCTGTTGCGGTTCCTGCGCCAATCGTTCCCGGCGGCGGAGGGCGGAAGTGGCTTCGTCCTTTGATCGGTGGTACGGTGCTCCTCCTCGCCGCGGCAGTTGCTGGTTTTTACATCGGATCACACAGAAACGGCCCCGCCATGGATCCAGCGGTAGCGGAGTTCTGGGACCCGGTGCTACAGGGAAATGCGAGGATCAGTCTGTGCCTTGCGGCCCCGCCGCATCTCCTTTTTAGGGAACAGCCGATGCCTCGGGCGCAGTTCCGGCCGACCGAACAAGAACGGGCTTGGTACGAAGAGCAAGTCGGGCATAAGTCGGGTGCTGAACTTTTCCTGTTGCCTGTCCCGCATGCTCCGCTACATGGCGACAGCTTAGCCGCCGTGACGATCGCTCGATTCCTTGGCGCTTCCGGCGTTGAGGTCGAGTTGGTGCCGGAATCAGTCATTCGTCCCCCTGGTCTGAGGGACCGGGCCGTGATCATCTTTGGCAGGCCGGAGTACAGCGAATACGCAAGGGTGATGATGTCCACAGCGCCGCTTGCCGTTGATTTTGGTTCCGATACGGGAGACTACATCATCTACCACCGTAATAATCCGAAACGAAGGTTCGTAACGGACCATAGCACTGCAAACATCCAGTATGCGCTGATTACGGTGGTTAACTCCGACCCTGGGGCCGGTTCCCATCGGACCGTCCTCTTCGCCGGAACACACTCAACCGCTACGCTTGCCGCAGCCGAGTTCTTCACGTCGGCCGATTGCCTCAGGGAACTCCGGCGGCGCCTTCCCGAGCCTCTGCCCAGGCAGTATCAAGTGGTGATTCGGGCGCGCATCATCGGCGCCGAGTATTTGCCGAGCAACTACCAGTACGTAGCCCACGAAGTCTGGTAGCAAACGTTTGCGAACGTCTCCAGGACGCTGAATCGAATCGACTTATTGCGCTTGCTCCCCTGGCTCTGTCTGAAGCAAACGCGACGTTGGAACCATCGCTCCTGTCCCCCGCACACAAAAAAAACCTGCCGATCAGCAGACCGGCAGGCATGCGATGGTTAGTTGGAGAGATCGCTACTTTGAAGTTGCTCCGATGGAGACAATCTCCGGGAGGGCAGCAGTGTTCGTCATCTCACGCTCAATCGTGGCCCCAGGCAGGTTATGCCCCGAGGACGAACCCGGCTTCCAGATCGACCGGAGTACGTATGTCTTTCCGTAACGGTAGAAAACCAGTGTTCCCGTGTCCGTGACAGCATTCCGGCGTGGGGTGCTGCAGGCCAGGAAGACGCGGGCGACGGCGTCCGGGGAAACCATATCGAAACGGTTGGTGGCGTTGTCCACGCTCACCGTGTAGACTCCGGCAGGAAGCGCCTTCTCGCCCACAAAGAACTGGAATGGAATCTGGAACTCGGCGACGGTCGCGGCGTTGGCGGTGTTGACTGTCAGCAGGACGGCGATACTGATTACGATCACGTATGCCGTTGTCACGATCACGTTTTTCATCGCTTAACTCTTTCTGGCATCTCGCGCCAGACTCAGAGTAAAGCCGGTGGGCGAACTCGCACAATCGAAAAGGGTTGCCATCATGGGCGTGGCGTGGTTTGGCGTAACCTGGCGCATGTGCGGACGCCACAGGTGCCGTGCATATACACTAAGCACTGATGAAAAACGAATGGAGCAGGAGGGACCTCGCCCGGATTGTCGCCCTAGGCTCTGCATTCGAAGGGGCAGGTACGGGGCTGCAGGCCCGGGAACCAGTCGTTTCCGCATATTCACCAAGGGATGGGAAGTGGTGCATCGAATGGCCTGGCCGGTTGGCGCAGCATGACATCATTTACCTGTCCCCGCCTGAAGACCCGTCGCTTGGACTGCCAATTGGGAATGGCGATCTCGGTGCGCTGCTCTGGACCACCGACAGCCAAATCATCCTGGCTATCAACAAGTGCGATGCTTGGGATGACAACGAAGCACGCCCGTTTCGGAACTGGGGGCCTGAAGAAGAGGAGAAGCACACATCACTACGCCACTGCGGCAGGCTTGTCATCGATTTCGGGTGTCCGGTCCTTGATCTGCTCTATCAGAAGGACTTCGAGGCACGTCTTGACTTGGCTTCCGCCATGGCGACCCTCCGAGCCGATACCCCCTTCGCGGGCGTTCGCACCTCCAGCTACATCAGCGCCGGGCAGCGCGTGCTAGTCCTCCGCTCGGAGATGACCGGGACCGGCGGTTACACCCCTAAGATCCGGCTTGAGCGTTGGGGGAGCCGTACGTTCGCCCACTGGTACAGCCAGGTAAACCGTGATCCTTCAAACGGACTCGACGGAACCGAGACCACTGTTGAAAATGGCCGTATCGTAATTCAACAGAGACTACGGTCGCTTTCGTTCGTGATCGCCGCTCAGGTCATTCCTGACGGTTCTTCCGAGAAGCCCCGCCGTCTGCACTCCCGTGCGGGCGAGGTCGAACTCCAGCCTTCAGCCGCGTCCGGCTTTACGGTTTTGCTCACCGCCGTGACCTCGGAGAATGATACTGATCCCGTCTCAGCCGCCCACCGCATCCTAGATCAAGCCGTTTCGGAAGGTGAAGCGGCCATTCGTGATCGCCATCGGGAGGACTGGCGAAAGTTCTGGTCGGCTTCGATGGTGGACCTGCCCGAGAAATACATCGAGAATATCTGGCACGTAACGCTGTATCTTGCCAACTCTTCCTCACGCGGCGCGTATCCACCCCATTTCTGCAATGGCCTCTGGGGCTGGAACCGTGACTTCGTACCGTGGAACTACTACTTTCACTGGAACATGCAGTGGTACGCGTGGCCGTTGGCTGCTGCGAACCATCCGGAACTCGCGCTGCCGTATTACCGCTTGCGCCGCGCGCAGCTTCCTCACGCCGTCGAGTATGCGCGGCAGCACACTTCCAAGCGTGGAGCGTTCTACTCCGACGTTTCCGACCGCCGTGGGTACAACGACGCAACCCAGGACCGTAACCGTACGCCGGGAGCACAAATCGCCCTCGATTTTTGGCGCCATTATGCGTACACAGGAGATGAGCGATTCTTGCGCGAGTCCGCATGGCCCGTGATTTGCGAGGTCGCCCGGTTCAATTCCGCGTGTCTCGCCATCGGCCCGGATGGTTTGTACCACATCTCCGGAACGACGGCCTACGAAGGATCGCCGCGATTTGACGACACGATCACGGATCTTGCCATGATTCGTGCCCTGTTTCCCGTCGCAATTCGCGTTGGCAAGAAACTGGGGCACGACCCGGCGGAAGTTACGCTTTGGGAGAAACAGCTTAACTCCCTGGCACCCTTCCATCTGTCCGATCTTCTGGAAAGCGAATACGAAAGGCGTGGCACGGCTTTGGTGCACAGCGCCGGCTTATGCCCCGGCACACCGCTAGCATCCCGAAAGGTGTTCGCCGCCGGCAAGAACACTAAAGGCGAGTGGGTCAGGAATCGGCACGCGGGTCACCCGGAACTCTCCTACTACGGTATCCCGGACCCGGAAATCGCCCCCGTTTTCCCAGGCGGTTTGATTGGTCTGGCACAGAGGGACACAGAACTCTTCCGCGCCGCAGTTACCCAGGTGCGCTTGCATCCGCGAGCGGTGCCTGACGTCAAAGGAGCACAAAAGGGCAACATGGCAGACTCCGGAGAACTGTGCATGGGATGGTGTCCGTACCCCATCGGACTGGCGCGGCTGGGACTAGCTGAAGAGCTGGTGTCTGAACTCGTCAACACTGTCTCCACGTGGCAGATCTACCCACAGGGTTTCGGACACTACGGACCCTATCACGTGTTCAAGCAGGATACAGCGCAGCGCTGGCAGGAGAACGTCGTGCGTGACGCGGCCACAGTGGGAGCGGGGAAGCAGCCGGTCAAGTTTCCGTTTCCTGCTTGGCCTTTCCGTCACTTCGACAATGAAGCGATGCCGATCGTCTCGTGCGCCGTTAACGAGATGCTGATTCAAAGCCATGACGAGGCAATTCGAGTGTTCCCCGCTGTGCCTGCAGATTGGGAGGTACGCTTCGACCTGGCGGCGGCGGGAGGATTCCGCGTCTCCGCTGAGCGAATCAAGGGCAAGACACTCTGGGTGGCGATCGAGAGCCGTCTAGGCGGTGAATGCCGGCTGGTTCACCCGTGGCCATCGGAACACTCGATTACATGTGTCGATGTGGCCCCCGGCAACAAAGCCCAGTCCGTGCACCTCTCCGAACAGACGATAGCATCTGACCGGGTAATCTCCTGGCAGACTGTGGCAGGACGGCGCTATCTTTTGATCCGTGACGAGGCCACGCTCGCGCGCTGGCAGGTCGTCGGGTTGGCGCCCCAACCAAATAGGGCGCCCCGGCGTCTCAAACAGGCGATCCTTGGGCGTGAGCGGCTGTTCTGATCTAGTTCTCGCCCGGCTTGTCGAGCCACATGCCGCGCAAGCCGAAAAGATTAATCAGG
>JBDKSR010000270.1:0-4880 GCA_039680545.1 Bryobacteraceae bacterium | reverse complement strand
AAGGCACGGGGTCTCGAAAACGATCCCTCCCACAATTTCATGGTCTGGAAGAATGCCGGTTCGTCCTGGAAAATCAACGACTTACAGTTACGCAGATTGGACGCCCATGCAGCCCAGCTCACCGTCGAGGCCGACCTGCCGGACGTCAAGGGGCACTACACGATCCGTTACACGATTTACAGCAGCGGCGATGTCATCGTTGAAGGTTCGTATCGTCCGAGTGGGCAGACGATCGCGATGATGCCGCGCTTTGGCATGCAACTCGTTCTACCGCAAGGATTTGAGAACCTGAAATGGTACGGCCGTGGACCCGCCCCGACCTACGTTGACCGGAAATTCGAGCGAATGGATGTCTACACGTCGACAGTCGACCGGGAATGGGTTGAGTATTCCCGCCCGCAAGAAAACGGCAACAAAGTGGACGCCGGTTGGGTCGCGCTGACGAACAGCGAAGGCGTCGGACTGCTCGTGACCGGGATGCCGGCGCTGAGTGTAGGGGCTAAGCACTACCCTACCAATGAGATAGACGGAGCTGACTATTCGTTCAAGTTGAAGCGGCATCCCGAGGTTTTCCTGAACATCGACTACCAGCAGATGGGTGTCGGCGGCATCGACAGTTGGAGCGAAAATACGTTTCCGATGGAACCGTACCGATTGCCGGGGGATCGTACGTATTCATATAAGTACCGTCTCTCTCCAATCGAGGGAGACTATTCCGCCAAGTTGAAGGAACATTGGAAGTAAGAAGGGCACAGGCAGCAAGGGCGAGCGGGTGTTCGGCAAACGCCGGCACACCTGTGACGCCCGATCACACTCTCAGATTCACACGCCTTTGTAATTCAATAGGTTACGAGTGGAAGTGTTCGTGCATTTAATCTCGACGTATGATTTGCCGTAGTCTCCTCAGCTTCGTCCTTATGGCGCTGCTGGGGGCCACCGGCCTCCAGAGCCAGGGGAATGTGAACAGCCGCTATACGGTCGAGCGGGTGGACATTTCCGACGGCGGGATGAGCAGAATCAGCCGGACGCTTCAGGAAGACCTCACCCGGTTGATCGGCGCGAAGCTGGATCCCCAGAAGCTCGATCAACTGGCGCGGCGCGTCAGGAAGGAACTCAACGCACGTTTTGTGCAGCAGAAACTGGTTCGCGGCACACAGCCGGAACAGGTTATTGTGCTGCTCGATGTAAAGGGACGCCGCCAGCCGACGAATTTCGACGTCAAGATTCCCAAAGCCGTTTACTCGTCAAAGCAGGGGGTGAGCATTGAAGCAGAGTCGAGTGTAAAAGTCGCCTCGAACTGGTTCAAGCTCGGCCTGGTCAGCGACGGAGACGAACTGGTCGAACGGTTCACCGGGTTGCGAGCCGGGTACGATAGACCCTCGCTGGGGACCGACCGGGTAGGGCTCGCATTCAACTTCGCGAGTTTCCATCAGAAGTGGAATCCGGACACGGAGCTGGCCCTGGCCGCGCGTCCCGACGTTCCGGGAGTCTATCGTACGCGACAGGAGTTCGCTCCGACAGTATCTTTTGTGATTGCGGAGCCACTGACGCTCAGTGTGGGCACTTCATTCCAGCGTTTTGAAACGCAGTTTCCGGCCGCGCGAACCGAGTCCGCGAACGCCCTAATGACAACTCTGCGCCTGTCAGAGCGTTTTGCGGATTCGCGTGGCGACAATCACGAAGTCGATGCAGGGTACTCCCTGCGCGCGGCCACCAAAGTTCTTGGATCGGACTTTGTTTATGCGCGTCATCAGATCGATGCGCGTTATTCGTTCAAGAGAGACGAACACACGATCTCGGCGAAGTTCTTATTGGGGCGCTTGTCCGGCACGGCGCCTCTGTTCGACCGTTTTGTGCTGGGAAATACACGAACTCTACGAGGATGGAACAAGTTTGAAGTGGACCCGCTGGGCGGAACCAGCGTGACGCATGGTTCACTTGAATACGCATATCACTGGGTACAGTTCTTTTACGATGTTGGCGTGCTTCGCGACCGCGTGAGAGACACCGGCACGAAGCATTCTCTCGGCGTTGGCGTCCGCTCCAAGAGCGGAATGTTCTTAGCTATGGCCTTCCCCGTGAGGTCGGGCCGGGCGGCTCCGATGTTCATGGCGGGCACCGAATTTTAGTGTCCTTCCGACCCCCGGCGATTGGGCGGGGGGAGGGGATTCGACGGCACTCCTACAAGCCTCAATGACCGAGGGGCTTGCGCAGGGAGCCGGGACGGCTGTCGAATTCTCTCCCCGCGCCCAACCGCTGCTCGGGAGGGCGGCCGGGTATTGCACGTCCCTGCAATCGATGCGGCTTGCTGCGACACGTATATTTGTAACGGTTTTGATGCTGGCTGGAATCCTCCCAGGCCAAGCGCTTGAAGTGCGCCGTGGGGCAGGCACACTGCAAGTCTCGGGGCCGAAATTCCATTTCATCGAGGGGCGGGCGCTCGATCGATTACGCAATGGCGCCTCCGTGGTGTTTGCCGCACAGCTAAGCCTCCTATCCGACAGGAAGGCGACCGTCGTTGAACGGGCGGGCGCGCGCTTCGCGATGAGTTTCGACATCTGGGAAGAGAAATTCGCAGTCACGCGATTAGGTTGGAGCCGCAAGTCCGTGTCGCACCTGTCTGCCGCCGCCGCCGAGACCTGGTGTCTCGATAGCTTGCGGCTTTCTTCCGATCGGCTCTCCAGTTCATCGCCGTTTTGGGTTAGATTGGAGGTGCGCGCGGAGGAGCCAGGAGGCGAAAACGCGGGCGATGACGGGCCCGATGTCAGCCTTGCCCGTTTGGTGGAATTTTTCAGTCGTGCCGCCCGGCCGGGCCAGCCGCACTGGATGGCGGAGGGCGGTCCGTTCCGGCTGGCCGCGCTGAAATGACGGCAGCAATGCCACGGTCACTCCTCGGCAGGCTAATCCTGCTCTTTCTTGTAGCCACGCTTCCCCCGCTTGGGGCGACACTTTGGTTTACCTCATCGCTGCTCGATCGCAGCCTGGCCTACGCTTCGACCCGTGAACTCGACGAAATCTCGCGCTCGCTCGAATGGCTTGGCCGCGAATACTACCAGAACGCACGCGAGGCGCTGCGGCGGGACGCCGCGGCGGGCGTGTTGAAGCCCACGAAATACGTGCCGGAGCGCGGCAGCGAATGGCCGGATTCCGTTATTGAGTTTGTCGAGAGCGGAGACCCGGATCGTTTCTATGTGTCCGGCGAAAATGGCGAGCAACTCAATTACCTGGCGCTTCGCGGCAAGGAGGTCTGGACGTGGTCGCGTCCGCTCGGCAAGGCCGGGATGGAAAGTCTCGCGCGCCAGTACCGGCAGGCGCGGGCCCTGGTCGAAGCGGGAAGTCAACGCGACCTGCGGCGCGGTTTTATCACAACCCTGATCCTGCTCGCAGTCGCGGTCTGGTCCTTCGGAGTTGTGGGCCTTGTCTTTCTGGCTTCGAGAGTGACGCGGCCGATTCGCCGTCTGACAGCGGCGCTCTCGGAACTGGCCGCCGGGAACCTGACCGTGCGCGTGCCCGTCGAAAGGGATGACGAGATTGGACAGGCGTTTCGCGCCTTCAATGAATCCGCGAGCCAGCTCGAACAAAGCCAGGCGCGCCTGATTTACCTGACGCAACTTGCAAGTTGGCAGAGCCTTGCGCGCAAGACAGCGCATGAACTGAAAAATTCCCTGACGCCGATCCGTTTAACGATGGAAGAGATGCTGGCGCGGAAGGATGACAGCGACCGGGCTTTTGTGCAGCAAGCGGCGCAGATAGTGGTTGACGAAGTCCAGAGCCTGGAACGGCGCGTGAGGGCGTTTTCGGAGTTCGCCGCGGAGCCTCCGGTGACTCTTTCGGCGGTGGATGTCAACGCGACGGTCGAAGAGAGGGTCGCACTCCTGCAGACGGGCAGACCGGAGGTGCACTACACGCGGCGGCTCGCGGCGGACTTGCCGCGGGCGTATACCGACGAGGACCTGGTCAAGGGCGTCTTGACAAACCTGTTCGAGAACGCTGCCGAAGCAGCGGGAGCCGGAGGCGTGGTGCTCTGTGTCACGTCGGTCGCGGACGGCAAAGTGATGGTGGAGGTACACGACTCTGGGCCCGGATTGAGCCAGGATGCACTGCAATCGCTCTTTGAGCCGACAATTTCGTTTAAGAAAGGCGGAATGGGTCTAGGGCTCTCAATAGCACGCAAGAGCGCGTTGCTCGCGGGCGGAGATATTTTGCTGGTGAAAGGAGAATTGGGAGGCGCGGCATTCCGCGTCCTACTGCCTCGATATGGCGCGTAGCCGGATTCTGATCGTTGACGATGAGGAGAACATCGGCCGCTCACTGCGGCTGATTCTGGAGCGGGAAGGATTTGCGGTGTCCTTCTGCCGTTCAATCGAGGAGTGCCGCGCGCATCCGGAGACTCCGAGGGCGGACGTGTTTCTGCTTGACGTGAAGCTGCCGGACGGCAACGGCATCGATCTGCTTCGGGAACTGATGGCCGTCGACGATCCCTCGCCTGCGCTCATGATCTCCGGACACGCAACGATTTCCGACGCGGTCGAAGCAACGCGTGCCGGAGCCTTCGACTTCCTGGAAAAGCCTCTGGGCCGGGATCGCGTGCTTCTGGCAGTGAAAAATGCCATCGCGCAAGCCGACCTGAAGCAGGAAAATGCGCGGCTTCGCGAGTTGGTCGGCGAGGGTCCGAAGATGATCGGTACGAGCGCTGCCTGGGAGCGCGCTGTCGAACAGGCGGCGATGGCGGCGCGGTCCGACGCTCGCGTGCTGTTGATCGGCGAGTCGGGCACGGGGAAGGAACTGCTCGCGGAGCACGTTCATCGCATGAGTCCTTTTTCGGGGGGACCGTTCGTCAAGGTGAACTGCGCAGCGATTCCGACAGAACTGTTGGAAAG
>JBDKSR010000269.1:0-10666 GCA_039680545.1 Bryobacteraceae bacterium | reverse complement strand
ACAAACGCGCTCGCAAACTGATGGCCGTGCGCGAACGCGGGCGTAGCACGTCCGGTCGCCCGCTCGACGAACCGGGCGTAATCTTCGTGCTCCTTGTTGGCCCAGTAACCCGACCGCACCCACTCCGAGCGGTACAAGCGACCTTTCCAAACGATCGGAGTGACCTCCACCAAATCGAGATCGATGGTCCCGAGCTTCTTGATCCGGGGACGATCCTGCGCGCCCAACAGCGGCAGCGCTGCCGCGCCGAACAACGCCCTCCGGGTCATTCTCAAGCTGGCTGATTTACTGTCGCGATCGTGACCGTTCATGGTTGATGGGCGACTCCTTCCCTTGATGCCATCAGCAGTCGGGCACTTTATTTTACTGCCTTTTCCCGGAATCCCAAGCCATTCGAGTGCTATCTATGAAATACGAAAAGGGATGCGGTCTGTGTTTCCCGGCGACTCATCACCAAGCGGTACGATGACGCCAAGGTCGCGAACATCTCCGTGCCCAGGCGAATAGTTGCTCTCCACACTGAAATCGAGTTGGAGCGTTCGCCTTGTGGACAGATTTGGAAACCGGCCACGGAATTCTAGCGATTCTGGAACGCCGCAGGATACCGTCCCCGTTCTTTGACCGTCTATCATGCAAGTTACCCGAACGCTGCCGGTTGCTTGCAGGACTGGCGGGGGCACCTCGAACCGCAGGGCGAATTCCGACAGTTTGCCTTCGGCTGGAGGTACGATCTCCAGGCCGAACGTCTTCGCCGTCCATCGCCAGGAATCGTTCTCAGGCTCGTACCACCCATACGTCGGCCGAACCAGGAGTTCGGGGTGTCTGGGCTGACTCTTTAAAAGCACAAACATCCGTTCATCGGCATCTGAGTGGATGGGATCGGAATCCAGCTTTCGACCAACGCGTTCTTGGCCAAACACTGTCCACCCTGCCCTACGTAACAGCTGCAGCAGCCCGGCAGCGGAGAATATCCAGTAGTTTGTTGGGTCGTCGTTGGCTTCTCTCGTGTCGAGCAGATAGGCCAATGGTTCTTCTTCAAGCCGTGTCCCACGTGGCGTAGTCTGGGCGATCCTTGTACTCAATAGGCACCAATCGGCCCTCCGTGCTAACTCCTCAAGTACATAAAATGGGTTCTTCAAGTGATACAGGGTGCCCAGGAAGAACGCGAATCGGTACCCGGAACGGGGAAACCGGAATCGCCCGTCGATGTCGAGATCATGAACGCCGACGGGTACGTCTAGCGCCTCGCGGAGGATCTCGACGCCTCGCATCTGATTAAAACTACTATCGAGGTGGTCTATCGCATCGACTTGCGCGCCGAGATACGCACAGAATAGTCCCAGATCTCCATCCGCGCACCCGATATCGGCGATTGGGCCCGTTGCGAGCCCCTCAGAAATCTCGCTAAATACCGGCTCGATAAGTCTCGTCAGTATCCCGAGAGAAGAGAGGGAGTCGTACGGGTACCAGCCGTAGTCTGCGACAACCAGCTTCCGTTTAAGGTTCTGCAACTCGGTGCGAAACCTCTCGCCCTCATCCAGTAACTCACTCGCACTTTGCGGAAAGACGCCACGCATCGGTCAAAAGGTCCTTGTCTATTATTACTCCTTCTTAACATTTAATTCTTCATATAATGTAAAATTTCGTGTTATGCTGATCTCACCTCCGCGTCTGTCTGGTGCTTTCACTTTCCACCATGCCAAGCCCGGAGTCTACCGCTCGTAATCTATCAGACCGATTCTGCAAGGTCATTAATACCTGTATACATACAATTCAAAACCACCTACGCACAAAGCGCATGGTGAATCTCGCAAGTCGTTTTAAGTTAACGGAAAATACTCTCGTGTTGGACGTTGGAGGTACGGAAGACATTTGGGCTTTGTCACCCATCAAACCGAAGTTAATATTTCTTAATCAGGCGAGAGCACGACTTGAAGTAGGTAATTCGTGTCCAGTGGTACTCGGCGACGCCAGGCATCTCCCGTTTGCAGACCAGTCTTTCGATGTTGTTTTCAGCAACTCCGTCATTGAACACGTCGGCACGAGCAAGGACCAGTCACTTTTCGCGTCAGAGATCATCCGCGTGGGAAGACAGTACTGGGTCGAGACACCTGATCGCGCGTTTCCCATTGAACAGCATGTCTGGACTCCCTTTGTCCATTGGCTGCCAAAACGCTGGCAAAGGAGGGCTCTCGCCAACTTTTGCGTCTGGGCATTCGTCCGGAGCGCGTCCCCTCAAGAGCGAACTTTCTACCTCGAACACTACCTGCGTTCGATCCGGCTTCTGACAGCGAGTGAACTTCTACAGTTGTTTCCCGGTGGAAAGGTTCACACTGAACGAATACTCGGGCTATCGAAGGCCCTTATCGTTTGCAGCGCCTCTCACGACAACGGATCGTCAAAACTCGACGGCGAGTGTAACATCATTGACCGATGCGCGAAGTAGTGAAGTTATGATTACGCCAACTGGATTTAAACCCGTGCGATGGCAGGGCACGTTGGATTCGAATAATCGCCTGTATTGCTCTTTTTCAAATTCACCAATTACTGTTCGCAAAGGAGTGAAACATGTTGTTGGGTCAAGCAGAAATGTATCGGTTCAGCGTGAAATGGAGAGCTGGCACTCTCCGTTAGTGAGTATGGCGCACTGCGGGCATGGATCTTCAAGGCATCCGGGCCCACCCACGCGATGTAGTCTTGAAAGACCTTCCGCCCCCGCCCGCATTGTCTCGATGAACCTGCCGAGCCAAGCCCTCGGCTCGGCGCCGTCCTGGGCTCTCAACTTCCGGTCGGTGCGTAATCCACCCGAGGTCGGGCGCATCGCTCCCAGAGCCGCGCGTGAACCCTGCCGCTCGGCCAGTTTCCGCAAAGCCCACTTTCCGTTCAAATGCAGACACATCGATGGTGATATGCTCATCTGGGCCGCAAGGCCAACGAGGAAATTGTGAATTAGAGGTGCCGTTGGAGGACTCCAGGCCATGACCATCAAACGGGCAGCCCTTTTGGCGGCGGTGGCGACGACGCTGAGTTTTGCCTGTGGTCTGGCTTCGCTCTTCCTGGCGTGGGTCCCCATTGCGGCATACCAGCACAGCTCACCGTTCAATTACCTGCTGGTCATGGTTTTCAACCTACTGATCCTGTTGGTTCTCGGCGCTGCTTTACCGGTGTTCTTCTTCCTTCTGTATAGGAGCCGACCGTTGTTGTCAATCCCGTCGAGCCTCAAGAAGGCCGCCTGGGCGGCGGCTATCGCGAGTGGCCTGCTGGTGTCCAAGAGTGTTTTTCTCTTTGGCAATGGACTGCTCGCCCGGGCGCAGCCTGCCGGAGATGCAGCGCAGAGCATGGGGCATCCCATCGTTTGGGCGTTACTAAGGGCTTATCAACTCGTCGTATCTCCATCGATCTCACTAATTGCCGCCTTGACGTTGCTGCTGTTTTTCGTGGTTGTGGCGAGGAGCGAAACCGGGGCACAGACTGTCCCGCTGGGACTCAGAAGGGCGGCTATGTACGCTTGCGTTGTAGCCACGCTGTCGGCTGCGATGATCGCGGTCAGTATGTATGTCGTCGCTACCTTGCCGCATAGTTACCCGAAGGCGTTGCACCAAGCTGGGGCTGGCACTTCTGCATGGTGGATTTGGAATGTGATCTTAGAACGCGCGATCACGGTCTGCGACCAGATTGCGCTGGCAGTGTTCTTTCTCACGTTCTTCCTGAAGCTCCCCGCTCCTCAATCCAGCCTGTGGGTTAGAAGCGGCGAGTAGGCGTCGAGCCAGCAGTAGGTGGCGATGATCACCAGGTCGCCGGGCTGGCCCAGTCGCGCCGCTGTGCCCTTCAGACTGATCTCTCCCGAGCCCCTCGGCGCCTTCACGACGTATGTCTCGAGCCACGCGCCGTTGTTCACATTCCACACGTGTACTTCTTCATTCGGGAGAAAACCGGCGCCGGCAGGCTGGTCAAACGCGCCCGCTACTACTGGCTGATGCTGGCCGGGAGCCATTTGACGCGGTGGTTGTTCGGGAGCATGGTACGGCGGATCGCGGCGCTGCCAGTGCCGGCAGGGTAGGCGAAGGCTGCGGTAGCAGGGAAATCGGTCAGCGAGCAGGTAGGGGCGGAAAGGTGTGGGTGGAATCAGGCAAAATGGCTGCCGTTGCTGGCCACCGGGTCCTCGGGAGGAGCAGAACGCCCCTCCCGGGACAGCAGGGTAGGCATTCAAGAGAAAAGGGTGAGCTTCAACGGCTCCAAGACACGGCCATTGTGGTATTCTGCTGTTGGCCGCAAGGCCAAAAAGGAGATTGTGGCTTAGATGTGGAAACGACTCCTGTTTGGTCTTCTCGGCGCGATCCTTCTCGCCGTTGGAGCGTTTCTTTTCGGCGTAAAGGTCGGTCTTCATCCAGAGAACCAGAAGCCGGGGAAATTTCCGGAACAGTTGGTCTTTGTACGATCAGCGGACGACGTCGTCAATGCCGGCGTGATGTTCGCTGTTCCGAAGCAATCGTCCAAACCGCTGGCGATCATCTGGGTACATGGTTGGGGCGCGAATTTCTACACCCCGAGCTACGTGGGAATTGGACGGGCACTCGCCGAACGCGGCTTCACAACGATCTCGGTCAACACGCGGATGCACGACATAGGGAACGTGGAGAAATACACGCTTCTTGGGAAACGAGTGCGTGGCGGTGGGGTTTGGGGTGTAACGAGCGAAGACGCCCGTGATATTGCCGCATGGATTAGCTTTGCCAATCAAGTTGGCTACAGCCGGGTGATATTGGTGGGGCATAGTGCTGGCTGGGCGAGTGTCGGCAGGTACCAGGCTGACAAGGAAGACAAGCGCGTCGTTGGGTTGGTTTTCGCTTCACCGGCGGTCGGCTACTCAACGCAGGCGGAAGATCCCAAGTTACTCGCGCAGGCGAAGAAGCTTGTTGAGGATGGTCTCGGCGAGGACTTGCTCCGGCTGCCGCGCCGTTCTTACCCATCCTTCATCAGCGCCGCAACATACGTAGACATGTTGAGCTCGCCCCGCGAGTACAGGGATTTCTTCGGCACGCAGACTCCCAATCCGGCGGTCACGCGAGTCACCTGTCCGATCCTGGCCTTCTTCGGCTCGAAAGACGATATTGGTGGAGAGAAGGATCTCACCTTGCTGAGGTCTTCGGTTCAGCGCCTTTCCCGGGGTCCGCGCCGGGTGAGCACGGCAATGATCGCGAATGGCAATCATGAGTACGTCGGCGAAGAGGCGCAGGTAGCTCAGACAATCGCTCAGTGGGCTCAATCGGAATTGTTGAAGGATTGATCTCCAAATCAATTTGACGCATAACGCCCTACCCGCGGATGTGCATCGCTCGTGCCGAATGGATCGTCGGCGATCCGGAAATTGGCAGACAACTTACGGATAGTGCGTGATCCAGGAGCAAGGAGCACTTGTACGAGACGGCGACTTCACGGCCAAGTCCGGGAACGAGGATGCGCACGGGACGAGTATCCGCCGGTGCATTTCGGCTCCTTCCGCTCATGTTGCTACATTGGTCGCTTATGGCACAGGTGAACGGTGTTCCGATCGCGGATCGAGAGTCCAGGTATCCGTCAGGTGCTCTGTTTCTCTTAACACAGCCAACGAAAGCTTCCATTGTTATGCAGCCCGAGGCGGGAATTGAGGTGGAAATACGACAAGGGAGCAGTTTCGTTGTTGCCCGGTGTGGCGACAACGATTCGGCCGAGGGGGCCTTCGATTGCGCGCATGAGACCGCACAGCGGGCGCTGGATATTGTTTCTGCGATGGGCCAGCGACCGATGCAGATTGTTGACGCTTACTCGGAGGTACTGCTTTGGTGGCGCGAGGGTTCTCGGCAGATCCTCAGGGTCATTTCTGTTTTGCCCACGGGAATCGAGATCTCGGCGTCCATTACCGTCATAGCCGCCGACGGCCAAGTTGTGCCGCCCACTCCACAACTGCAGCCTGCTTGGCATGAGAGTCTTCGCTACTTTCGGCTATCGCAGCTCACAGACGACCGCGTTGAAGCATTCCGGAACGCCTACCTGGCTTTCGAGAGCATTTTGACGCTGCGGTACCCACGCCATGTATTTCCACCACGAAGAGCAGGCGGAAGAACCACATACGAATCTGAGAGAGTATGGTTGGAACGGGCCCTTCGAGCCGTAGATGGTACCATTCCGCTCAATCAAGTTTTTGTGTCGAGGACAGGAGACTGCGTCCAAGATTTCATCCAGGACGTGTATACCGACATGCGATGTCGTTTGTTTCACGCGAAATCTGGTTCACCCATCATCCTGCCCCACTCGATCGTAGACCGGCGAGCCCTGACGGCGGCCTCTGCAAACCTTATGAGAGTTACGCAAATGTTAATCACGGCTTGGTTGGGCGGCAGGCGTGGCGGTGGAGTTCTGACCTATGCGGGATTTGAAATGGCCTATGGCGCGATGCTAAACGGTGCGCTGTTAACCGTCGAAGGCCAGCCAAGAAGCTGCGGTATTTCATCTGCGGCTCTACCAATGCGGATCGCTACTGCCCTGAACGCCCCGGGACTCCTGACAGCTTTGGGTTGTTTCGCCAACCCCACGAGATTACCCGCACTTCGAAAGGCCAGGGTTTCGAAGCCGGCCGGTGTGCTGTTGGATTACGAATTCCCGGGCACCCTTGAGCCGGATGCACTCGACGAGTTACAGTTTCAAATTGGATTCCAACTGCGAAACTCGGGAGAGCCAAAGAGCATCTTCCGGTCATAGCTATGCCGTCATTCGTCGGGTCTGCTCCTTAATCCAGGTCGATGAGGCACGTGCGGAAAGTTCGGCAGGAGGCTTTCAACTTGCCGTATAACGCCTGTTGCTGGCATGTGGAGTTCACTCGATTGGTCTCTCCTCACGGCGTAGTGTGTAGATCAGCCCGAGCGCATCGTACGTGCTCTTATGTGTGAGACACCCCTGAAAATAGTGCTTTGATTACCGGCTCCACCATCCCCGGTCGGCCGTTGCGTTGTCCTTCCCAGACGCCGGCGAGAAATCCCACTGACTTCTAGATATTGGGCGCGGAGCTTGTCTGCGCGGCTAGGAATGAGGAAAGGACAAGCACGATCGAGCAACCTCGTGAAATGGTCAAGAGGGTGCCATTGTCATCGAGATTCTATCAACCGGGATTTCCTTTTTCGCATCCTGGGTGCTATCCGTTGTACAGCCAACGACCCCCGTTCAAGCTGTTCTGCGGAAAAGGACAGATGAGATGTCTGGCAGCACAGAAGCAGCACACTAACTAGCTGTTATTGAACATCTGAGATGGTTCACTGTGCGGCCGATTGACTTAGTCTCGTACGATGCGGTTGTTACTATCCACGGCAACGACGGTCGTCTTGTGTTTCCTCGCCGCCTCGTCGTCGAGCCAGCAGTAGGTGGCGATAATCACCAGGTCGCCGGGCTGTCCCAGTCGTGCCGCGGCTCCCTTCAGGCTGATCTCGCCCGAGCCCCTCGGTGCCTTCACCACGTATGTTTCGAGCCGCGCGCCGTTGTTCACGTTCCACACGTGTACTGCTTCATTCGGGAGGAAACCGGCGGCGTCCATCAGGTCCTCGTCCACGCCGAGGCTTCCCTCGTAATGCAAATCGGCGCTCGTGATCGTCGCCCGGTGAATCTTCGACTTCAACATCTTTCGAAACATATCGTTCCTAGCCCGCCCGGAAAATGTCGTGCAATCGGAGGAGCCCCAGACAACGCCCATCCTCCCCGGAAACCACCGGCAGCACGGAGATCTGCGAGGGACGGTCCTCCATCACGCGAAGCGCGTCCATCAATCGTAGTTCCGGCCCGATCGTAACCGGCTTCTTCGTCATGACGTCGGCAGCTTGAAGCGACCGTATGTCGTCGGCCTTTTCGAGGGCCCTGCGAAGGTCGCCCTCGGTGATCAGTCCCGCCAACCTGCCGCTATCATCCACCACGCACGCCGCCCCGAGGGAGTGTCGCGACATGGCGATTACAACCTGTTTCAGGGAGTCTTCCGGGCGAATCCACGCCACATCCTCGCCCGAGTGCATCGTCTGCCCCGCCGTCTGGCGCAGTCCGTGGCCCAGCCAGCCGCCCGGATGGAAGCGGTGGAAGTCCTCCGCCTTAAAGTCTTTCGCCTGCATGAGCGCCACGGCCAGCGCGTCCCCGATCGCCAGGGCTACTGTTGCGCTCGCCGTCGGCGCCAGGTTCTCCGGATCGGCTTCCCTGCTCACCGAGGCATCGAGCACCACGTCCATCTGTGCCGCGAGCGGCGAGACCCGATTCCCGAGGATGCCGATCAGCGGCGACCGGAATTCTCGCAGAACAGGAGCAATCTGGATCAGTTCCGCGGTAGCACCGCTTTTGGAAATGATGAGTGCCGGATCGCCCGCCTCGCACACGCCAAGGTCGCCGTGCGCCGCCTCGGCCGGATGCAAGAACACTGCCGGCGTGCCGGTGCTACACAGTGTGGCTACGATCTTCCTGGCGATGTGACCCGACTTGCCGATCCCCGACACGATGACCTTGCCGGGATGATCCAGAATCAGCCGGACCGCCTCGCACAGGTTTCCGTCCAATTGGACCGCGGCTTCGGCGATGGCGCGCGCTTCGATGTTCATCGCCGTCCGTGCCGCGGCCAGCCATTTTTCTGAACCCTCGACAGGAGCCATGCCGTCCACCTTCCTGAACGTCAACTACGTCCTACCCAGGCGTAATCGATGTGAAATCCCAGCGCGTTCAATTCCTGCTCAACCGTCCCTTGCGTCAGGTCGTTAACGCCGAACTGCCCGCCCGCCTCGGCACGCTCTTTGGGAAGAGATATTTTGTATCCTCCCGGTCTGACCTCGCCGCACCGGTACGTGAATACATCGTCATGCAAGGCGTTCCGTGTGTTCATGGTGAACGTCTCGCGGGTCTGTAGCCAGCGCCCGCCCCGTGGATTGGCAATCTTATGAACCATCAACACGGTTTCGTACGCGCGGTCCGTTACTTCGGTCGTGAGGTGGAGTTCCTTCCCTCCGATCGGCTTCAGGCGCGGCGTCCCGGCGGTGAATGGCGGCCTGCCGTACTCGGATTCGAGGTGCCGTGTCTTTGCAATCTGCATGAGGACCTCGTACCGGTAATCCGCCAGTCCGAGCAGCGCGCTGCTCGCAACCTCGATGCCCGCTGCCATGGCCCGGTCGTGGTTGTCGATGCGCTCCCGGAAATTCCGCTTTCTGGGGCTGGTCGAATGCCAGCGCTCGTAAACGTCAGGCTCCAACGTCTCGTCCCACTGGACCATCCCCCACAACCCCGCTTCATGGAGAGCTTTGTAACCCTCTAGTGGAAGATAGTCCGAACACAAAAGCACCGCCGAACCCGGTTCCCCTTTCAGCAGTTCCTTTGTCTTCTCCACGTACTTCACAAGCACGGGCCACGGGTACTCGGGATCGGTCGCGAGGACCAGTTCAATCACGCGCGGTCCGGCCTCCATGACCGCCGCGACTTCCTCTTCAAGCCCCTCGATTGTCAGCCGTTTGCGCTCCGCAGTCTGGCGCGCTGCCGAGAAGTTGCAGTAACCGCAACGATCGACGCAGAAACTGGAGATGTATATCGGCGAAATGTAGCGCAGGCGGTTGCTTCCGATGTTCCGGAACCGGCCGGTAACGAATGTCCGTAGGGTCTGGAACTGGGATTCTGCTGCCGGATCATTGCCGATTTCGAGCAGTTCGGCCAGTTCAGCGAGGTCGAGACGCTGTTCGGCGCTCTTCGCGAGCAATTCCTCCGTTCTTCCGGCGGACGGAGTGTGTGCCGCGGACACTGTCTCGCGGACTCTGGCTTGATACTCATCAAAAACGGAACTGAACATGGGTGAGCTTCTCGGGCGGCGCGGAACTGCGCGCGGGACAACAGCAACCGATAACCTTCAGTATAACGCTCAGCCTGCCGCCCACTATGAACCGTAACGGTTTGCCACGTACTGGTTCAAAATCTCGATGAATTCGGCGACGATTTCTTGTCCCCGCAGCGTTGTATGCAGCTTTCCGTCTATATAGACCGGCGCTTTGGGCTCCTCGGACGCACCCGGCAGGGAGATCCCGATGTCGGAGTGCTTGGATTCGCCCGGTCCGTTCACCACGCACCCCATCACGGCTACCCTGAGCCCCTCAACCCCGGGGTATTTCACCTTCCAGGTCGGCATTTGCTCCCGCAGGTACGTCTGGACCCGGCCGGCCATGTCCTGGAAGACTGTGCTTGTCGTCCTTCCGCAGCCTGGGCAGGATGTGACCTCCGGGCTGAAACGGCGCAGCCCCAGGGCCTGCAAAATTTGTTGGCTGACAATCACTTCCTCGGTCCGGTCCCCATCCGGAGCCGGGGTCAGCGAGGTTCGTATCGTGTCGCCGATACCTTCCTGAAGCAATAGGGCCATCGCCGCTGTGCTTGCCACGATGCACTTGCTGCCGAGACCCGCCTCGGTAAGCCCTAAGTGCAACGGATAGTTGCACTCGGCGGCCATCATTCGATAGACCTCGATGAGGTCCTGCACGCCGCTCACCTTGGCGCTGAGGACGATGCGGTCCCCGCCGAGCCCATACCGTTCAGCGGCGCGGGCCGACTCGACCGCGCTTGCCACCATCGCCCGCAGCATGACGGCCGAAGCGTCGAGCGGAACATCTTTCTTCACGTTCTCGTCCATCATCCG
>JBDKSR010000268.1:0-2148 GCA_039680545.1 Bryobacteraceae bacterium | reverse complement strand
GCCCCACCAATACTGATGCACCGGCAATGTCCAGCCGCCGTACACGTCGCGCTTACCGGGAGCAGGCAAACCCTGATCCGGCCACAGCGTGGAGCATTCCGGGTGCTCTAGAACGCCCCCATATCTCCGTATCTGCGCAACGGCAAACCGGGCCAGTTCAAGCTCTCCCGGCTGCGGCTTCGCAAACCTCCGCAGACGCCCCCATGCCCTGCAAGGTGGGTGCGCAACAACGGGCGTTCCCCCGCGCCATTTCATCGCGTCGCGGTCAGCATCCCACACGTCGGCGTCCATCGACTTGTACACGCTGTCGCGCCTCGCAAAAAGTACGGTTATCGTCATGTCGTCGGTGTGCAACCTAACAAGTCATTCAACCGGAAGCCGCTTCGCGGCTCCGGTTAATTCCAGCGTTGGGCACCAGCTTCCAGTCGCGGCGAATGTTCGCGGCGATCTGCTCGAAAGCACGCGCCACGGCCTCCCTGTCATACGGTGGCTCAATCATCATCGCGTGGTGCCGGTCGTTGTCAAAGTCAACGCGCAGTTCACGGTAGCCTTGCACGTTGTTGAGCCAAATCTCGGTTAGTTTTGGTGCTTCCATCTTATCCACCTACGGCTTCCTGTTTAGCTATCGCGTCCCGGCTCACCTGAGCCGTTAGGCCCCAAACGGATGCTCGGGGCGCATACACTTCCCGGCGTGCGCGCAGTGCGGTTGCCACACGCAGTCTTGCTCGGTGCCGCACTTTCTGCTGCTCTCGGCTGCCAATGCGGCGCGAAGCCGCTCAATTTCCTGTGCGGCCTCTTCTCCAACGGTCGGGTCGCAGTGTTGCGTCCCTATTGTCCGCAGGTTTTGTAGCAGTAAGTCCATTCATATCTCCTGTCCGTGCCCAACAATCCGGTCGAGCCGAGGCCCGCGAGCGGCGTTGGTCTTGTGTTTAGTCCGTAAGGCCCGGCTCACCTTTGCCGTTGGGCGTCATCATCGTGTTCGCGGAACGTCAGCCGAAAGCACAGACCGAATCACCGACATCTGGTAGCGCAGTCCATTCACTTCAGCTTCAAGCCGCGTCACACGGTCGCGCCAGTCATTCACCATGTGCTGTTGTTGGTCAATCTCTGCACGGGCGCATTCAAGTTCCTCCCAAAGCTCTCTTTTGCTGCTGTCCTTGGTAACTGGTGGCGGTAGTTCTTTGCTCATGTTCTCATCCTATGCGGCTGTCAAGGGTCGCCGCCCAACCCATCCATCGAGCGTGACCGTCGCAAAAAGCCGCGCCGGCCCCTCATGTCAAACGTTCGGCACCAGGTATCGCACCTTCCACGTGGGGTGCAAGTTGCCGTGAATCGGGCTGTCGTCAAACCTCACCTTGATGTGCGCATTGCGCGTGCCGATGATCGTTCCGAGTCGCGGAACTTCACCGCCCGTGTACTCGATGCGAGCACCGCGTTTTGCCGGCACGCCGTAGGTATCCCTGATGTAATCCATGCTCATCGTTCTCTCCAAGTGGTTAATCTGGCGCCGAACCCGGCGCTCAAGCGGGACCGCGCTAAAGCGCGGCCCCTAAGCTATGCGTTGTGCGCCAGTGCAGCCTTCGCGTCTCTTGCCAACCCCTCAATGCTCAGCCTAAAACCATCCGGGCTAAGGTGCGTGTTGTGGTAAAGGCCTTCTAGTCTGCTGGCGCGCTCAACAATCATGCGCAGCCGTTCAATTTCTTGTGCGGCCTCTTCGCCAACAGTCTGGTCGCAATGGTGCGTCCCAATTGTGCGCAGGTTTTCCAATAGCAAATCCATCTTCTTCCTTTCCTGTCAGTTGCCCAACACTGCGGTCCAGGCTCGACCGCCGCTACGCGGCGTCGGCCTGATCTTTGCCGTTGGGCACCTTGTCGTGCTGCATGGCCACATCAATGGCCGCGTCCAATTTCTCGGCAAAAAGCGTTTCCCACCAGCGGCCACTCCAGTTCCGTACTTCCCATCGCGGCCAGCGGCGCGAGTGCGGCGGCACGTCAGCGCCTCCGCGCAGCCAGCGGTAGCGCTCTGCATCTTTGCGCAGCCGTTCAGTCTCGCCGCTGGTCGTGCATGGCTCATCGCATAGCGATTGGCATGGCACGTTCCCAACAGGACAGTAATCAGGTCTTCCCATCGTTCTCTCCAAGTGGTTAA
>JBDKSR010000267.1:0-3566 GCA_039680545.1 Bryobacteraceae bacterium | reverse complement strand
ACCAACCGGCTGGGGAAAGGCATTGAGTGTGCGCTTGTTGAAGCAGGAGAGTGGACCTTTGAACGCATGAACAAAATCGATCACGGGATTTAAGGCCAGTTTACACACAGCTAGAAGCCTGGTCAAGAGCGATTCTCATAATAGTCAACGGGTTTTTTACATAGTGAAATCGTGTTTGCCGTGCTATATATAACGACTCGCCGAGGGCCCCGTGCCTCCGGGTCCACAAAGCGAGTGACTATCGCGTTACTCAAACCGAATCAACGTGAATGAATTCGCCGGGAACGTGTAGTTCGAACCAGCGGCACCCACTCTGTGATTCCATTGGCTTTGCTTTGGAACGATCACGGAGGGATTCTGCGCTGTATTCAACGCCTCCATCGGGCCGGTAAGCTCTATCACTTGTGCTTGCGGCTGACGAGGGGTGAAGCCACCCAGCTTGATCCGGGCTGCAACGGCCTCCTCGCCGGGATTCACGACCTGCAACGTGAGTTTCTTGCCGTCCATGCTGCGCTTGGCGTTGGCGTCCAGTTTTCCATTGCCGCCGGAGACCTCGCACCGGACGAGTTGCGGCAGGTAGTTCCGCGAGAGCATCTGCGTGACGTACCCGGGCGCTTGCAGCCACACCTTGGATGGGTTCAGGAACAGCAGCCCCTGGTCCCAGCCGTTATCGTTCTGTCCATCGGGCTGCAAACCATTCGCGGAGGTCACTACCGGCAGTCGCCCATCGCGCTCAATTGCGTTGATTGCAAGCGCGTTCGCGAGCGCCCGCTTCTGCGCGTGGTTGTGAGCATTAAACTCGAAGACTGCCACCTTGTGCCTAGCCCCATCGGCGATTTTCGCGAGAGCGTCGGCGAAGGAGAACATTCCTTCCAGGGACCCGTCAGCCGGCGATGGCTGCGCTGTGTTGACGTGCAGGTCGAACCAGACTTCCCGATTGTGCTGCTTCGCCAAATGAAGAATTTTCTGTTGTGCAGCGAGGCTCGTGATCTTTGAGGCGGCTCCTTCAAAATGGAAAGGGTCCCGGATTCGTTTGCTGTACACAAAATCGCCGACCACCAGAACGACGTTTGGATCCTTGGCCCAAATCACCTCGGCTAGCGCCTTGAACTTGGCGAAATAGGCTTCGTCCACACGTTCCTCGTTCCCAAGCTGGATATAGTGAAGCTCGTATGGCCCCCGATGCCCTGAGGCCATCCGCTTGCGCCCCCATTCAGTTTCCCTGGAACCCTTGGCGTACTCGACAAAGTCAGCCATATCCTGCGGCGTCTCATCCATATTGAAGGCGGGAATGTACTCGAAACCGGCCGCCTCGCAGAAGTCCATAAAGTCCAGGATTCCCCAGCCGTTGGTCGAGTACTTGTACCAGGTGCCCGCGTAAGGCGGACGGCGGTCGCGAGGGCCGATCATGTTCTTCCACCGGTAACCGGCGTTATTCACCATCGACCCGCCGTATCGCAGGACGGTGATTCCCTGCTCAATCATCCCTTCGGCCACATCGCGCCGCACCGGGAGATCCTCAAAACGGCCCCATTGCCCGGGCTGCAAGAACGCGTGTCCCAGCACAACGGCGCCGGACTGCTTCAGCTTGAGCACGAACCGTCCGTTAGCGTCTGACGCATTCGGAGTCAGAGCGAAATCCAAACGCTGCCAACCCAAACCGATAGGCGCGACGCCTCTCTCCGCATAGACCCGCGTCCCGTCACGATTCTCTAGAGCCACAAATACTTCCAGGGTTTTTTCCAAACGAACCCAAATGTAGCCTTCGTACGGCTTACCAGCGACGAAATTCATGCCCCAGCGATTGAGCCCCTGGTTTTCCACGCCCCACTCACCAGCACCAGATTCAAAGCTCATTCGCTGCGATTGTTTGCCAATAAATGGCCGATCGGTTACGATGCTGTAGCTTCCTTTGACGTCGCCGCGCGTGGCTTTTCGCCACATACCACTGATCGTCGGCGCATCACCCGGTTTCTGCGGAACCGGCTCCTGGAAACTCTCCCCAAAAACCATCTGGCTATACAGGCCGCCATAGATCTCGTGATTTACGTCTTCAATGCAAGCGCCGGTAAGGTAACGCGACACTCGTGGACCCAGCCGATCGGCATACACATCGATCCGAACCCCCTGGGCCAAGAGCATGGATGTCATGAATAGGCTCGCGAGCGCTGGACGCAACAGACTCATGAATGTAGTTCCTTTTCTTCGAATTTCGCCATGGCTACAGACTGGTTTAATTGGGTGGGCTGCGGCCCTTCTCTACTTCTCCCACTCGAAGTAGGACGCATACCCTCCGCCCATATTATGCGCAAGCCACAAGCGGTACTCGCGGCTTGAGGTATGGGTGACCTCGCGGCGGCCGGCGGTCTCCAGGTTGGAGAACACCATCACCTTATTGTCTATGACGCATACGACTTCATCCCGATAGTCGCCGGCGAGGTCGGCTGTCATGCCGCAACTCCCGCCTCCTTGATCATTAGCTTTCACACCGGCCAGCAAGTCCACAGCTGTGCCGTTGAAGCGGCCAAGGCGCGTGCCGTCGCCCGACATCAGTTCGCGCACGGGCCCGCCAGTCCAGTTCACCGGACGCCAACCCTTGGGGAACGGGTTCACAATGATCTTCCCGCCGGCGGCGAACAGCACTTGATCTTCGGATAGATGGCCATCGCGGTTGGTCAGCATTTCCATCCCTGGTGACTTCTCCCAGACGTCCGAAGCCCATCCCATGTGGGCATGGGTCCAGCGGGGGTCGTCCTCACGGTTCACTTTCCAGATGATTTTGCCGGTTTTGGCTTCCACCAGGTAAGCGCCGGCATGCACATTGCTCTCTATTGCGTAATACACTTGCCGGTCCTTCGATCCCGGCAGGATTTGCTTGATGGCGACGATGTCGGGGTGTTCGCGGTAAATAGACCAGCGCATCGTACCATCCGGGTTGAGCAGGGTTGTCCCATCGAAGACTTCGTCGCGGCCGTCGCCGTCCACATCCGCGACATCAATGTGGTGCGAGCCGCTGCCGTTGGTCTCGGCGAAGCTCTTGAACTGCCAGAGATGCTTCAGCTTCGCATCATAGGCGTCGAAGATCTCGTTCTCATAGAGGCCGGTTTGCGTAACGATGGCGGGCGTCTTGCCATCCAGATACGCCACGGACATGTGAATGCGGGTCGAGGACTTCGAGAAGTCAGAGACTATGTCCGTCCAGGGACTCTTGCGGATCACACGGCCGGTCATACCGTCGAGAATCGCGTGATATACCTTGTCGTCCTCCTGCAAGCGCGCCATGACTTCGGCCTTACCGTCACCGTCCATGTCGAAGACCACGACCGGCACATTATTGGCGTTACCAAAGCAGTGGTCGTGGTAGGCGAGCGGACGCCGCCACAGGCTGCGTCCATAGCTGGTGAAGGCTTCGAGTTCCACCGGCACCCCGGGATCGCGTGACATCTCACGGATCCCGTTGTCGAGCCGGAGGACAGCGTCCAGTACCCCGTCGCCATCGAGGTCACCGAAGACCGGGACGACACCACCCAACTTGGACGAAGGCTCGAAGGTCGCAATCAGATTGG
>JBDKSR010000266.1:0-8012 GCA_039680545.1 Bryobacteraceae bacterium | reverse complement strand
GTGTAGTAGATGAAGCCGCCCGCCCACTGCGGATCGACGTCCTCCCAATTGCCTCGGGTCAACTGCACGGGTTGGCCTCCGGCAGCGGGGACACGGTAGAGGTGCGTCCATCCGTCGCGGTCGCTCGTGAAGACGACGTCGCGGGAGTCCGGCGACCATGTCGCTGAGGTGGAATGCAGCCACTTGTCGTCTTTTTCCTCATTCAGAACCCGCGACTGGCCGGACTTCGCGTCCGCCACCACGAGGATTGCCTTCTTCATGCCTGCATGCTCGCGCCACGCCAGTACGGAGGACGAATCGGGCGACCATTCGACAAGCGTGAGATAACTTTTCCCCGCGAGCGGACCGGGATCGAGCGTGAGGGGATCGCCGCCCTCGGCCGGCACGACAAACAAGGACGTCTCAACCGGCTCATCTCCGGCCACGGTGCGATCGAAAGTTCGAGTTTTGACGAAACGCCCTGAGTAATTGGGCAGAATCAGCTTCCGTCCCTGACCCTTCCTGACCATGCACAGGAAACGTTGGCCGTCAGGCGACCAGTCAAAGCCTGCAAGCGACTGGCCGGGGCTTTCGACATCGGTTACTTGCCAAAGGCGGCTGTCTTTGAGGTCCTGCACAAAAAGTTGGCCGTCCCGCAGGAAGGCGATCTTCGAGTTGTCCGGGGAAATTTGCGGCGAATGCTCGAAGGACTTCGTCCTGGTAAGCCTGAACGGCGGCTTAGTGCCCACTGTGTCCACGAGGTACAAGTCGCCGCGATAGGCGAAGACTGCCAAAGAACCATCGTGCGAGAGTGAGAAAGCAGAGAGCCCGGTGGCAGGGGCAAGATGCAGCTTCTGCCGGTCGTCCTTTTCTTCTTCAGTCAGGTTGATCTTGTCCTTGACCGGCTCGAGGTCGGTCAACCGCACCGGTTTTCGTACGCCGGGACGCCAGGCGTACAGATCAAGAAACGTCTGGCCCGCGCTGTTCCACAGGAATCCGAGTGTGTCCCCCTTCTTTGACCACGTGATCTCTCGCGGCGTCGTCCCCCACAGGAACGGCCGCTTGTATAAACGTTCTAGCGTCGCCTGCTGGGCCGGTGCAATGGCCGCAGCGAGGAGCTCCAATACGAGAAGTCGCATCGTTGTAATGGGTCTATGATAGCGTGGAACGCTGATCATCACGACGCGTCGGGTCAGGCGCCGTTCTTTCGCCAGGTGTCTACTTTGTGTAAGAACTTTAATGTGGAATTGAGATCTTCTTACAAAGTTAGTTCTTGACCTTCGTCAGGCTTTGGCTTTATCTGAGTCTGAGTGACCTAGTGAGCGTTGGTTACATCAACTGGAGGAAACTTCATGCGAATTCGCCGCTTCATCATTGTCTTGCTGCTCATTCCTCTAATCGCGAGCGCGCAGGAGCCACGCCAAATTGCCCCGGCAGAGATCACCTCGGTACTTCATGAAGGCGACCGGGTGCGGATTGACACGCGTAGCCGGAAGACACTCAAAGGTAAGGCAATCAAAGTCACGGCGGAAGGCGTGACGCTGCAGACGAAGGATCAGGAAACCTATCTTCCGTTGCAGGACATCGAGTCCTTCAAGGTGACCCGGAATCGGGGTAACAAGCGAACCTGGCTTCCGGTGATCCTGTGCGCGACGGCCGGGACTGCTTCTCTTGTTGCGGCGGGTGCAACCGAAGAGAATAAGTCCACGTACCTGCCAGTAGCCGCGGCATTCACGGTTGGTCTTGGCGTCGGCGGATATTACTTAGGTAGGCTCTGGGACCGGCAAGAGACCAGCTATAAGTTGGTCCAATCGAAACCGTAATGACACGGCACGCGTGAGATGCGTGTTTCATTGCCGTAAGGTTTGTCGGGGCGCAAGCTCTCACGTGCCGCGGTGTAGCGAAGCATATCCAGCGCCAGAAATACCGGTACACCGCAGGCGGCGGAAGGAGTACACTGGCTCCGTCATGAGACGCACGGTACTGGTCACGGCCACGCTCTGTCTCCTGCTCGCCCCGGCGGGGTTTACCCAACAGCGGACCATCCTCGCGATCGGCGCTCATTGCGGGGATGCCGAAATCACGACCGGAGCCTTGCTCGCGAAACACCGGAAGCTCGGTGACCGCATCGCAATCCTGCACCTTACCCTCGGCGAGGGCGGTAACCCGCGCATGACTCCCGCAGCCTATGGGGAACAAAAAAGGAACGAAGCCCTGGCCGCGGCCAAAGTCCTCGACGCCGAAGCGATCTTCGGGCCTTACAAGGACGGTGAACTGCCGGTTTCCAGCGAATCCGTGCGGTATGTGGCCAACGTGATCCGCCGCGTGAAGCCCACGCACGTGCTGACACACTGGCGGAACAGCATGCACAGGGACCACACGGCCACGTACCGTATTGTGAGCGAAGCTGTCCTGCTCGCTTCTCTTGAGGGTTTCGTCAGCGAATATCCGAGACACCGCGGCTTGCGGGGCGTCTATTACGCCGAAAACTGGGAGGACGCCGAGGATTTCAAACCGTTCCTGTACGTAGACGTCTCGGCGGAACTCGATCAGTGGGAAAAGTGCGTGACGCAGTATGAATTCATACGCGGCGGGATCTCCTCATACCCGTATTTGGACTACTACAAGTCGCTTGCGCGCGTCCGGGGATCCGAGTCGGGCAAACGGTATGCCATTTCCTTCGAGGTCGACCCCTGGTCGAGGCGCCGTGTGATCGACGCGCTGCCTTGAACCGTGGCAAAACGCTATCCTTCGTTGACCTAGGTTCACTAACTCTTTTCAGCATTTACAGACGGCGCGGATACCCTCAAAATGGACGCAGGCGACCCTCCTCTTATTGGGTGGCAGCGTGAAGCGATGACGACGAATCAGCAACCGAAGAAACCCAAGGACGTAGCAGGCACATTGATCGCCATAGGGCTGGTGGTGCTGATTCCACTGGCCCTTTTCTTCTACCTCCGCTCAAGCGGTTTTGACGTCCCTGGCATCAAAGAGATGCCGAAGAAAGACGTTCAGACGGCGCCGGAAGCGGATGCAAAGCCGGCCCTTAAGGCACGAGCCATCAGGGAGTTCGACCTGAAGACCGAGGACGATCGAAGGGACCGGGTGCGTATCCCGGCGAGAGCTCAAGCTGCGGAAAGACCCCGGCCGGAGGTTCGAGTCAGGACCTTCCCGACGCCGGCTATGGTACCTGCCGGGATGAAGAAATCGGAGCTGATATCGAGCTTCGGACGGCCCAACGTGGTTACGACGTCAGTGGACGAAGGCCGTGCTACGGAGACGTTTGTCTACATCCAGCGGGGCACCGATATGGGGACGGTGGTACGGCTGCAAGGCGGCGTAGTCGTGACGTCGACCACGGCCGCCTATTGACCCTTCAGCTTCTAACCTAAGGCCGGTTCATGTATCGCTCGAACAGCCGGTAGTGTTTGTTGTCCTTGACGTCGATCGCTTTCCCCTTGATAAACACGTACTTCACCTGGGTACGGGCTTCGAGCGGGTCTCCGTCTGTCACCATCAGGTCCGCCCACTTGCCTGTGTCAATCGACCCAAGCTGGTCGGCAACGCCCCAAATCTCAGCAGCGTTCAGAGTTACCGCGCGCAGCGCTTCCTGTTGGGGAAGTCCAAAAGCTGCAGCCATGGAGGCCGAGTAAGGCAAATCGCGGCTAAACGCCGCACTATGCGTCCCGAAGGCGAACTTGATGCCTGCGTTGAACAGATCCGCCGGCAGCGTGAAAGCCTCGTCGTAAGGGTCGTCCTCCTGGGGTGGAAGCTCCAACGTGGATCCTAAAATGACCGGAATTCCCGCCGCTTTGATCTCTTTGGCGACCTTTCGGGCTTCCGTGGCCTTGCCGAGAACGATTTTCACCTTTTCCCTGGATGCGAAATCGATGGCTGCGCGGATCGTTTCCGCCTTTTCCGCCTCGACGAGCAGAGGAACCTTGCCCTCCAGGACCGGCAACATCGCCTCAAACTTGAGGTCGGTCGCGAGCGTACGATCCCCTGCCTTCCTGGCAGTCTGGTAACGCCGCGCTTGCTCGAAGAAGTCCTTGAGGGAGTCGAGACGCCGCTCGTAGTCCACCTTTACTTCCTTGAACGGGCGCGCGGGGGGCACTCCCGAAGTCGTGCCGAGCGAGGGGAAGTTGAGGTGAAATGCCACAGGGGCCCGAAACTGCATGGATTCCCAGGTCCATCCGGAGAGGTGCATGAGCGCAGCCTGCCCGGAAAGAACGCCGCCGTCCGGCAGCACGATGACACTGGTGATGCCGTTCGCCCTCGTAACGGGGATGTGTTCACTGGCCGGATTGACGGCCGCCGCTGCTCGCAACTGCGGATTGAACGGACCGATTTCAGTTGTGTCAACCGTCACCCCGACGGCGCCGATCTCACTCAGGCCGATTTCGGACGCCGAATCGATCATTCCAGGGTAGACGTGCAGCCCCCTTCCTTCGACAATGCGTACGCCCTTCGGCGCGGAAAGCTTCGACCCGACCCCGGCAATCTTGCCGTCACGGACCAGCACGGCCGCTCCCTGGAGGTCGCCTCCGGAGACAGTGTGCACCGTCACATTGCGCAGCAGAAAACTATCGTCGGTACCCGCAAACAGGACCGATGCAAAAAGGAAATAGAGAAGATTTCTGGTCACGGGAGGCTCCTTGCCGGCTTTTCGGATTTCTGCTGCTCTTCGCGCGCCTTGTCCAGCAACGCTTTCCGGCGGCTTTGTCTGGCGGGACGCTCGCTCTTGTCGCGTTCCCGGTCGAAGTACAACGTGCCGTCAATGAAGACCTTCTGGACTTTCGCGTATGCCGACAGCGGATGCTTGTCGAAAATCGTCAGGTCGGCGTCTTTGCCAACCTCAATCGAACCGACCCGCTTTTCGATGCCGAGTTCCTTGGCAGGATTGATCGTAATCAACGACAGGGCCTCTTTCTCGGTGAGTCCGCCGTACTTGATCGTCTTTGCCGCCTCAACGTTCAGGCGCCGCATCATCTCCGGGTCGTCCGATTTCAAGGACGTGAGCACTCCCTTACGGGTCAACAGCGCGGCGTTGTACGGTATGGCGTCGAAGGCTTCGACTTTGTACGCCCACCAGTCGCTGAAGGTGGCCACGGCGGCGCCGTGCGTGGCGATCTCCTTGGCTACTTTATAGGCCTCCAGCCCGTGCTCGAAGCACGTAATCTTGAATCCGAATGAGTCGGCGACGCGGATCATCATGAGGATTTCATCCGAGCGGTAGGCGTGTACGTGAACCCTTCTCTTTCCCGCCAGGACTTCAACCAGCGGCTCGAGTTTCAAGTCGCGCCTCGGCGGAATCGGGTTGGCTCCGGCCGATGCCTTGGCGCGGTAATCGATCCAGGACTGCCTGTAATTCTTCGCTTCCGTGAACGCGGCGCGGATCACATCTTCGACGCCCATTCGCGTAGCTGGATAGCGCCGGGCCGCTTCGTTGCGCGCCGGTGCGCCGAGCCGCTTGGGATTCTCGCCAAGAGCGAACTTCAGCCCCGGCGAAGCTCCTTTGAACAGGAGTCCCCCGGCGTCCTTCCCCCAACGGGTCTTGATGATGGCGCAACTGCCGCCGATGGCGTTCGCGCTGCCGTGCATGACGTCCACCGTTGTGACGCCGCCCGCGAGCGCACGGTAGATCGAGATGCTCTCCGCGTTGAAGACGTCTTCAATACGCGTCATCGAGGAAACAGAGGTGCCGGCCTCATTCACTCCCTCGGCGCTGATGTGGGAGTGCGCATCGATGATCCCCGGCATCACAAAATGGCCGCCGGCATCGATCACACGCGCTCCAAGCGGGGTAATGAGTTTCTCGCCGACCTGGGCGATCTTTCCGTCACGAACGAGTATGTCGCCCTGGAACGTGCCCTGTGTCACCGTGATGACCGTGGCGTTCCTGATGACGGTAGATTCAGCAGCGGCGATGGAAACAAAAGCTAACAGGAGGCAGATGCGCTTCATTTCGACTCCTCCTCCGCCGTGTCGGGCGCGGGCGTGATCTTATTGCCGTCGATGAAGACGCATTTCACCTTGGTGTTCTCCTGGAACAAGTCGCCGGACGTTACTACGAGGTTTGCGATCTTGCCCTTTTCGATGCTGCCGAGCCGGTCGTCCACGCCGTAGATTTCGGCGGCGGAGAGGGTCATGGCCCGGACGGCGGCTTCCTGGGATAACCCGGCGACGATCGCACGTCGCACAGCCTTCATCAGGCTTGACGGACGCTCTGTGCCGTCCGAGTAAAACGCAAAACGTACGCCTGCCTTGGCGAAGGCCGCCGGTGTCGATGGGGCCTTCTCGCGCAGTTCCAGCACTCGCAATGATTCTTCGGAATTGGGATCGGCGTTGCGGTTTCGCTCCGGCCACTTCAGGCTCACGAGCACGGGCGTGCCGGACTTCGCGAGCAAATCCGCCGCGCGGTAGCCATCGTGCGCGCCATAGAGCACGGTACGCGTCTTGAGTTCGGCTCCAAAGCGCAGCATGCGGTCAATTTCCACCGAGCGCTCAGCCGGCAACAAGATACGTGGGGACTCCAGCCAGCCGTCGAGCGTTCTGTCGTAGTCAGGGCGCCTGCTGCCTTTCGGATTGCGCTCGTAAGCCTCATTGGCGCGGCGATAATGATCCGCGTCGAGGGCGACCTGGCGGATGTACGCCATCGTCCCCATCAGGGACATCGGGAAATCATCGCCGTAATCCCTCGACAGAAAGGCGATCTTCTGGCCCGCGGAGGCACGCACCACCATCTGCCGTGCGCTCGCGCCGGCAAGATTGACAATCGAGCCCTGGCCGCAGAAGATGCCGGATCGCGGAAAGATCACCGCGGTCGTGAACCCCACACTGCGCGCCTGCTCGATGCGCTTGTCAGACGGAATCACGATGTCGGCTGCTTTCAGGAAGCTATTGTTGAGAGGCCGGTCTTCCGGACCGCGCGCGGGCGGATTCTGCGAGGTTGGCGCTGTCCGCAGGGCCTGCGGCGGTTCAGGCGGGAGCCCCCAATTGCTCATCGCGTCGATGAGGCCGGGATAAACCGTCAGTCCCTCCCCATCCATCACCCAGGCTTCCGGCGGGATCGTAACATTTGTGCCCACCGCTTGGATCAGCCCTTCGCGGATGAGTACGGTGCCTTTCGCAAGGACCGGCCCGCTGACCGTGACAATTCGCGCACCGCGAATGGCGATCGGCGGAGGCGAATCAGTTCCGCATAGCGCGGTCCCCGCGAGGAGAAGAAGAGTCCATGTGGCTCTAATCATAAAAGGCCATTATGCAATGGCGAGGAGGGTATGGGTGAGCGTACGCATCAAATCGTGATGGAGTGGCAACTGCAGCGGCGCAACGCGCGTATAATTTCCGAAGGCGCGCCAGAGGATCCGAATGATGGAAAAACGGTTGAGCCGCTTTGGAATCGGTCCCATGATCTCCGGTCCCGCGATCGTCTATACGATCGCAGCCTGGCTCGTGACATCCAGATGGCCCGGTGTCTTCCGTATGGACTGGCTGCCGGAGGCCGTGCGATACGCCGGTGTCGCTCTGATCGCGATCGGCCTGCTTATCTGGTTTAGCGGCGTTGTAACGGTGATGGCAGCGTACAACCGCGACCGGTTGGTCACCACGGGAGTATTCGGTCTGGTCCGGCACCCTGTCTATGCTGGATGGATCACGCTGGCTTTCCCGGGGCTGGCGCTATTTTGCCGGTCCTGGCCGATGCTTTTGACGCCATTTCTCTCGTACGCGATCTTCCGGTGCTTCATCCACCGCGAAGACGAGTACTTGCAGCGCCGCTTCGGTCAGGCATACCTCGATTACTGCGAACGCGTCAACGAGGTCATCCCAATTCCAAGGTTCCAGCGCGAACGCCAGTAACGCGCAGCCTACGACGGCTTCTTCGTGGAAATGATGTTCGTCAACAGGTCGGGACGGGAATCGTCACGTTCGAGCCACGGATACTTCTCGCCTTCGTGATAGTCGATCTTGTGCGTCTTGTAATACTCGCCGCTTTTGACGAGCAGTTCGATGGGTTCGGTGGAGTTCTTCGC
>JBDKSR010000265.1:0-2507 GCA_039680545.1 Bryobacteraceae bacterium | reverse complement strand
TGGCTTCTTTTGCTTTTTGTGAGCTTGACCCACGGATTCCGTAGAACCACGCATAGCCCATCGAGAACATGTAGAAGAACATGCTTACGGTGTCAGCGAAGAGGCCGACGAGAGCTGCTGACTCCATTGAATCGAGCCCACCGATCTGGCGATAGATGAGGAACGTGAGAACACCGCAGACGATGGCGACGTAGCTAATCAGGACGGCGCGCATCATATTCTTCACCTTCTCGCCGAAGGTCGAGGACTTCTCCTGACTTTTCCCGAATGCATCGACATCCGCCTTCTCGACCGCAAGCCGTCCTTCCTCGATGAGTCCCTGAAGTTTCTTTTCTGCGACAAGGATCTCCTGCTGGTTTCGAGCAGCAAGCATCGTCTCCTCGTGCTGGTAGTCCAAGGCCTTCTGCTTACGCTCCTCCATCTTCGTAAGCCACGAACCAAGGAAGCCGGCAATCGAACCGAGGATCGGGGAGGCGAGCAGTTTGACTAGTATCGCGATCATAGTTAGGAGAGTTTAACGACGAGCCACGCACGGAGCTTGTCCCACGCTTTGGGGATGAGGAGTGCGGCGGCATATCCAGACGCGAAGGAGAGGACTAGTGCGGTGAGAGTCATTGTGTTTGTACTTGATTTTCCGTATCGTCTTCGAAGTCGACCGGGCCGAGCGCGTAGGAGGCGAGAATTGCGCTCATGGCTTACGAGTTTACAGACGGGAACAGTTTTCGCCCGAGCCACCGCTTGCCGGCGCCCCACGGCGACGGACCGAAGTGGCGGGCGAGCAGGACGGCGACGAAGGAGATAATGGAGAGGGTCATGGGTCAGAGCGCGAGCAGCGCGTGGGGGTGGGCGGAGATTGCTTTGATCGGTTTCATTGTGTTTTATCGCCCATCCGCACCCCGCAGAGCGGGGCGGGAAGTAGGGTTAAGCCAGTTTGATATTTCCCGCAGCCGCCATTAGCCCAAGTTCGGCAATGTCTATCACCACTAATCCAGTAGATGCGGCCGACGTAGGTGTGGTGATAGTCATCATCAGGGTAAAAGTGGTGTTCCCTGCCGGTATTTCGAACTGCGGGGTATGGACTATCACAGGCGTATCATGCGCACCGATGTCAGCCTGTGCGCCAATGCCTGCTGCCGAGGTAAATGTTGCGTCCTCGGTCAGTTTTGCACTGACCGTAAACTCAGACACCCCAACAGCTCCACGGATTTTCGACTTGAGGTATCCGCGGACAACATTGCCGACCGGCCAAGCGGTTGGGTGTGTAAACGTATACCCCAACGAAATATAATCCGTCCCCCTAACCACGTTGAGCCCGCGCCAATCGGCAGTGATTCGCAGCGTTCCATCTACGTTCCTCGTTGTGGTGGCTATCACCTTCCCACCATAGGCGTACAGATTCCAACCGGCTGGCGAGACTGAGCCCGCAACGAATCCAGAATTAGCCCCACCCGTTCCGCCCGCACGGGTAGAGTTATACGGAGACAGTGATGCGATCTCTTCGGAGACTCCCGACAACCCAGCAAGCGCCGGAACCAACGTCAGCGCGGCGGTCTGGAATTTGTGTCCGCTAGCCGGGTGGATGCCATCTGTCCACCCGGCGATTGGCGAGCGAGGATACGTCGCATTGCTGGTATCCAGCCATTTCGTCGAGCAGTCGACACCGACACACCCAGGCACGTCAGTCGCTAGCTCTCCGGTAATGTAGGCTACGAGCGCATCGAATACACCGGCTCGCGACGCTCCTAGCGTTGAACTCGGAAGCGACGAGCACACCACCGGAATGCAGTTGCGGCTAACGCATTCACGGGCAGCGGTTTTTGCGTAGAATTTCAGTTCGTCGATTCCGGCAGATCCAGCCATGTCGTTCTCAAATAAATGAAGAACACACACGGCTGGCCGAAAATAATCCAACCACCGGCCAAGGCTCTGGAGCATGCTAGTAGTCGCGGCCCCACCATATCCGTACACCGAAGAGAGTTCAAATGGGTACCCAAGAACCATATTGGCCGCCGACGCCAGCCCAAGCCCTTGCGCAGTTTGCACTGGGTACACCGTCGAATGGAGCCGGATGCTAGCACCGGATCGGATCAACTCCGGGATGTCGTCGGCCAACGTGATGGAAGTACCATTGATTGAAGCAATAGACGTTTTCCAAAGTGTTCCCGAACAGGTCTTCGTCGACAGCTTGCCTCCCTCCGCGAACCCGGCAGCCGAAGCAACGACAATAACGCGTTGCCCGGCGGCGGCTTCTGCGGATGTCGTAGTGGTGACTAGATACAGATATTCTGCCGATTGCTCTGCAACCGAGTTTCCGAAGACCAGCATCCGTTTCCGTCCCAAGTGATGCGCTCCCGCGCTCGCATCATGCCCCGCGACCGCTGCGGCGGCGGTGGCGGTAATCAGGTTACTAGCCAATCCCTTTCGGACTTTATTGGTAGCGCCATCAATAACAATGTAGTCGTCAGCCGCAGCAGTCGTTGCTGTAGTTGGAATGTCTTTGATCCGAA
>JBDKSR010000264.1:0-3332 GCA_039680545.1 Bryobacteraceae bacterium | reverse complement strand
CGGTAATCCCAGGTTTCACAGTGAGCAGGTTAAGTTTGTGCCGGCCGTACTTCGCCGCTTCCTCGGCAGTAATGATGCGCGGGCCGACCAGGCTCATTTGGCACATCAGCACATTGAACAACTGAGGAAGTTCGTCCAGGCTGTATTTCCGGAGCCAGCGGCCGACTCTCGTGATGCGCGGGTCGTGTTTCAGTTTGTGATTCGCCTGCAGCTCCGCGCTCAGTTCCGGTTTGTCCTTCAGTAAGGCTTCACCGTTCACGTACATCGTTCGGAATTTGAAGGCATCGAACTGCCGCCCGGACACTCCCAGCACGCGTCTGCGATGAATGACGGGGCCGCGGGAATCCAGCTTGACAAGCGCCGCAATCGCCAGAAACACGGGCGACAGAAGTACGACCCCCACAAAAGTCAAAGAATACTCAAGCAGAGTCTTCACCCAGATCTGCTGTGGTTCGAGCCGAACCTTGTTAAGGCTTATGAGCGGTACGGTCCCCATGCTGCTCACCGTCACCCCGGTTGTCAGGAGCTCGTAGAGCCCCGACGACAGGCGCAAGTGAACGCCCTCGCTCGCGTTCACATCCTCGCAAAGCCTCAGCAACTCTTCCCGGCTCAGCGCGGTTATCGCGACAATCAGGTCCACGACTGCGTGCTGGCTTATGATTCTCTGAATGTCGCGCACCGAGCCAACGACGGGCAGCCCTTCCCAGCGTTCAGCATTCGCCTGACCGTCGCACGTAACACAACCCACAATTCGCAGTCCGGACGTCCGCCAATTCCTCAACTCGGCCACCAGAGTCATCGCCTCCTGGTTCGTACCTACAATCACGGCCGGTACAAGCAGGTAGCCTCGGTCACGCGCTGCATACGCAAGACGTCTACAGGCGAAGCGGGCGAGGATTACGTTCACGAACGACAGCAGCCACGCCGAGATCAGCCACACCCGCGAGACAACAAACTGCGGTGTGATGAACGTCACAATCACCACGATCATCGTTACCGTTGTGCAGGCGTGGAAAACCTTCGAGTACTCCTCCACACCACCCAAAAGCACATCCATGTGGTACAGCCCGAATATTGCGAAGGCCAACAGAAACACAGGTATTAGGAATGCAATAAGTTGGGGATAGTAAAACGCGCTCGGGACGACCTCGGGTGAAATCGTTACGCCGAGATCAAACCGCAACCAATAACCCACGCGTAAAGCGACACTCAATGCCAGGACATCCGCAACAACCAGCGTGAGCCTGAAGATCAGGCGCTGTGTCTCAAGCGATAGAGTCGTAGCCTCCGGGTACGGCTCAACTCGGGCTGCTGTCGCAACTGCATACATGCGGCCATTCATCTTGAGAACCTCGCTAATGATCAGGAGTCTGTAACGGCGTACTGTGCCCCGAAACACCGATGGGGCCACGCAGGCCGGCAAGCCGGTCGTACATCAGTCCCATTGCAACAGCGGCGAACGGCAGGGTAATGGCGTCAATGGGTAATCGGTATCTGATAAGAGCCCAACTCAGCAAGTGGAGAAGCGTATAGAGCGCGGCGATCAGTATCAAGAACAGCCTGTGAGCTTTTCCATCCTCCCGGAAGCCGTCGACTCGGCCCGGCCTGATAACGCAGAGCGCAAGTCCAGCTACCAGAAACGGACAGCACACGCCGAATGACAGGACCCGTGCATAGTTACTCAACGTGCCTGAATTCGCTGACGGCCAGAACTTGAAGTACTCTCGCACGAGGCTTAACGACAGCCGTGCATATCTTGTCGGGTCGTCCCAAACGAACGCGAGTCCTCTTTGCAGTAGTGCACGATCCAGTCTGGCCTCATCCAGCCCGCCCAACTCGGGCGGAATAAGGTCGCCATAGCTCGCTTTGTCCGCGGGAAGGATTGGGATGAAGTCCGTACCGTGTATCGGATGGTTCGCCCAAAAGAAAGCGAACCCAGCATTCGTATTCAGCAGAACGAACGTGCCGAACGCCTTGTAATTTCGAATTGTCCAGGGCAGAATGCATCCGGCCAGAATGATCATGGAGATGACGGACTGCCGGACGGTCGTGAGTACGTGCCGCCTGCGCTCCTCCCGCTCCGTCGTCAAGCGCTTCAAAATGCGCCACACAACCCAACCGAGAACCACGGGAACCAGTAACAGCGTTACCTGCCGCAGGAGCACTGCAATCCCCAATGCGAGTCCCAACCATACCCATGTGCTCGCTCGCGCAGGACTATACTCCTGAGCATCCCGGTCCGTCATCGCTGTCGAGATATCGACCGCCCACAATAGGGCCACGATGTATAGCGACTCCGTCATCAAGGCACCTGAGTACAAGATGAAGTACGCGTTGGCCGTGGCCAGTGCGGCGGCAATCAGGCCGGCCCGGCGGCTAAACACCCGCTTACCGACCCGATACGTGAGTAGAATTTGAAGCACGCCCGTTATCAGTGCTTGGATCAGTCTCGCCGCGAGGGGATTCGCGCCAAACACGGAGTAAACCAGAACGAGATAGAGAACGTACAGGTAACTCCAATGGGCGGTCGGCTGACCGGTGGGTGTAACCGGCCACCATCCCGTCGCAAAACTGAACCCGTGCCCTTCAAGTACTCGGACAGCCAGATTGTGATATGAGATCTGGTCCCAGACGCCAGGAAGGGGCTCCACCAGGTTGCCTTGATAGAAAGCTGCGGCAATCCTTACGATCACGGCCGCGATAACGATCGCCCACAGCACCCGGTCAAACACTCTCCGGGTTCCCATCTGTGTGATCTCAGGCATGCGCCTCTCGGTAGATCTGCGTCAGTCCTTGCGCGATTGATCGCCACTGGTGGTGCTGTTCAACCATGAATCTGCCGGCTTGGCCGAGGCGAGTCCGGAGGCCCGGATTCCCCAGCAAAGACAAAACGGATGCTGCCAGTTCGTTCGTGTCTCGAGCTACGAGCAGGTCGTGGCCGGGGCACACGTCAAGGGCGGAGACCGCACCCGTTGTCGCGACGACCGGCAGTCCGCAGGCGAGTGCTTCAAGGACCTTATTCTGGATGCCGGCCCCGTAAAGGATCGGAGCCACGGCGAGGGTGGCACGATGCAGGAATGGCCGTATGTCATCCACCGTACCCGTAATGACCACTCTCGAATCGTGGTTCCCGTTTGTCGCCGCAGGTGGCATCTGAACGCTACTCCACGCAATCCCGAGTTTCCGCACCTCGCGCGGTGGGTCTTTTCCCACGATCCAAAGCCGCACGTCAGGCATCTCGGACCAAATCCGGGGCATCACCTCATTCACGAAATGAATTACTCCGGTCACGTTCGCGTGATAACTCATCTTGCCGGAGATCACGATCGTCC